>CAIYAG010000471.1 GCA_903924075.1 uncultured Bacteroidota bacterium | reverse complement strand
TGATTCCAGTTTCTTCACCATTTTATTATACTCCGTAACCAACACACCGATCTCATCTTTTCTATTCCAAACAATTTCTTCGTTTACTTTTCCAATATTGATCTGCTGCATTTTCTGTCCGATCAAACTAAAACTATTGGTAATTCTATTCGTTAAAAAGAACGCTATCCCACCAGCCACTAAAAAGATGAACGCATTTAAATTGATCAGTGTTGCTAAGAACCCAGAGATCTCCTGCGTCAGCTCAAACTGTGAATTGAGATAAGGGATATTCAAAAATGCATAAACCGTTCCTGCTTCATCTGTTAAAGGAACATAGATACTTAAATAGGAAAAACTGCCGATCTCTTCACTTTGTATATATCGAATGCTATTATTATTATGCAATTCAAAATAGGCATTGGGGTTCATTTTTTCACTCACCAAGTGCTTATTATAAATATAGGGCTGGGTAGATATTTTCAGATTGCCATTCGTATCATAAAAATTAATGTCAACATTATGTGAATCAGAGATCTCAGCGATCTTTTTCTCTAAATTATCCATCGAAACCATATTGCTCACCGTGAGCACATCATCAAACACCAGCTGTGTACGAATGCGACTATCTATCTCATTGGCCATTACCTGAATAGATTTTGAAAGTCGTTCTTCATTGTTCCGATTATAGCGGATGATAAAAAACGAAATGGTAGCAATGGCAATAACAATGAATGAGAATACACTTAAGAAAATAATGGTTGCCTGAATTTGAGTTCTGATATTAAATCGAAATGCGTTCTTCAATACAACCCAACGAAAACGGTGGGTGAGTAAATAGCTACCACCTTGAAATAAGAAAATGATCACCAGAAAGGAACAGAATAAATAGGCAAATAGCGTCACTGACTCTAACATCCAGGCGCTTCGCTTCACAACCATCACCAGCTTACCAACGCCACTATTATACCAAAGCTCACTAAAGTCTCCAGCCTGTTTGTAAGTATATTCAAATCCAGGAAATTTTTTAACGTCTAAGGAAGATGGGAAATTATAGTTATTAAAGTGATTGATCAGTTTGCCATTACTATATACTGCATAGGCATAGTTGGTATTCAAATCTGTTGAGAGATCCTGCGACTGGTTAAATAACTCAGGATATAGCGCTTCGCTTTTATATCGCTTTGAATTAATGATCACAAATAAATAGCCCTTAACCGAGCCCCCATCTTTAATTTCTTTCTGATACAAAAAACTAAAGCCCTCAGGATTTTTTTCATAACTGTATAAACCAGCGATCATCGTTGGCTTGGCTTTATTCAGCAGAATGGTTTTGATGGATGCAAAAGTTGTTGAATCGTCATTGAACAAAGGGTGATAATTCTCATCGTAGGTATAGATCCTGGTATCATATTTATTTAAATACCCCGAAAAGTTTTCACTGATCAAACTGTCTTTGATGAATTTATTCGAGTACTCGCTTTGCAAGCGATGATAATTATTTCTAAGAAACCCATCATCAAAATTAGTGGCTGCAATATTTAACAGGTTTTCACCAGAGGGATCTGTTTGAATAGCCAATTTCTCTGCGATCCTTTTTCGCTGTTCATGCTCCACAATTCTGTTCTCATACATCACAATAGCTGCAACAGACATGGCAAATAGCATCACCCAGAAAATAAAGAAAGTAGACCTTAATAAAGGAATTCTTAAATCAGATTTCCTGAAATTCATCAATACCAGATAGGCTAAGATCCAAAGGAGCATGCTGATGTTAATGACGGTGTCTTGCGGTTTCACGAACAAAAAGAAATAGATCACTCCTGCAATGGCAGACACAATTAATTGTCGATAAATACTATTGTTAAGATCAACCTGCGGCTTTAATAGTAGCTGCGAGATATGAAAGAAAAACAATACCAAAAAACAAAGTATAATGAACGACACAAGGGTGTAGATACTGAGTCCGGGTATATTGGTAATATCAAAGGAGATTTTCGAGTCCTGTACTAAACTTTTAATGATATTACCGATCTGCAATCCAATAACAGTCAGAAAAAAATTAGAAAGATCGAAGCGAAATTGCTCGGGTATGAATTTAAAATAGTTTCTAGACCCCAAGTTATTATGCTGGTAGAACCTTGCCAGCCAAAAGAATAAAATGGCATTGATTAATAAATCGCCCAGAGAT
>CAIYAG010000470.1 GCA_903924075.1 uncultured Bacteroidota bacterium | reverse complement strand
CGACTGGGATAGCAATGTAGGAGCCCATCTTTTATGGCGCTTATCAAATCTGATGGTTAAAAAAACGATTTAATTAGTCCTTTTTATGAAAGTATACGATTTCATTATTGAGTTGAAAAGACCCAGTTATCGATCTATTAATTGGGTCAGTCAACTCTTGTACTTGATTAGTCTTGTTGTTTTTTTTATGATCCTTGTTCAAAAGGAAGCCACTCGACCTTATGTACTTTATATTGCCATAATTGGAATAATTGCTTCTTGGATCTATTGTATTATTACTGAAAAAAAAGACCATCAGCCTTATTATATATATGGATTATTGTTTGCTGCTGCGGGATGGAACTTTATCCCTAATGGAGGAGGCTGGATTACTTTATTTTATCTAGTTGCCGCTTTAATTGAAAAACAAGTTAAGTTTCCTCAGGAAATTGCTTTTGGAAAAGATGAAATTGTATTCAATACTTTTCCAAAAAAAATCTTTTCCTGGGAGGAACTAAACAATGTGATAATTAAAGATGGAATCATTACAGTGGATTTCAAAACCAATAAACTCATTCAAAAAGAAATACAATCTGGATCAAGTAAGCAAGATGAGCTAGATTTTAACGAGTTTTGCCAAAACAGATTAAAAACAGCAACCGCTCTTTAAGAGGTAAGTTTCTTTTATTTCCAACATGATATTTTTCTAGCATGACTATAACCGAATCACCCTTTCTCCTATACTCAGACGGGGAAGGCAATATTTTTGAAGACACTAGTTTATACGCCACCGGTCGTGCTGGATGGGACGCACTTCCTGTTCCAACAGAAGATTGGATCGAATTGCCATCAGGTGGTAATTTATACGAACTTCCTGGAAGACGGGGAATTGGGATTGATGTAGCAACTGGTGATATGCGCCTTTGTGATAAGGGTTGGGCAGTTGCAGCTTTTATTCCACCTGCACATACAGGACTATACATTGCCGCATTTGAAACTATGCAAGAAGCACCTACGCTTCCATTGTTTTGTTATACTGCGGCAGGCTGGTTGGATCAAAAATTCTATGTCACTGCATTAAGAATTGAACAAGATATCCGTCAGGAATCTGTGGGTTACAATGAGTTAGAAATTGAAAATGGAGCTGCTGCTTTATTGAAAAATTATCCTGACAATCGTTTGGTGAAACATTTAATGGAAAACTGTTGTATGACCTATGATTGTCCGGCAGCAAAAAACTTTTCATTAGGCAGATGGGAATGCCCTGTACCAACTTCACCCGCTTGTAATGCCAACTGTATTGGTTGTATTTCTTTCCAACCAGAATCTGAATCAATAGTGAGTACACAAGATCGACTCACTTTCAGACCAACAGCTGCAGAAATTGTTGAGTTTACTGTACCTCATTTAATGGAAGCCCCTTTTCCGATCATTAGTTTTGGTCAGGGATGTGAAGGTGAACCCTTATTGATGTGGGAAACCATTCGTGAAGCGATCATAGAAATCAGAAAACATACGCCAAAAGGAAGTATCAATATTAATACTAACGGATCTAAACCCGATGCCGTTAAAGCATTGTGCGAAGCGGGATTGGATAGTATTCGCGTTAGTACTAACTCTGCTAGAAAACAGATCTATGATCCTTATTATCGTCCCAATAATTATCAATTTGAAGATATTATAGAAAGCTTGAAAATTGTGCGCAGTTATGGCGGATGGGCTAGTATCAATTATTTTGTATTTCCTGGTATGACTGATACTGTGGAAGAATATGAAGCACTAAGAGAATTGATCATAGCTACTGACATCAATATGATCCAATGGCGCAATTTTAATATTGATCCTGATTGGTACATGGGTAAAATCGGCGTGTACGAAACTGGAGACATTTTAGGTGTGAAACAAATGATGGAATTGTTGAGAGAAGAATTTCCTAAACTTGCTTTTGGCTATTTCAATCCTCCAATTGAAAGGATCAATGGAAATTTCACAGCAGATTTTGCCCATTATTAGTTTTGACTAAATGAGTTCAACCCAACGAAAAAAAGATTCTATCATTGGCATTTGCTTAGCAGTATTGGCAACAATGGTGTGGGCAGGAAACTTTGTGATTTCAAAGGGTGTAAGTCAGTTAATAGGCCCCATCACTTTAGCTTTTTTTCGTTGGTCATTAGCTACCATTATTATTACCCCACTTGCTTGGAAATCTTACAAAAAAGAAAAGCAATACATCAAAGAAAATATTCGCTATTTATTTTGGGTATCGCTTTCTGGGATCGCATTATTCAATACCTGTATCTATGTTTCAGGGCATTTCACTACTGCCATCAATATGGCGTTGATAGGCACTACCTCCTCTCCTATTTTTGCAACCATTTTTGCGATCGTTTTTCTAAAAGAAAAAATAAGTATTAGTAGGTTAATTGGCCTAACTATTTGTATTGTAGGTATTCTGGTATTGTTATCTAAAGGCAGTTTTGAAAAATTAATGGCATTGCATTTTGGCATTGGAGATCTTTGGATCTTAGCCGCAGGATTTTGTTTTGCCATTTATAGTGTATTGGTTAGAAAAAAGCCCACCACCATTTCAAGTTTACATTTTTTAATGCTCATATTTTCGATGGGCGCTTTGATGTTGTTCCCGTTTTTCTTAATTGAAAGTTGGTATTTACCAAGGCCACAATTCACAGCACCATTGATAGGATCCATCTTGTATTTAGGTTTTGGCACTTCAGTTGTTGCATTTTTATGTTGGAATATTGCACTTCAAAAATTGGGTACTTCAAGAACCGTATTGTTTGGTAATCTAACTCCAATATTCAGTACACTGGAAGCTGTTTTAATACTTGGTGAAAAGTTTACAAGCATCCATTTATTGATTGGATTACTTGTCATCAGTGGTTTAGTGATTGCCAATTTTTCATCGCTGAGATCTAGTGCGAGCCCTATAAAGAAAGAACTTTCAAATCCTTAAACCTATTGGAAACTACCACACTCATTTTATTATGTTTATTTGCAACACTTGCAGGATTTGTGGATGCAATAGTTGGTGGGGGTGGATTGATTCAAACACCCGCATCATTAATATTACTACCAAAATTGCCAGTTGCAACTGTCATAGGCTCACTTAAGATCCCTTCATTTAGCGGTACTTTTTTTGCCGCGAAACAATATGTTAAACAAGTTCAGATCGATTGGAAGAAAATGATACTCATGTGCATCATTGCATTTATAGCATCCTTTTCCGGGTCGCTTTTGTTAACACAAATGAGTAATCGGTTCATGAAACCAATTATACTAATTGTGCTCGTTTTCGTTGCGATTTATTCTTTTACAAAAAAAAATTTTGGCCAGCAAGTGCATCGTCAGAATAGCCCCAAAAAACAACTCGTTTTTTCTGTATTGATCAGCTTGATCATTGGTTTTTATGATGGCTTTATTGGCCCTGGTGCAGGAAGCTTTTTAGTACTCGCATTTATTAGTTTATTAGGATTTGATTTTCTACAAGCATCCGCACATGCTAAATTGATCAATTTGGCAACCAATCTTGGTTCCATTTTACTATTCTTCCTAACTGGGCATATTCTTTGGCAGGTTGCCATTCCAATGGCAATTTGTAATGCTTTTGGAGGTATCATAGGAGCAAAAATGGCCATCACAAAGGGAAATAAGTTTATTAGAATTTTCTTCTTATTAGTTGTAACCGCCACACTGATCCGGTTTTCCTATGATGTATTCTGGAAACACTAACCAGCATTTAACCAACTTCTAGAATTAACCTTTATTTATACCCCTGAAGTGGATTAAGTAGATCAGTAGCATGTAATTTTCAACATTGATTTTTGTGGTGTTTAATAACGATACATTTGAAATGAATTATTCCACTACTATGCAAATAGGTTTTGAAAGGGAGAAAAACTGGAAGGCAAGCGCCATCACGGCAACAGTATGCCTTTTATTATTTCTGCTATTCTTCTATTTACAGTGGACTTTACCACAAATTCCTATTCCAGTTACCGGAGAAGGGATTGAAGTGAATCTTGGCAACAGTGAAACCGGTATCGGAGACATTGCGCCTACTATTCCTGGAAGCCCTTCAGTGAAGGAGGACGATATCAAAACAGCTCCAACAACAAGTAAACCTGAGCCATCTAACGCAAAGATCAATGCTGATGAAAATGGGGATGAAGCAGTAAATAATACGACAACTGCAAAACCAAAAATTGAATCTAAGACAGCAGCTGTTGTAAAACCAACTAACAAACTTGTGACCAATGCTGTAGCTGCTAAACCTGTTGAACCCAAACCTAAGGCGGTTTTTAAGGGTGGTACAAGTACTACCACAAGTGGCAATGAAAGTGATAGTTATAATGGGGTTAAAAATCAAGGTATCGCAGGAGGCAAGGGCGATCAGGGCAATCCAAACGGGAATCCCAATGCTGATAGTTATAAGGGCAACGCAAGTAGTGGAACTGCAGGTAATGGTGTTACCATTAGAAGCGGTTTAGATGGCAGAAGAATTACCAAATTGCCCAGTTTTGAAGATGAATTCAATGAAAACGCAAAAGTTGCCATTGATATTACAGTTGATCAATCAGGAAATGTAATTGCTGCATCTGTAAATCCGAAAGGTACCACAACTACCAATCAAAGTATTCGCAATATCGCTTTAAAAAAAGCTAGGACACTGAAACTCAATCAAGGAAGCGAATCAGAACAAGTTGGCACACTTGTTTTTAATTTCAAACTACGCGGTTAACATTTCTTCTATAATTTGCAGTCGATTATGACTTACAAAGAAACACTAGAATTTCTTTTTCGCGCCCTACCTATGTTTAGCAGAGTTGGAGAATCGGCCTATAAAAAAGACCTTACAAACACGCTGAGTTTATGTGAATCAATTGGCAATCCTCAAAGAAAATTCAAGACCATTCATATTGCGGGAACAAATGGAAAAGGGTCTACCAGTCATATGTTAGCAGCAGTTTTACAATCAGCAGGTTATAAAACTGGTTTGTATACTTCACCTCATTTGAAAGATTTTAGAGAGCGCATTAAGGTAAACGGTGAAATGTGTCATGAAGATTTTGTGATAGATTTTACACAAGGAATCCTTCCAATGATTCAAGAAATTCAGCCCTCGTTTTTCGAGATAACGGTGGCAATGGCTTTTGAATATTTTGCATTACAAGAAGTAGATATTGCGATCATTGAAGTGGGCCTTGGAGGCAGATTAGACAGCACCAATATTATCACGCCAGAGCTAAGTATCATTACTAATATTGGCTGGGATCATATGAACTTATTGGGAAATAGTTTAGAAGAAATTGCTTTCGAAAAAGCAGGCATCATTAAAAAATCTATCCCAGTGGTAATTGGGGAATATAATGATATCACCAGACCGATATTTGAAAAAAGGGCATTAGACGAATCGGCTCCCATTTATTGGGCCAGTGAAGAAAGATGGGTGAGCGATTTTTCGATCACTGCGCATCATATAGACATTACTGTAGCTGAAAAAAGAAATGATGAACGCCAAGACTTTCAATTAGACCTTCCTGGGATCTACCAGACAAAAAATATATTAACCGTTCTTACTGCAGTTGAAATACTGAATCGTGGTGGATGGCATATTAGTCAATCCTCCATTCACAAAGCCTTCGCACATGTAAAAAAGCTTACCGGCTTACATGGTAGATGGGAAGTATTAAAAGAAAAGCCATTATTGGTTTTGGACGTTGCGCATAATGAGGATGGGATCAAACAAGTAGTACGTCAGATCGAATTAGTAGGCGCACAAGAAGTGCATATTGTTATTGGTATGGTTAAAGATAAAGAGCGAAATAAAGTACTGGATCTGCTTCCCAAAAATGCACACTATTATTTTACTAAAGCGCCTATCCCAAGAGCATTAGATGAACAGATTTTAATGCAAGAAGCAGCACAGAAAAATTTGCATGGAACCTGTTATGCACGCATCAATGATGCTGTAAAACAGGCATTGTATCATGCAACTGAACATGACTTGATCTTAGTTTGTGGTAGTGTGTTTGTAGTTGGTGAAGTTGTGATTTAAACTTCCCAGTTCAACCAATTTAATTTGATCATGGCCTGGTAAATGGCGCCAAGTTGTACCCCGTGTTGCATTTTACCTTCGCTCAACAATTGCCTTAACTCCTCTTTGCTATAGGTCTCAATTTTTATATCTTCAAATGCATCAAAACTGGTATGGGTTAATTTTTCAGCATTTCTTGCTAGAAAAAAATATGCTGTATTATTATTTAATGCAGGGTTGGGAGAAATTTGCATGATAAATTCTACCTCTTCTGAAACATAACCTGTCTCTTCTTGCATTTCCCGAATGGCAGATGCTTTAGGCAATTCTCCTTTTTCTAAAATTCCACCAGGCAGTTCAAGTGTGGTTGTACCTAATGCCTGTCTAAATTGTCGAACCAAGACTATTCTTTCCTCTTTAGTGATGATCACCATATTGGTCCAATTAGGAACTTCGATCACGTAGTAAGGTTCCATGATCCTACCATCGGGCAATTCACATTTGTCGGCCCTTGCCTTTAACCATCTGTCGTGATAAACATATTTCGACTCCAGTGTTTTCCAATTCATCCCCATTTGATCAATTTTTGTTGGCCTACTTCACTATGATTCTCCCCAATTTTTGTAAAGCATAAAACAAGGTACTCAATTGCATCGACTGCAAGAACTGTTGTGTTTGAATCAATTCGATCAGATCCTCCATCGACACCAGCACTACTTCTACATCTTCTTCAATATCTAATTGTTGATTCGGATCGAATTCACCACCTGTTGCAATAAACATATGCATCAGGTTATTATTGGTTGTTGGATTGGGAGAGATCTTTCCGAGGTATTCGATCTTCTCAAATCGATATCCAGTTTCTTCCAACAATTCTCGAGCCATCGCATCTGTTTTACTTGCATCACTGGGATCTATACAACCTCCAGGTAGTTCAATGCAATTAACGGCAAGGCCTTGACGAAACATTTTTTCCAAGATCACTTTCCCATCTTTTGTAATTGCTAAGGCCGTAGCATAATCCGGGAACCCATATTTATAAAATGGTGTAATGATCTTACCATCTGGTCGCTCCCAAGTCTCAGACCTTACGTCGATCCACTTATCTTTCAATAATTGTTCAGAGGATACTAATTTCCATGCTTTGGTGTCCATTACCATTTATTAATTTCTCTTAATGTTGTGATATGAGCAACATGGTGGTTACTATGCCAAGCATACAATCCAAGCAAAAACCACAAACTCATTTCCCTATTACTTGCAGGATGAAAAACGTGTCTGTTCCATTGTTCTTCTGTTAGGTCTTTAATTGCTGCAACCCATCGAATATGTAAAGCATGCAAAAGCGTGATAGAAACATTCACAGGAACCGTTTCGTTATCAGCCAATAGCGCCCACTCTTTTTCTTCGTAGGGTTTGATGGTTGGTACTGATTCAGTTAATCCTAATTTGAATCTGATATACGCATTCATATGTGAATCTGCTACATGGTGAACAAGTTGCTTTACAGTCCACCCACCATCTCTATAAGGTGTATTGAGTTGTGCTTCATCCAAATTCAGGATGGATCTTTCAAGCGCTTCTGGTAAAAACTGAAGATCAAGCAACCATTTTTTCTTTTGCTCTTCTGAATAAGGTTCAGTTGCAAATTTCCCAATCGGATACCGCGGATCAATTGTCATAATAATAAATTTATTGAATAAAACTTTAGTTCATAATAAGAAACACTCTTCACTCTTCACTCTTCACTCTTCACTCTTCACTTTAATCTTCTCTTAAAACATGCCCTGTTAGATTAATGAACACATCTTCCAAATTCGCTTTTTTCACCTCTTTGGGTCTTTCAAATCCAGTGTCAACTAATTCATCAATTAATTTATCTGGCGAATTCAGTGCAATAATTTTACCACTGTCTATGATTGCAACCCTATCACAGAGCACTTCTGCTTCATCCATATAATGTGTGGTAATGATCACCGTTGTACCAGCATCTCTGATGTTTTTGATCAGTTCCCAAAGGTTTCTTCTAGCTTGAGGATCTAGGCCAGTTGTGGGCTCGTCCAGAAAAATGATCTTGGGTTTATTGATCAAAGTAGTTGCAATTGAAAATCTTTGCTTCTGTCCACCACTCAGCTCTTTATACTTTGCTTTTGCCTTGTCTCTCAAATTCACACTATCTAAAAGCGTTAAAGGATCAATGATCTCGTTATACAAGCCAGCAAATAAATGTATTAATTCAGTGAGATTCAAACTTGGATAGTATCCTGAAGTTTGCAGCTGTACCCCAATTATTTTTTTGATCTCATTGGGCGAATCATCCAGATTGAATCCATTTACGATTACTTCACCACTCGTTTTTTGTCTGAGTGTTTCAATGATTTCGAGCGTGGTAGATTTACCTGCACCATTGGGCCCTAGTAACCCAAATATCTCTCCCCTCCTAACATCAAAACTAATTCCTTTAACTGCTTCAAATTCTCCGTAATTTTTCTTCAGGTCTTTTACGGAAATAATAATTTCATTCATGGTCTATAAATTGATTTCAGTTACATGTAATTCGCAAATAATCATTTCGGTTGGTATTGAAATTTATTATGGCTCATTTCATATTTAAAACTTTAGAGGAATGGTCAAACCTATTTGCTTAGGTGAATTAATCATTCCAATGCGATTATACTGTTTATCCAAAAGAACTGCAACTGCCCTTAAATGTGCAGCTGCGGCAGCATTTAAATAGGCAGATGTTCCATTTATTAATATGCCTCCACCTAAAAGCCACCAATTCACTTGTCTGTTTTCATTAGTTCCGATCAATCCTACAATGGATGTGGCAGTGCCAACAATTGTAAGCACGGTTGCCCAGGTTCTATTGTTCTTATAATCTTCATATTCCAAATAACATTCGGGCACATTTACTTTGGCTATTAAATAATCTAAGCTTGTTTTGCCAGTGTACAAATGTCCTTGATAAATGAGGCCGGGTTTGGTAAGACTTGGAACAAAAGTTAGTCCCTTGGGGCTATAATAAAATTGTTGCGCCTCGGGAGTCATGGGTTGTGCATGAGCAACTAATATACCAGCAAACAAAACAAATAAAACTGCTACTAGATTTTTCCCCATTTGCATCATTTTCATCGATCTTATTCTATAAACTTAAACTTTAAAAACAATAATGTTTAAGACCTTAAATAGGTTTCCAATTCATCCATCATATTCTTACTACCTATAAATAATGGCGTTCTTTCATGCAAACCATTTGGTTTGATATTTAAAATTCTTTCAAGTCCGTTTGTAGCTTTACCTCCTGCAACTTCGAGTATAAATGCAAAGGGACTTGCCTCATATAATAATCGCAATTTACCACCAGGTTTATCAAATGTTTCTGGATACATAAAAATGCCCCCCTTTATCAAATTACGGTGAAGATCTGCAACCATACTTCCAATATACCTTTGTGAATATGGCCCACCTTCAGATTCGGTTTTTCTTTGACACTGATTGATATATTTTCTAACATTCTCAGGATATTGAAAGAAATTTCCATGATTTACAGAATAGTATTTTCCTGATTCTGGGCATTTAATATTTGGGTGACTCAATGAAAATTCACCAATACTGGGATCAAGGGTAAAACCATTTACGCCCCTTCTTGTGGCATATACCAGCATCGTACTTGATCCATAAATAACGTAACCTGCTGCAACTTGGTTGATACCTGCTTGCAAGAAGTCATCCTTTGTACAAGGTGTTCCAATCTTGCTGACTCTTCGAAATACACCAAAAATCGTACCTATTGAAACATTCACATCAATATTACTGCTTCCATCAAGCGGGTCAAAAACAACTACATACTTACTATTATTGCTGATCTCATCATCAAAAATTACAAAATCATCCATTTCTTCACTACCAATTCCTGCGCAACTAATTCCATGTTTCAATACACCTATAAACTGATTATTGGCAAAAACATCTAATTTTTTTACGTCTTCTCCCTGAACATTAATACTACCAGCATCACCAAGTATATCAACCAATCCGGCTTTATTAACTTCCACGTTTACTCTTTTAGCAGCCAGTCCAATGTCTCTTAATAGGGTACTCAACTCACCTGTTGCATTTGGGAACATGCGCATTTGCTGAATGGTAAATTCATCCAATGTGAGAATATTACGATTGATAGTCATAAAACAGATTTGGTCCTATAAAGATAGCGATGAGTTTTAAATGAAACTGCAATTTTTGAAGAGTGGGGCTACGGTTCTCTCTTATATTTGCATGCATATTTCTATAAAAGTATCAAGATGAAAGTATTCAAATTTGGAGGAGCTAGTGTTAATAGTATTGACAGGATCAAAAACCTTGCTGAGATCGTAGCTTCTTATCAATCTAGTCCACTGGTAATCATTGTATCTGCAATGGGTAAAACCACGAATGCTTTAGAGAAAGTAGCAGAAGCCTTTTATCAGGGAAAAAGAGAAGAAGCGATTCAACTATTTCATGTGGTAAAACACCAGCATTTGAACACTTGCAAGTACATGCTGGTTTTTAAATACAACGCATGCCTGGAGCAACTTTCAGATTTTTTTACAGAAATCGAATGGTTATTGCACGACAAACCAGTAAGAAGCTATGATTATTATTACGACCAAATTGTATGTCTGGGTGAATTATTGAGCAGCTGTATCATTAGTCATTACTTGAATGAAGTGAATATTAAGAATGAATGGATTGATGTACGCGATTGCATGCGTACCAATAATAATTTTAGAGATGCAGACGTAGATTGGGCTGTTACCACTGAAAAAATCAGGGCTACTATTTTAGACCTGATCACAGAAGAAAATAAAATAGTCATAACGCAGGGTTATATTGGAGCTACTGAAGATAATGAAAGCACTACACTTGGTCGTGAGGGAAGTGACTATTCCGCAGCAATTTTTGCGAATGTTTTAGACGCCGAAAGTTTAAGTATCTGGAAAGATGTGGATGGAGTTATGAATGCAGATCCAAAAGCCTATCCCGATGCCGTATTGATCAACGAATTGAATTATACGGAAGTGATTGAAATGGCTTATTACGGGGCACAGGTGATACATCCAAAAACCATCAAACCTTTACAGAATAAGCAGATCCCTTTATATGTCAAAAGTTTTTTAAATAGCAATTTGCCAGGAACAACCATACATCAGAAAAAAAATAAAAATCTACCCCCGATCATTGTGCTCAAAAATAATCAAGCTCTTCTTGAATTAAAAACACAGGATTTTTCATTTGTTGGAGAGGAACCGATCATTGAACTATATCGTTTATTCAAACAATTGCATATAAAGCCAAACCTAATACAAACAGCCGCGATCAGTGTTTTTATTTGCATGGATGACAAACCTGAAAAAATTGAGCAATTGGCATTAGCAGCAAGCCATCAATTTGATGTACAGATCCAAAAAGGTTTATCCATCTTAACGATCAGGCATTATAATGAAACCGTATTGGCAACTTTGAGTGAAACGAAAGACAAAGTATTACAACAACAATCCGAAGAAACGGTACAAGTGCTTTTTAAATAAATCAAGCAGTTGGATAAAGGTGTTTTAAAAGCATGGCTTTAAGATCTGCTTCTTTGAAAGGTTTAACAAGTATATCAGATATTCCAGCCTTGCGGTATGCTTCAAGATCATCTTGCATGATCGTTGCAGTTAAGGCAACCACGGGCATTGACGCCTTACCATTTGGATGTTTTCGAATGGCCATTGCTAATTCATCGCCAGTCATTTTAGGTACATTGATATCCGTTAATACTATATCATATTTGTTTTCATTGAAAAGCTCCCATCCTACTAAACCATCTTTTGCAAGATCAAACGACAATTGTTGTTTTTTAAGTAATAAACCCAATAACATCGCATTCATTTCATTGTCTTCTATCACCAACGCTTTTTTATCAACGAACAACTGCTCTGATTTTTTTGATACTAATACAGTTGGTGTAACACCAACTTCTAAAGGATGATTTTGAACTGGGTACATCAGCATCACTGTAAAAACTGAACCTTCATTTAATTTACTTGATACTTGTATATTTCCACCTTGTAATTCAGCCAACATTTTACAGATTGGCAAACCAAGTCCTGTACCTCGAATAGCTCTTCTTGATTCGTTTAATTTATCTGCTGAAATGACCTGAGAAAACTCTTCGAATATGCTACTCAAATGGCTAGAAGGAATTCCAATTCCTGAATCAGCCACTTGTATTCTAATATCCGCTTCTTTATCTGATCTAAAAGATGAAGCAGCAGTTATCACAACTGAACCTTTATCTGTGAATTTAATGGCATTACTAATCAGGTTGTATAGGATCTGTTTTAATCTGAATTTATCTCCAACAACGATTAATTCATTGGATAAGCTGATCTCTTCCCGAATAGAGATCCCTTTTTCTGCAGCAGCTGCTGTGAACGCAAATGCTACATCATGAATTGCTTCACTAAGATTAAAAGGTTGCGATTCTAATTGCAACTTACCGGCATCTAATTTTGAGAAATCCAATACATCATTTACCGTATGTAATAAATGATCTGAGGAAGTTTTGATGGCTTGTAAATATTTCTTTTTTTCAGGATCAGTTTCTAAACGTTCTATAATATCAGTGAAACCCATAATAGAAGTAAGCGGAGAGCGAATCTCATGACTCATATTGCTTAAAAAACGGCTCTTTGTTTGGGTCATTTTTTCTGCAGTTTCCCTTGCTTCAATTAAT
>CAIYAG010000469.1 GCA_903924075.1 uncultured Bacteroidota bacterium | reverse complement strand
TTTTACAATAATTAATATTTCATTCACGAGATTGTTTTCGGCACATGCTTTTTAAGAACGAACTTGTGTAAAATTGTTCATATGTCAACCTATTCAGAATTAATCATTGGCAGATATTACCTGATCACAGAAAACGAAGGTGAAGAATTGGTTTTGGTACAACCCATGCTAGAGACCAATGCTGCTGTATTTCTAATTTTGCACGACGCAGAAGATGAGATCACTTATTGGAGAAAAAAAGAAGATCCCATTTTTGAGATCCTAGAAGAGTTGACCGACGAAGAAGCTTTATCGTATGAATTATTATTCGATAACGATCAGGCTGATGAAGATTGGGAAGACGAATAAGCAACTGATCGCTGCTACATCAATCTATTAAACGCCATGATAAAAATGGCACCTAGATTTTTATGTGGTGGCACATAGTCTTCAAAGGTTTCTTTCAAATTGGGGGTGATCTGTTTTGACAGATCATGCCACAATGCCGGCCAGTTCAGATCTTGCTGCAAACGGAGTTTCTCACTGATCTCGTTGATCAATCCTTTATTGATCACACCAGTTCCTACTTGTTTCGTGGAAATGATATGGGCATCCGGGCAAATGCCCAATACTTCATTCAAATTCTGATACCCGCCACAACTTCCCAAAATGATCAGCTGAGCAGATGGTGCTAATTTTTCGATGGTAGAGCGAAGGTGATAACTATGACCTCGGTGAATCACCACGGTTGGTTCTAAATGTTGTTCTTTTAAGTAGCTGATCAAACTATTTTGAGCTTGTTCATCAAGGTCTTTTGTAGCATCTAATGGACGATTAGCGAAAATGGTTATGGGTACGCCTGACTTTGAAGAAATTTCTACCCATTCAGGCTTCAGCACTATTTTCCATTTTCCATTTTGAAAACCTGCAACAAAGGCATTGAAAATATTGGTGCCATCTTTATCCCCATAAAAAAACTGTTGCATCACTACCCTTCCGCTCGTGTCCTGTAACCTTTTGAGGGGCATGGAATAGACGGGTGGAATGCCCAGTTTCGCATTAAGATCGATATGATTCGCTGTGTCTATGGATAAAAAAATGTCTTGTAATAACTGATACATTTTAATACCCCTGCTATTTACTGCAATCGTATTTCTGATTAACTCTTTCTGTACTTCCTGCAATATCAAAGTTCGCAGAGCAGGCTGATGAATACTGGCATAAGAATCGGCCACATCCACGGCGTCTTCCAAACTTTTACTATGATCTAATCCATCCACAAAACTGCGCATCCTTTTTTCTGCAGCTACTGAATCCATTTTTTTTAGAAGATCATCAAGGGTATTATAAGTGGCAGAGATCTTGATGAATTTTTTAAAATAATCATCACTCACAGACAACAGTAAACTATCTGCATTAGGCTTTTGCATATTTTGAAATATGCGGGGGTATACACCGCTTACAAAACTCGAAGTGTACATTTCCTCCTCTCCCATCACAGCCAAATAATAAAGCTCCTGTGAGTTAAGCGAGTCTAGCTTTTGGAACCGCAATTTGAGGTCTTTCAATTCGTGCAAAGCATTGATATCATTGATGTATAGCTCAACTGCTTTGGATTGTAATTTATCTGTTAATACATTTACTAATAGTGCTGTATCTCCTTGTTGCATCCGCTTGGCATATTCAATTCTGGTGGCCACTAATTGCTTATAGTATTTACCTGAATTTTCATCAGTAAGCATGGGGGTGATCGAATCTATACTAATGGTACCATGATATAATTTATCCAAAAATGGAAAATACATTCTTCCTGTTTTGATCACTGAAAGTTGACCAATGATCTGTACCAGGGGATGATTTTCAGACTGAATCTTCCTTCCTAATTCATCTGGAGCTGCGGCATAATTATATAATTTTTCAGGATCATAAAATGCTGCCTGAATAATTAAAGTATCTGCAAATTCATTACTCGGATTTTTACTAAGCAGGGGTAGAATTCGATCTGGGCGGATCTGGCAATATTTCCAAATGATCAAGTCTCGGGACTTGCTAATACCTGAATTATTACTGAGTCCGAAATTATCGATCAATAGATTACAAATAGACAGATTGTTTTCTTCAAAAACAGGATAAATGGATTGAATAGCCAATTCCAAATGCATGGCCTTTCTGAATGCCAGTATGGCCTGACCAAGTTCTGATAATTTAATGAGCCTTGATTGATATGCTGAGATAAATCCTGTCAATAATTCATTGGTACTACGAAGCCATTTATATTTATCGCTTTCATTGAAGAATTTATCTTGTTCAATTTCTATTCGAATGCTCAGGATTGTACTATCTACCAGCTGTTTTGTTTTCCCGATACTATCTGCTGGATCGTAGAACCCATCGATCTTCTTTTGCGACTCAATAATGTATTGGTGGTGCAATTGCCGCATAGCAGGAATAGCGGGCATTTCTCCTGTTTTTTGAGCGTTGAGTGTAACGCCACAGATCAAGGCAATAATTAGTTGATATAAATGCTTCATGTAAGGGATGATTCAAAAATACTATCATTTCAATTCAAAAAGTCAGGATCGAGCATTTACAGTTAACAATAACATAATAAACAGAATTAGCAGAATTGCCAAACAATAAAATTAAGTTTGTGTAAACTTACTGTTAACATGGAAGGCAAGGCTAAAAGGATTTTGATAGCAGACGACGAACCGGATATATTAGAGATCATCTCATACAACCTTTTAAAAGAAGGATATGAAATTTATACTGCAAAGGATGGCAATGAAGCAATTGAAAGGGCAAAACAACTCAATCCCGATTTAATCATATTGGATATTATGATGCCTAAAAAAACTGGCATCGAGGTTTGCACCATCCTTCGCACACAACCCATGTTTCAGCAAACACTGATCATTTTTCTAACAGCTTTAAGTGATGAAGCTTCACAGATTAAGGGATTAGAATCTGGAGCAGACGATTATGTGAACAAGCCAATTAGTCCGAAGGTATTGATCAGCCGTGTAAATGCTTTGTTTAGAAGAATGAATAGTCAGCCCAGCGAAAACAAAACCATCACGGTGGGCAATATCAATATTGATCCTGTAAAATTCATGGTTACTATTGATGGAAAAGATGTGGTGCTGGCAAAAAAAGAATTCGAATTAATTTATCTATTGGCATCTCGCCCAGGTAGGGTTTTTCTCAGAAATGAGATCTTATCACAGGTTTGGGGAAACGATGTGATCGTAGGCGACCGTACCATTGATGTACATATCAGAAAGATCAGGCAGAAAATGGGGATCGACTGTATCACCACTGTGAAAGGGGTTGGTTATAAGTTTGATGTATAGAAATCGCCCATTATTCAGAATGCTGATTAACTTCGTAAGCGCTAGCAAAAAATAGCAAACAGCAGATGCCGAATCCAAAGAACTTAAGTCCCAAGCAACTTTCGGCTTTTACCGCCCTAGGCTTGGCTGTGCCAATTGCACTGGGATTCTGGTTTGTACGTGAGAATTGGATCATCACTTTAGTTGCATTGTTCGTAACATTTCTTGGCAGTTATTTATTAATTCAGTTTGTACTCGAATGGTTTATCTACCGAAAAATCAAACTGATCTACAAATTCATTTATCAGACCAAGGCCAATAAAAGAGAAGAGACCTATTATAAATATATCCTACCCCAAAAAAGTATTGATGAAGTGAGGGAGGATGTAGAGAAATGGGCCGAGCAAAGGAAGGCCGAGATCGAATTACTGAAAACCAACGAAGCATATCGCAAAGAATTTTTGCAAAACCTTTCTCACGAATTCAAGACACCCATCTTTGCCATTCAAGGTTATGTGGATACTTTATTAAGTGGTGCTATTGATAATCCGGCAGTGAATCGCAGATTTTTAGAGAACGCTGCAAAGAATGTTGATAGGATGGTAAACCTTGCCGAAGACCTTGATGAAATTTCTCGACTAGAAAGTGGTGAACAGCCCCTTAATAAAGAAATGTTTGTAATACAAGACCTGATCAAAGAAGTCTATGAAACCTTATCCATTAAAACCAGCGCAAAAAATATCAAGTCAAGTATAAAGAAAGGTTGCGAAGCGCCTGTTTCTGTGTATGCCGATAAGGAAAAGATCCGGCAGGTTATCAATAACCTCATTGAAAACGCCACAAAATATGGCAAAAAAGATGGTAGTATCGTTGCAAGCATTTATAAAACAGACGGCAGATTAGTATTGATCGAGTTTAGTGATGATGGCATTGGTATCAGTGAAGATCATCTTCCGCGGATCTTTGAAAGGTTTTATCGGACCGACAGGGGTAGAAGCAGGGATATAGGAGGCACTGGATTGGGGCTTGCGATCTGCAAACATATCATTGAAGCACATGGTCAATCGATGCACGTACGAAGTAAGCTAGACGTAGGAACTACCATTGGCTTTACATTGGATGAACGAACTTTACAAAATTAGTATTGCTAATTAAATAGTTGTAGATATTATATATTTGATATATTATCTAATTGTTAACAAAACCGCTAAATTAGTTTCCTTTAACGAGAACCTTAATTTTGCAACAAATTATAAAGCCATGGGTATCAATTCGATTGGAAAGTTTTTTATGCCAAAAAATGTTGTGTTTTATGAGCTATTCGAAGACGTAGCTAGAAAAGTACATGAAATGGGTATCAAACTAAAAGAACTGGTTAGTGAACCTGATGCTGATAAGAGAGTTGGATTTTTAGCCCAGATCGAAGATTTAGAACATAAGAACGACGATAATACCCATCGCATTTTCACAGAATTAGGTAGAAATTTTATTACGCCATTCGATCGTGAAGACATTCACTATTTAGCAACAGCATTAGATGATATCGCTGATTATATCTATGCCTGTTCTAAGAAAATTAATTTCTACAACGTTAACCCAAATGATACTGGGATCCAGAAAATGGCCGACCTGATCTTACAAGGAACTATCGAGATCGAGAAAGCTGTATTCGGACTTCGTGATATGAAGAACCTACGTGCTATGACCGAAGCCATGGTGAAAGTAAATAGCATTGAGAATCAGGCCGACGATGTATTTGATATGAGTATTGAAATTTTGTTTCAGCAAGAGAACGACTTCAAAGAAGTTATTAAGAAGAGAGAGATCTATCAGGTAATGGAAATTGCTACTGATAAATGTGAAGATGCTGCAAACGTAATAGAATCAATTATCATCAAATACGCGTAAACCGCAGCCGCCATGTTAACCCTACTAATTCTAATCATAGTTTTGGCATTCATTTTTGATTTCATCAATGGATTCCATGACGCCGCAAACTCAATCGCTACAATCGTTTCAACGAAAGTGTTGACTCCATTTCAAGCAGTGGTGTGGGCTGCGTTTTTCAACTTTGCAGCATTCTTTATTTCAAAATATATTTTCAAAGAATTTGGTATCGGTAATACTGTAGCTAAATGGGTGCATCCTGAATTCATCACTTTGCAAGTGATTTTAGCTGGTATAATTGCTGCGATAGTCTGGAACCTGATCACTTGGTGGTTTGGTATTCCTTCCAGCTCATCGCATACTTTGATGGGCGGATTTATAGGAGCCGCTCTTGCCAATGCAAAAGGATTTAGCTTGGCTGGTGTGGCTGTAATTAACTACGCAAAAGTGGTTCCTACTTTCTTATTCATTTTCTTGGCTCCATTGATTGGTATGTTCATTGCCTTTTTTATAACGATCGGCATCGTACACTTATTTAAACGATCGAATCCCTATAAAGCAGAAAACTGGTTCAAGCGTTTGCAGCTGGTTTCTTCTGCGGCTTTCAGTATTGGCCATGGTGGTAATGATGCCCAAAAAGTTATGGGGATCATTGGTGCTGCGATGATCTATTATGAAGGAACGAAGGGCAACCATATGGACTTTAACCAATTTGTAAACCAATACAGTTGGGTTCCATTTACCAGTTTCTTGTGTATCGGTTTAGGTACCATGAGTGGTGGTTGGAAAATTGTAAAGACCATGGGAACTAAGATCACTAAAGTAACTCCTTTAGAAGGTGTTGCAGCAGAAACTGCTGGTGCTATCACTTTATTTTTAACTGAGCACTTTAAAATTCCGGTATCAACTACACATACTATTACTGGTTCTATCATTGGTGTTGGTGCAACAAAACGTTTGAGTGCAGTGAGATGGGGTGTAACCATTAACCTATTATGGGCTTGGATCATTACCATTCCAATCTCTGCATTGATGGCCGCTACCATTTTCTATCTGCTAAAACTTTTCATCTAATTCATCACTCTGGCTTACTTATTGAATAGTTCAATTTATATTTGATATATAATATTGAATTATGCAAAAGATACTGGTTACAGGTGGTTGTGGTTTCATAGGATCTCATACCATCGTAGATCTATTGAACAATGGCTACGACGTAATTTCTATTGATGATAACTCTCGTTCCTCTAATTTTTCAATAGCAGGCATTGAGCAGATCACTGGAAAAAAAATCAAGAATTATAAAGTTGATCTTAAGAATTTCGATGAAACACAGGCCGTGTTTCAAGAAAATACCGATATCGCAGGTGTGATCCATTTTGCTGCGTACAAAGCAGTGGGTGAATCAGTAGGAGCGCCTCTTTTATATTTCGAAAACAATTTGTTCTCACTGATCAATCTACTAAAATGTGTAGAAGAATTTAGTGTTCCCAATTTTGTATTCTCCTCCTCCTGCACTGTTTACGGAAATCCTGATACCATTCCGGTTACTGAAAAGTCTCCAATCAAACAAGCAGAATCTCCTTATGGTGCTACCAAACAAATGGGCGAAGAAATGTTACAAGCATTTACCAAGAACGGCAAATGCAATGTGATCTTACTGCGCTACTTTAATCCAGTTGGTGCACATCCTACAGCTATCCTTGGTGAATTACCAATTGGACGTCCACAAAATTTAGTACCTGCTATCACACAAACAGCGATCGGAAAATTACCAAAGATGAAAGTGTTTGGTAGCGACTATCCAACACGCGATGGATCCTGTGTACGTGACTATATTCACGTTTGCGATATTGCGCACGCACATACATTGGCGATACAATATTTAGAACAAGGAAAAAACGAATCGCACTGCGATGTGTTCAATCTTGGAACCGGGTTAGGTGTAACAGTTTTAGAAGCCATTAAAACCTTCGAAGAACAAAGCGGCGTATCGCTCAACTACGAGATCGCAGAACGCCGCCCTGGAGACGTCATCGCCATCTACGCCAACAACGACGCTGCAGTAAACAAACTAGGTTGGAAAATTGAATACGACCTGAAAGATATGATGCGCACAGCATGGGCCTGGGAGCTGAAGATTAAGGCAGAGGAAGAGGCGGCGAAAAATAATTAGGGGAGAAGAACTAGTGAAGAGTTAAGAGTGAAGAGTGAAGAACGGACAATAAATCGTTTTGATACAATATTTTTTTAACCCTTGGCTAGCCAGGGGTTTTCTTTTGGATAGATGTATCTCGCATAAAAAAACCCTAAGCTGCGCTTAGGGTAAATCGTTTACCGAGATCATCGTCCGTTCTTCACTCTTCACTCTTAACTCTTCACTAAAATCTTATTGGTTAAGCATTTTTTCCGCGTTCTCCGCCATCTGCAAGGCTTCGATAAAATCTTCAATTTCACCATTGATCACCGCGTCAAGATTATATGATGTTAATCCAATGCGGTGGTCTGTAACCCTTCCCTGTGGCCAGTTGTAGGTTCTGATCTTGGCAGATCTATCACCTGTGCTTACCAAGGTTTTACGTTGACGTGAAATTTCGTCTTCTTGTTTACGTACTTTCTCTTCATATAATTTAGTACGTAGCATTGTCATTGCTTTTTCGCGGTTGCCTAGCTGTGAACGCTCGGTCTGACAAACCACCACAACACCTGTTGGAATATGCGTCAAGAATACTTTGGTCTCTACTTTGTTGACGTTCTGTCCGCCCGCACCACCACTTCGCGCAGTCTCCATTTTCACATCACTCTCCTTCAATTCAAAATCCACTTCTTCTGCTTCTGGCATTACCGCAACTGTTGCAGCTGATGTGTGCACACGACCTTGTGTTTCAGTATTTGGAACACGTTGTACACGATGCACGCCACTTTCAAATTTCAAAGTACCATATACATCATCACCAGTTACTTCTACAATTACCTCTTTGAATCCACCTACAGTTCCTTCACTCTCGGTAACAATATTGGTCTTCCAACCTTTCTTCGCGCAGTAACGTAAATACATCCCCAATAAATCTCCTGCAAACAAACTGGCTTCATCACCACCTGTTCCTGCACGAATTTCTAGGATCGCATTTTTATCATCTTGAGGATCTTTCGGGATCAATAATTTAGTCAGTGCTTTTTCTAATTCGTCTTTTTTTACTTCCAGTTCTGGCATTTCCATTTTTGCCAGTTCACGCATGTCTTCATCTGTTCCATTCAGACTTTCTTTCGCAAAATCATAATCAGCCAGCACACGTTTATAAGTTTCGTAAGGCACTACGATCTTCTCCAAAGATTTGTACTCCTTGCTATAAGCACCGTACTCTTTTTGGTTATTAATGATCTCAGGATTGGTAAGTGCAATACCCACTTGCTCAAACCTGGCTTTGATCGCATCCAATTTATCTAACATGGGTTCTTAAAATTTTAAGTCTGCGAAGGTAAGCTTTTAGGGCCTACCTACACCAAAAAACTGCTTGTAACTGCCGCAGGATCTGGTGAAAACAATCTGAAAACCTTCTACCAATTCATCCTTTTGGTTCAAAATTTCAGTTAATTTCATGGCATACTTAAAGGTTATGAGAAAATTGTTCCAATTACTGCTCTTCTTGGGCAGCTTAGCTCCTATTTCCCTATTAGCACAGGATGCTGATCTGATCGTCAAGAATGGCAAGGTCTTAGATGGCACTGGCAATTCTTGGTTCTATGCCGATATCGCTGTGAAGAATGGCAAAATCTTTAAGATCGGCAACCTCAGTAATTGGCATGCTTCAAAAACAATTGATGCAGGTGGACTCATAGTGGCTCCCGGATTTATTGACGTACATACTCATATTGAGGGGGATGAAAAAAAGAATCCCATCGCCAGCAATTTTATTTACGACGGTGTTACCAGCGTTGTTACCGGCAACTGCGGCTTGAGTGAAGTGAATCTTGGGAAGTATTTTGCCATGATCGATAGTTTGAAATTATCGATCAATGTAGCAGCCCTCATCGGACATAACGATGTGCGCAAAGCCGTGATGGGCTCAGCCAACCGCGATCCATCAGAAGTAGAAATGCAAAAAATGGAAGCTATCGTAAAGAAGGCGATGGAAGACGGCGCTGTTGGTTTATCTACCGGACTCATTTATATACCAGGCACTTATTCTAAAACAATCGAGATCGTTCGCTTAGCAAAAGTGGCAGCTGCCTATCACGGCGTTTATGCAAGCCATATGCGCGATGAAGGCGATAGCGTAACCTATGCGATCGAAGAAGCATTGCATATTGGCCGTGAAGCAAAAATGCCCGTAGAGATCTCGCATTTTAAATTAAGTGGTCAGCAGAACTGGGGCCGCAGCAAAGAAACCGTACCCATGATCATCGCAGCAAGAAAAGAAGGACTGGATGTTACGATCGATCAATACCCTTACACTGCAAGCAGTACTTCATTGAGTACACTTTTACCTGATTGGGTGTTGGCAGACGGACAAGACTCGATCAAGGCCCGCCTCGCTCGCCCTGCAGTTCGCAAAGAAGTAATGGCCCATATGATCAAGAAATTACAAAAACGGAAACTTAAAAATTTTAGTTACCCTGTAGTTGCTTCTTACAAACCCGATTCAACTTATAACGGCAAGAGTATTGAGCAAGTGAATTTGCTACGTGGACAAAAGCATACTGCTAAAGCCGAGGCAGAAACAATAATTGAAATGATGGAACTGGGTGGTGCTGGTATGGTGTTTCATGGCATGAGCGATCAGGATGTGAAAAATATTATGCAGTATCCTTTCAATATGTTTGCGAGCGATGCAAGTATTCGTGTATTTGGATCTGGCAATCCGCATCCACGTGGCTATGGTACCAATGCAAGAGTATTGGGAAAATATGTACGAGAAGAAAAAGTGATCTCTTTGGAAGAAGCCATTCGCAGAATGACTTCCCTACCTGCTCAGAAATTTCAATTGAAAGACCGCGGCTTATTGCGCGAAGGTTTTGCTGCAGACATTGTTGTTTTTGATCCAGCAACTGTAACTGATAATTCTACCTACGATAAGCCACACCAGTATTCCAGCGGATTCAAATATGTATTGGTAAATGGTGTAGTAACGGTTGAAGATTCAAAACATACTGGGGCTAGAGCAGGGACTACTTTAAAACTCAATTAGCATGATGCGTAAATTATTCATTGGTATTATTTGTTGCTGCTTTTTTCAGAGCACATTTGCGCAAAGCATGGGTGCTGAAAAGATCAAGGCCTTAGTTGATACCATCACGGCTAATACCGCTTTTAATGGTGTGATCCTTTATGCCGAAAATGGAAAAGCAGTTTATGAAAATGCAATTGGATACAGAACCTATGCTGATAAAAAAGCTTTACAGAAAACAGACATCTTTGAACTTGCATCAGTTAGCAAACAATTTTGTGCGCTAGTGATCATGCAACTAAAAGAAAAAGGGCTATTGCAGTACGATGATTTGGTTGAAAAATATCTGGACATTCCATATAAAGGAATCACGATCAGAAATTTATTGACGCACACTAGTGGCTTACCAGATTACCAACAGATCATGGATCAAAATTGGGATAAAAGCAAGGTTGCCAACAATAATGATATCATTGCCTACCTTAACAAATACCACCCTTCTTCACTTTTTGCACCCGGAGAAAAATACACCTATAGCAACACAGGATATGTGCTACTTGCAAGTATTGCAGAGAAAGTAAGCGGTAGAGATTTTATCGAATATTGCAATACTGAAATTTTCAAAAAGCTGGGTATGAAACATACCGCTATCAGAACACTGGAAGAAAAAGCAGCTGTTAAAAATTTTGCGATCGGCCATATGTATGCCAATGAAAACAGGGGCTTTGTGCGCGCAGATTCATTTCCATCATCTAATTATACGATTTGGTTGGGCAATCGAAAAGGACCTGGAAGAATTAGTTCCACAGCTCAAGATTTATTAAAATGGGATAATGCTATTCGTACCTATCAGTTAGTTTCAAAAGCAACTATGCAAGAAGCATATACTCCCATGAAATTAAATGATGGTAAGCTTTCATTTTATGGCTTTGGATTAGAATTGGTTTATAAAAATCAATCACTGCACCTGGTATGGCATAATGGCGATAACCCGGGTTATAGAACACTGATCCTGCGCGATTTCACTTACCATCGAACACTCATACTTTTAACCAATAACGATGCGCTTGATATGAATCCACTAATTGGCGCATGTGCAAGAATCATCGACAAAGAACCTATCAAAAACTAAAACTACATGCTAAAGAAATTATTACTGATTGCCCTTTTCCCAATTGCTGCACACGCACAGGATTATAAAAAGATCCACCAGAAAGCCATCTTTGTTGATTCGCACAACGATATCCTTACTGCCTGCATTGAAAAAAATGTAAGTATGGATCAGGATTTAAAAGGAAAAACCCAAAGTGATCTGGCTCGTTTTAAAGCTGCTGGTGTTGACGTGCAGATCTTTTCTGTTTGGTGCGATGGTAATATGAAAAATCCCTATCAATTCGCGAATCGGGAAATGGATACACTCGATGCAGTAATTAGCCGCAACCCAGATAAAATAACCATTACCAGAAATACTGCTGAATTAAAAAAAGCATTGAAGCAACACAAATTAGCTGCCATGTTTGGTGTGGAAGGTGGCCACATGATCGAATCTGATTTAACCAAACTCGATAAAATTTATGAACGCGGCGCACGATACATGACGCTTACCTGGAATAATTCAAATCCTTGGGCAACTTCTGCTATGGATGAAACTTTAAAGAAAGACAGTTTGTCTAAAACACACAAGGGCTTAACTGATTTTGGTAAAGAAGTTATTAAGCGCATGAATCAATTAGGCATGATGGTTGACCTTTCGCATACCGGCGAACAAACATTCTGGGATGCGATCAATACTACTTCTAAACCCGTGATCGTTTCTCATAGTAATGCCTATGCACTTTGTCCGATCTTCAGAAACTTAAAAGACGATCAGATCAAAGCAGTTGCTAAAAATGGTGGAGTGATTGACCTGAACTTTTATTCTGGATTTATTGATAGCACATTCAAAAAGAAAGAAGCAGATTTCATTGTACATCATGCAAAAGAATTAGAAGAATTAATTAAGGGTGGTACTGTTAAAGAATATGCACTTTCTGTGCTTACTTCAAAATATTTTGATGAAGTGCAAGCTGCTCGTCCGCCATTAACAGCGCTACTGGCTCATTTAGACTATATCGTAAAACTGGCTGGTGTTGACCATGTGGGTATTGGTTCTGATTTTGATGGCATTACTTCTTCGCCAAAAGAATTGGATGATGTGATGAATTATGAATTAATTACAAAGGCGCTGATAGAAAAGGGTTATAGCAAGAAAGAAATTTATAAAATTCTTGGTGGGAATGTTTTGCGCGTGTTGAAGGCGAATGAAAATCAGAAGAAGTGAAGAGTGAAGAGATAAGAGTGAAGAGTGGTTGGTAAGGTGTTAAGTTAA
>CAIYAG010000468.1 GCA_903924075.1 uncultured Bacteroidota bacterium | reverse complement strand
GGAACTACGATTTTAGAATTGGTAAAGTCTTTACCTGCAGACTTAAACGCAACTTTTATTACTGTAAGCTTACCCATCGCTTTAGAACTTTTAAATCATCCTAATTCAGAGGCCATTTTTATCGGAAATCGGCTTTCCAAAAACACACAAATGGCTATTGGTGCTGAAGTGATAGAAAGGTTAGCTAAGATCAAGGCCGACCTCTGTTTTTTGGGTACCAATAGTTTTGATGCCAATTATGGGATTACTGATATGGAATGGGATATTATAGAAGTAAAAAAGGCAATGATCCGTTCAGCTCAAAAGACTGTTTCGTTGTCTATCTCCGAAAAACTGAATACCATTCAAAAATTGCAGGTATGTAAACCAGAAGAAGTAGATGTATTAATTACTGAATTAAACCCGACCAACCCCTTATTGGCCGAATACTCAGAAAAAGGAATTCAGATCCTCTGATTGGCTTTTCAATTGATTTTTAGGGAAATTTGCAGCTTTTTGCAGTTATTTTCACCATTCTGTGGGTTTAGTGTGGATATATTCCCTCGTAACTCATAAAATCAATTCGGAAATCTCCTTTAAAAATTTTAACATTGCTTTATTATTCGGGCTTTTTTGATTGAGTAATGATATTTGCAGGTTTATGCGTAAAAAAAAACGTTAAATGATGCAATGTTTTGCAAGGTTAGAATGTCCTGATAATTGAAACTACTGCTAAGTTTCAGGTTGGATGAGCTTATATGAATTAAGAAAACTAAAAAACTGTTATGAGAAAAATCGTTTCAATGATGAAAGTGGTTCTGTTGCTACTTTTCATTTTCTCGTTGCCCTCTTTTGGACAAAGTCAGACAGTATCGGGGACAGTCCGCGATGCTGACAAGAATACTCCATTGGCAGGTGTCACAATCAAAGTGGTGGGTACAACCATCACAACCCAAACAAAAGACAATGGAACTTTCTCTGTGAAAGCTTCTAATGGTCAAGTCTTACAATTAACCTATATCGGATTTGAATCACAGAAACTAACTGTTACTGGTTCAAAGATGGACGTCAGTTTAAAGGCTGGTGTTACCGAATTAGAGGAAGTAGTTGTTTCGATGGATATCAAACGTAAGTCGAGAGACTTAGGTTTCTCCACCCAAACAGTGAAAGGTGCGGAAATGAAAGAGACCCAACGTGAAAGTTTTGTGGATGCATTGCAAGGACGTGTTGCTGGTGCAACAATTACTTCAACATCTGGTGTGCCAGGTGCTTCATCCACAATTGTATTGAGAGGTTTTAATAGTATGTCATTGAATAACCAACCATTATTTGTAGTGGATGGGGTTGTTCGTGATAACTCTACTATTGATGCTGCATCAAACGTTCCTGCAGCAGCTGGTCAGAATAATACATCAAACGACTTTACCAATAGGATCGCTGATATCAACCCAAGTGATATTGAATCTGTAACAGTGTTGAAAGGACCAGAGGCGACCGTTCTTTATGGTAGTTCTGCATCTAATGGTGCGATCATCATTACTACTAAACGCGCTAAATTAGAGAATGGTCAGAAGTTCAATATATTTTATGACAATAGCTTTAGGGTTCAGTCATTACAAAATATTCCTTCAACCTATAATGGTTTCCAACAAGGTACCAATGGGGTGCCATCAGCTGGTACTTTCGCAGCATTTGGTCCTGCAATGGTTCCTGGAACACCAACCTATGATAATGTCGGAAATTTCTTTAAAACTGCATTTGGACAAACACATAACCTAAGTATGGATTTTGGTACTCAAAAATCTAGCTATCGTGTCAGTTCATCTTATTACGATCAAACAGGGGTTGTTCCAAATACACGTTTAACAAGAATCAATTTGCGTTTAACCAATACTACTAAGATCAATAAATGGATTGATATCACTCCATCTATTGCATATAGTAATAGTGTGAACAATAAAGCAATGAAAGGTGCAGGCGGATATTTGTTAAACCTTTTCTTGTGGCCTTCAACAGACAATGCTGAAAACTTTTTGTTACCAAATGGTCATAAGCGTTATTTGATCTCTGCAAATGATCCATCAGATAATGCGAATTTGGGTACTTCATCAGAAACTGATAATCCTTTCTTCGCAGCGAATAGAAACGTTTCACAGGATAAAACAAATAGCTATGAAGCAAATCTTGCTATTAACTACAATCCAACAAAATGGTTAACTATTGCCGGTAGATTTGGTTATAACGCTTATTCAACAGAAGGTTACCAATATCGCGATCCAGAATCTGCGTCTCAGTCATCAATGGCTAACAAAGGTTCTTTAGATAACTATTGGGTTAAGAATGCTAACTATAACCATACTATCACAGCAACATTAAAAAAACAATTTGGGAAATTCAATACACGTTTAACAGTTGGTTCTCGTTGGAGCCAAGCTGAAATGCAACGTTTTGGTATTTCTGGAACATTTGATAGCACCAGAAGTTTTGATAGTAGTTCTACAGGATTTAATACTAGAACAAGATTAAGTCGTGCTACTTTATATGGAAGCGGCGAATGGAACCTTTTAAACAAATATCAGATCGCTGAATTTGGTGAAGCAACCATCAGTTATAATAATGTCATCTTCTTAACAGGATCAATGGCATTTGAATCTTCTTCAGTTCTTCCTGCTGCAAACAGAAATTACAACTATCCTGGAGGAAGCTTGAGTATCATCATGAGTGATATCTTCCCTAAAATGAAAGGTGGTTTGTTAAGCTACTGGAAATTGCGTGGATCAATGGCATCTACGGCAAGGCTCCCAGATCCTTACTCAAATCAGTCTAACTATGTACCAACAGTTACAAGTGCAAACCAAGGACCTACAGTAAATAATTTGATTGCAGTTCCATTGCAATATGCATTTACGAATGCGAATCCTAACTTGAAACCAGAGCGTCAACAGACTTATGAAGTAGGTACTGAAATGAGATTGTTCCACGATATCGTGAACATCGATGCGGCGTACTATAATACATTGGCTTTAGATCAGATTGCGCAAGGTTTCCGTGCTAGTTATGGTACTGGATTTATCTTGAATACTGCAAACAATTCAAGTGTACGTAATCAGGGTATTGAAATTAGTATGGGAATTAAAGTGATGAAGCAAAAAGATTTCAGTTGGGATATCCAATTCAACTTTAACCATATGTGGAATCAAGTATTGGCAATTCCTGCACCAATTGATATCGCTGGTGCTGACTACTATGATGCATCAACTTGGTTATATGGTAATGCTAGAGGTGGTCTAAGACCAGGTTACTCTACAGGTACCCTTACTAGTTATGGTTACAGACGTCAGGATTTAACACCTACTGGTCCGAATGGCCTGCCTTTCAACAATGGTTTAATATTGATCAATGCTACTACTGGATTACCTGTACAGGATGCTACATTTAGAGTACGCGGAGATAGAACAGTTTGGTGGACTTTAGGAACCATCAATAAATTCCGTTACAAAGAATGGAGCTTGAGTTTCTTATGGGATCTAAGAGTAGGTGGAGACATTTTCAATGGTACCAATATGTACCTGACTACTTTGGGTAAATCTGCAAAAACTTCAGATCGTTTAACTCCAAGAGCAGTATATGGTGTTTTACAAGATGGTAAAGAAAATACAGCTACACCAACTTATAATACTATCATGGTTAGCCCTTACTTTAATAATAACTATTACAGTGCTACAAATATGCCTGAAGAAGATTATATGGAACATAACATCAATGCATTGCGCTTGAGAGATATTACATTGAGTTATACACTTCCTTCTAAGGCCTTGGTTAGAAACGCAAACCATATGGATTCTCCAGGTATTTTGGATTATGCAACTTTCAAAACTGTCAGCTTCTTTATGACATGTAATGATCTTGTATTATTTACTAATTATACTGGTGCTGATCCAGCTGCTAACGGTGGTAACGCTTCATTAAGAGGTGTGGGTGCCGTTGGAATTGACTATGGTAATATTGCTGCACCACTTAGTTTTAACCTTGGTGTAAGAGTTGGTTTTTAACTGAAAAAATAAAATAATTATGAAAAATAAATCCTTTATAACTTTTTCGCTGGCTGTGGCGGTTTCAGCCTTTGGGATTATTTCTTTACAATCCTGTTCAAAGAAGCTGGAAGATGCTTATTTGAATCCCAATAACCCAATTGAGGGTTCTATTGAGGCGATCTTGCCAAATACCATTAACCAAATGACATCAACTGCTGCACCCCCAACTGGTGGTGGTGGTGGTTCTTACGGTCCGGCTGCAGAAGCTGTATTATTAGGTAGGTATATCCAATTTTGGGGTGTTAACACTGCAGGTGATAACTATGAGCAAATGGGCGGTGTTTATGGAACCACTTCAGATAATACTGGTATTGTTTGGGCAATGCATTATTATGGAATTGGTCAGAATGCTAAGTACATCATTTCAAGAGGTAGAGATCAACAAAAATGGGATTATGTAGGTGTTGCAAACGCCATCTTCGCATTCAGTTGGTTAACACTGACTGAAGAATATGGTGAAGTGATTTTAAAAGAAGCATTTGATCAGGGACGTGATCAATTCGATTATGACCCGCAATCTGCTGTGTATGATACTGTTCGCCAAATTTGTGATAGTGCTATCTATTATTTAAATAGAACTGATGGTGCTGTTAGCCCTGCTAACTTAGCGATTGGTGATGGTTATTTATATGGTGGAGATGTCAACAAATGGAAAAAATTTGTATATGCTATCAAAGCAAGATCTTTTGCACACTTAAGTAATAAAACAATCTATACTCAAAAAGGATATGCCGATTCAGTGATTAAATATTGCGATCTATCTCTTGCTACCAATGCAGACAATGCAATGCAAAAGTGGGTGGGTGGTAACTTTAGTGGTACTAATAATTATTACGGACCTTATCGTGGTAATATTGGTACTCTCAGACAGTCTGCATTTATTGCAAACCTGTTATCAGGTACTGCACCAACTTCTCCGTTCACAGGTATCTTTGATCCTCGTACCCCGTACTTGATCAATGAGAATGCGAATAAAACCTATAAAGGTGTTGTTCCAAACTTAGGACCTTCTGGATTAGCTACTGCAGATCAACCATTGAATTTTTGGAGAGCATCATTTAGCTCAACTTCAGTATCTGTAGATTCTGGTAGATATATCTTTAACAACCTTGCACCAATGCCAATTATTACTGCGGCAGAAGTTCAGTTTGTGAAAGCAGAAGCAGCCTATCGTAAGGGAGATAAAGCATTGGCTTTAGCAGCCTATACGAATGGTATCAACCTATCATTCGACATGCTTACTACTACTTATGATGGAAGAATACCACTGACATTGAAAATAACTCCTGCCTCTAGAGCAACTTATATTTCAAATGCTAAAGTAATTCCTGCAACTCCAAGTGCGTTAACACTATCAATGATCATGTTGCAGAAATATATTGCTGTATATGGTTATGGATTTAATGAAACCTGGACTGATTTGCGTCGTTTCCATTATACAGATTTGGATCCAGCAACTGGTAAGCAAGTGTATTCAGACTTTACATTGCCAACTACTTTAACCACTTTCAATAATGGTAAATTAGTGTATCGTTGTAGACCAAGGTATAACTCAGAATATTTGTACAATATCCCTGCTTTGCAAGTGATAGGTGCATTGGCTTCTGATTATCATACAAAAGAACAATGGTTTAGCTTACCATAAATTCATCGATTAAAATAGTAAGACATGAAAAAATCTAATTTAAAATATTTACTTGGTATCCTAGCTGTTGTGCTTGTATATGCCTGTCAAAAATCGACGGCAGTAACCAACCAGCCTTATCAAGTATATGATGTCACTTACTCTCAAGGCCAGTTGAAGATCAATCTGGGATTTGAGTATACTGTTAACCTTGCAACCATGTTGTTGAAGGTTAATGATAGTGTTGTTAGTAATCCTATCGCTACAAGAACACCTTTCCCAGGTGGTGGCTATAATACCAATGGTAGTAACTTTGCGTTATACTTAGGTGTTAAACAGGGAGATAATAAAGTTTCAGTGGTGGTTCCAAAATTCGGAACGATTACCGATTCGATTGTTTTGTTTTCTAAAACAATCACCATTCCAGACAATGCGCCATATACGCTGCATATCGCAGATACCATGGTTAGTCCAACTGTAAACAATACGCAAGCAATCTTAGTAAAAAATATCATCAATGATATGGATACTGGTTGGTGCCGTTTCAAATTTGTGAACATGATTCCAAATTTAACTGCCGTTGATTTGTATTTGAATGGCGTGAAAATTAAGTCTGCAATTCCTTACATGACTGCTACTGATACATTCAGTGTTCGTACTGGTGTTTATCAGCCTGGCTATACAAGTGCTATCACCACAACCTGGGCTGTTCGCCCTGCTGGTGCTCTTGCAACTTCTACTGCTACTGCCAGCTATGCCAGTTCAAATGGATTGCAAAGTCAGAAAGTAATGACCATCTTTTCAATGGGATACGCTGGTATGACTGGTACTAGGTTACCATATGTTGCATTTACATTGGATAAAAACCAGTAACCCCCAAATTGAAATAGAAAATAATAGGGAAGTGCCAGATCGGTGCTTCCCTTATTTTTTTTGTTAAAGCCTGTGCTGCTTTAGCTGTTTTTGGTAAATTTGTTTTTCTCTTCGGGTAATCCATTTAAATTTCAAGTATGCGTAAATGCACAGTTATTTTATTGTTGGTTTTTTGTGGCATTTTAAAGCAGTCTAACGCACAACAAATAGGTAATTTTTTACCAGAGTACTTAGAGCATTACAAGCCCGAAAAGTTGCACCTGCACTTTGATAAAAGCATTTATAATAAAGGGGAAACCATCTGGTTCAAATCTTATTTAATGGTAGGAAATGGACCCTCTGATTTTAGTAGGAATTTTTATGTAGACTGGTACGATCAGAATGGTCAATTATTAAGTCATACAATACATCCCATTTTTGAATCTTCTGCAAGAGGTATGTTTGATATCCCTGCAAATTATAAAGGCGATAAAATTCATTTAAAAGCATATACCCAGTGGATGTTGAATTATGATTCATCGTTTGTTTATATCAAAGACATTCCAGTCATTCAAACGGATACTGTTAATAAAGCAAAATCAGTGCTCCCTGTTGCATCTATTCAATTTTTTCCAGAAGGCGGCGATCTTGTAAATGGAATTAATTCTAATGTTGGATTTATTGTAACCAACCAATCAGGTAAGCCAGTAATTGTTCGGGGTGCAATCTTTAATAATTCGAATCAATTGGTAGATAGTTTTCTGACCATGCATGATGGTATGGGAAAGTTTTCGATCGAACCAAACGCAAAAGAAACCTATCACTGCAACTGGATCGATGAATACGGAATTAGTCATACAAATGATCTTCCAACAGCAAAACAAAATGGGGTAGCACTTGAAACAAAACTGAAACAAAATAAAGCTGTCTTTGTTATCAAAAGAAGTGCAGAACTGGCCGATAATTTTAAATCGGTACACATCATCGCAACCATCAATCAGCAAGTGATCTTTAATGCCGCTGCCAATTTATCCAATAAAAGAATCGTAACGGGCGAAATACCTGTTGATAGTTTGAGCATCGGTATTCTACAAATTACTTTGTTTGATGTGAACTGGTTGCCCATTGCTGAAAGGGTCCAGTTCGTAAAAAATGCTGACTATGAGTTTTTCCCTTCAGTGCAGTTGATCAATAAGCGATTAGTTAAGCGCGGAAAGAATACTATGGAAGTAATTGTTCCAGATACTGTTTTGAGCAATCTTTCTGTTTCAATCACTGATGCTGGTTTATATAATGATAATTCAAGCAATATTGTTTCACAGTTTTTGTTATCTGATGAATTAAAAGGAAATATTTATCATCCTGCGTATTATTTCGAAAAAGATAATGATGAAGTGGATGAACAATTGGATCTCGTGATGATGACACATGGCTGGAGAAAGTATAAATGGGATGAGATCGCAAAAGGCAAATTACCCACTATTACCTATCCAATGGATAGCGACTATTTGCAGATCAAGGGAACGATTGTTACGCCTGGTGCACAAACGAATTTCAAAGCAAATCCATCTATCACATTGGTGATGCAAGCGAGGGATAGTAGTAAACAGTATTTTAATGTTCCCATCAAAGCAGATGGAAGTTTCAGACAAAGGGGTGTCATTTTCTTTGACACTACAAAAGTCTATTATCAGATCAATGGCGATAAAAAATTAAATGAAGTAGCAACGGTTAATTATCAATATAGTTTACCAGCCACTGCATTTGCAAGGGCGATGCGAGTTTCCAATTTTCATGTGGTGGATAGTGTGCAATTACGGCAAACCAATTTATTCTACACAGGTGTTGCAAGAACTAGAAAAACGATGGACTCGACCGTGATCCTGAAAGAAGTTACCGTGAATAGCAAAGTAAAATCCAATATTGATATTTTGGATGAAAGATATACCACAGGTTTATTCAACAGTAGGAATGGATATTCATTTGATGTAATGAACGATGATCGTGCAAAAGGTTCATTGGATGTATTCCATTACTTGCAGGATATGGTTCCAGGACTATCTATGTCAATTCCAATCTTAGGTGCCAATGGTGCTCAGGATGCAAATAGCAGTAACGTGCCGGGTTTAAACTGGAGGGATGGATCGCCAGATTTATTTATTAATGAAATACCTTCTGATGCTGGTGCTATTATGGAATTATCGATGAATGATGTTGCTTATATAAAAGTGTATCGCCCCCCATTTATGGCTGCTTCTGGCTCTGGTCCGTCTGGTGCAATTGTGATTTATACCAAGAAAGGACAAGACATAAAAACCGATAATGTAAAAGGGCTACGATATACATTGGTTTCTGGATATACCAAGTACAAAGAGTTTTATCAGCCTGATTATAGCACATTGCAATCGAAGTATACAGATGCGAGATCTACCTTGTATTGGAATCCTTATATACTCACTGATAAGAAAAACAAATCAGTCAAGTTTGATTTCTATAACAATGATGTGAGCACCAAATTCAGAGTTGTGATTGAAGGGGTGAATGCAAATGGAAAGCTTGCTCGTGTTGAAAAAATAATTGAATAAGATTTTTTATTCAGGAGCATTTTCAAATTCCATATCGTCGCTATCCAATAATTCACGTTCGATCTCTTCCATCTGAACAATATCCCATGCCTCACTTTCAGTTGGGGTATGGTTTAAAAAATCGAGCAACTCCAATTTTTCAAATACAGCTTCTGCCGCATCACTTATAGAACAAATGACGAAAGAAGCACTTTTTTCATAAAACTGCTGTTGTAATTCGGCTATTTGAATAGCGGCTCCTTCCTCAATGGTCTGAACCTGATCCATTTGAAGCACTACATTTCTGACGGGTTCATTTAACTGCTTCAGGCAGGTATCTTCGATTTGCGCTGCTATATTGACAGTTAAATCTGTTAAAATCGGGGTTACAACAGTAAATTTCTCCTTGGTATCAATTTTGAGTTCCATATTAAATAATTCATTAACAAGCTGTGCATAAATGGCACGCAACTTCACTCAAAAATATTCGTTATAATTGTATAAATCCAATTTAGATTATGGATAATAATTTTTCAGCACAAGTAAAAGAGATCATTTCCTTCAGCAGGGAAGAGGCATTGCGGTTAGGGAACGACTTTATAGGAACAGAACATCTCTTATTGGGTTTGATCCGCGATGGGGATAATACCGCCATCAAAGTGCTCAAACAGCTCAATATAGACTTGTATGAACTGAGAAAGGAAGTAGAACTGGCCGTAAAGGATAAGACTTGTAAGAATATTGCCAATATCAATAGCCTGCCCCTTACTAAACAGGCAGAGAAAGTGATCAGGGTCACTGTTTTAGAAGCCAAGGCTTTGAAAAGCCCATTGGTAGAAACAGAGCATTTAATGCTCAGCATCCTCAAGAACAAAGAAAATATTGCAACTCAGATCTTAAATCAATTTGATGTGGATTACGATTTGTTTCGTAACGAATTGGGCATGGTAGGATCTACCAACCCCAATCCGCGCAGCGAATTTTCTGATGAGAATGAGGAGGAATTTGACGAAGAGAAAAGAAGCGCTGGTTACCAACAGCAAAAAGGTGGCAAAGCCGCTCCGGGAGCAAAAAGCAAAACGCCAGTGTTGGATAATTTCGGAAGAGATATCACCAAACTTGCAGAAAGCGGCACACTTGACCCAATTGTGGGTAGAGAAGCCGAGATTGAGCGGGTGAGTCAAATATTGAGTCGCCGTAAAAAGAATAACCCCATTTTAATTGGTGAACCTGGCGTGGGTAAAACCGCCATCGTAGAAGGTTTAGCACTTCGAATTGTTCAACGTAAAGTGAGTAGGGTTTTATTTGATAAACGTGTGATCAGTTTGGATCTGGCAGCATTGGTTGCCGGTACAAAGTATCGTGGTCAGTTCGAGGAAAGAATGAAAGCCATCATGAATGAATTGGAAAAGAACAGAGATGTGATCCTCTTCATTGATGAAATACATACCATTGTTGGGGCTGGTGGTGCCAGTGGGTCATTAGATGCATCCAATATCTTTAAGCCCGCTCTTGCAAGGGGAGAACTCCAATGTATTGGTGCTTCTACTTTAGACGAATATCGTATGCACATCGAAAAAGATGGTGCACTGGATCGTCGTTTCCAAAAAGTATTGATCGAACCACCAAGTGTGGATGAGACCATTATGATCTTAAACAATATCAAATCTAAATACGAAGACTTCCACAACGTTACTTATAACGATGAAGCCATTGAAGCTTGTGTGAAGTTGAGCGACCGCTACATGACCGATCGTTTGTTGCCCGATAAAGCCATTGATGTATTGGATGAAGTTGGCGCAAGGGTTCACTTGAAGAATATCAATGTGCCCGAAGAGATTGTTGAGCTCGAGAAAAAAATTGAAGAGGTTAAGAACGAAAAAAATAAAGTAGTGAAGAGTCAGCGCTTTGAAGAAGCTGCTGCACTTAGAGATACCGAGAAAAAATTAGGAGAGGAACTGGATAGGGCAAAAGGAATCTGGGAAGAAGATAGCAAGAACAAGCGGTATCCGATCGTAGAAGAACATATTGCGGAAGTGGTGAGTATGATGACAGGGATTCCAGTAAAACGCATGGTTCAGGCGGAAACTGAAAAGCTACGCAAGATGAGCGAAGATATGCGCGATATGGTAGTTGGTCAGGACGAAGCCATCGTAAAAGTGGTGAAAGCCATTCAGCGTAATCGTGTTGGTTTGAAAGATCCTAAGAAACCGATTGGTACCTTTATTTTCTTAGGTCCGACCGGTGTAGGTAAAACCGAATTAGCCCGTTCATTGGCTCGTTATATGTTTGATTCAGAGGATGCGTTGATCCGTATTGATATGAGTGAATACATGGAGAAATTCACAGTGAGCAGATTGATAGGTGCACCTCCAGGCTATGTGGGTTATGAAGAAGGCGGACAGTTAACAGAAAAAGTGCGTCGTAAGCCTTACTGCGTAATTCTATTAGATGAGATCGAAAAAGCGCATCCAGATATTTATAATATTTTATTACAGGTATTGGATGATGGTCAGTTAACCGATGGTTTAGGC
>CAIYAG010000467.1 GCA_903924075.1 uncultured Bacteroidota bacterium | reverse complement strand
AGTAGCAGATGAAGAAATTATCTTTTTTGTAAGCCAATATCAGTAGTTCTTAAATAATAAAATTGTTTAACATAACATTACAACTAAAAAATTAGTTTGCAACGACTATTTATGGATTTTGCAGCCAATTGCATCCAATATCTTAACCACTAACTGCATGAATAAAATACTACTGCTTATTCTGATTGTGTTTTCGGGATTCGTCTCGGCAACCGCCCAGGAATCCGTAATTAAAGGCACAGTAAACGATACGCTCAACAAACAAAACCTTTCTAATGCGGTTGTTTCTATTTTAAGACCGAAGGACTCTGTACTTATAAAATTTGTAAGAACCGATGCTAATGGAAATTTCGAATTAAAGAAAGTGGCACCAGGGAATTATATTTTAATGGTATCCTACCCCAACTATGCCGAATACATAGATAATATTAATTTCAATGGCTCTTCTGATAAAGTATTAGGAATTGTTCCATTAATTACCCGCGCAAAATTATTAGAAGAAGTCATTGTAAAACAAAGGATCTCAGCGATTCGTGTGAAAGGCGATACCACCGAATATAGGGCTGACAGCTTTCACGTTTCTGCAAATGCAGATGTTCAGGAGTTGCTGAAAAAAATGCCCGGCATTCAAGTGAATAGTAAGGGGGAGATCACCACTCAGGGCGAGAAAGTAAACAAGGTATTAGTAGATGGGGAGGAATTTTTTAGTGATGACCCTGCAGTTGTTACCAAAAATTTAAGAGCAGATGCAGTTGATAAGGTACAAGTGTTTGACAAAAAAAGTGATCAAGCAGTATTTACAGGAATTGATGATGGGCAAAAACAAAAGACCATTAATCTGCAATTAAAAGAAGACAAGAAAAAAGGATTTTTTGGCAAAGCCGAGGCAGGTACAGATTTTGACCAGTACAACTATGGAAAATTAATGGCCAATGCTTTTAAAGGCAAGCGTAAATTGGCCGCCTATGTAACACATGATAATACCAAGTTTGAAACCTTGAACTGGGATGAGAATAGGAATTATGCAGGTGATCCCAATACCACCACCACGATTACGGATGATGGCGGTGTAATGATGTTTTCAAGTGGGGATGAATTTAGTTGGGGTACTGGCTTACCTATTTCAACTACTGCCGGTTTTCACTTTAGCAATAAATGGAATCAGGATAAAGACAATACGAACAACACTTATCAGTTCAATAAATTAAATGTGTCGGGTAAAACTACATCCACCACACAAAATATTTTACCTGATACCAGTTTTACAAATACCACTGAGCAAACTCAGGCAAATGAAAGAACTAGGCATAAAATAACTAGTATGTATGAGGTGCAGATCGACTCCTCCAATTCCCTGAAAGTAACCTTAAGAGCTTCTGATATCAAGAGTTCCAGCAATTTAAATTATTTAGGAAAATCGATTAGTTCGGATGATAAATTGATCAATGAAACAGATCGAACTACGAATAATATAGACGATAGTAAAAATGTAAATACCAGTTTACTCTGGAGAAAGAAATTTGCAAAAAAGGGAAGAACTATTTCGGTGAATGCCGACTTAACCTTCACCGACAAAAATGAGAATGGCTTCCTTTTTGCCAAGAATCAGTATTTTGATAAAAACGGGAATTTAATTCGATTAGATAATATTGATCAGCGAAAAGAAAATTTCCAAACTGGCTCAAGCATCAATGGCAATGTTACTTATACAGAGCCTCTTTGGAAAAATACTTTTTTAGTTTTGTCGTATCGTTTGAATGTGAACAGGAATGATGCAGAAAGAAATACTTTTAATAAAGATGCTAATGGTAAATACACGTCTATCAATGATACATTAAGCAATCATTTCATTTTTAATACTACCGGAAATACAGGTGGATTCAATGTCAGATACCAGGTAAAGAAATTCAATTTCGCAATTGGAACAGGACTTGGAACAGTAAACTACCACATGAATGATCTTAGAAAAAATACAGATCGAGATGTTAGCTATACCAACTTCACTCCTGCTATCAATTTTAAATTTACGCCAAAACAACAAAGAAGAATTGAGTTCAACTATAATGGAACAACACAAAATCCTACGCTGAACCAGATCCAACCATTGATTGACAATACTGATCCACTCAATATTTCAGTTGGTAATCAAAATTTAAAACAGGGATTCGTACACAATTTCAGTTTCAGGGCATCAGATTATAAAGTGCTGAAGAGTAGAAGTATCGGCATCAATCTAAGTTATAATTCTACAGATAATGCGATCTCGAATAGTTCCATTGTTGATAGTCTTGGAAGAAGAATTAATCAGGCCATTAACGTAAGCGGTAATTATTCATTTAGAGCAGGTGCTAATTATGGGTTTGAGATCATTCCTTCTTTACAGTTGGGTTTTGAAATTGGTCCGAGGATCAATCAATATGTCAATTACGTAAATGGGCAACGCAATGAGACGAAAACAACAGCCTCAAATTTTTCCATTAATTCGGGTTATTGGAGCGATAAGTGGATCAATTTTTGGCTCAACTTTGACGCCAATTATAACAAATCCGTTTCTTCCATTCGCCCAGATGTAGCAACAACTTATTGGTCATATACCGCTTACAACAACCTACAATTTAAATTCAAAAAGCAAAAATTGTATGTAGACCTGAATGGAGAATTTAATTTCTATCAGAAAACTGCTGCATTCGCCAATCAGCAGAATGCATATATCGTAAATGGTGGTATTCGGAAAATCATATCAAAAGATGAAAAGTGGGAAACCAAATTTTATGTCAATGATATCTTCAATCAAAACCTAGGGATCAATAGAAACATCAGCAGCAACTTCATTTCAGAAACCACTTCTCAGAATGTTAAGCGTTATTTCATGCTCTCTTTGATCTATAATTTCAGTAAAAACGGCAAGCCATCCAATATGGGCTTTTAACCTATGAAAAATGTACTCGTTATATTCATTTGCTTTCTCAGCGTTCAATCATTTGCGCAATCTCAATTCATAACAAAAGGTAGAATTGTATATGAGAAGAAAACGAATCAGCATAAACCCCTCGAGGAAGAAGGTGGTGACAATGAATGGTGGAAAGAAATGATGAAGTCGTTTCCCAAAATTGTTACAGACCAGTACGAACTCCAATTCAATGCCACTAAATCTATTTACAAACTAGAGAAAGAAAACGCTGATAATAAATATATGTGGGGTTCTAAACCCAATGAATCTGACAATTCGATCAGCGATTTTAGCAATCAAAGTTCCAGTATTCAAAGAGAGATATTCGAAAACACCTATCTCATAAAAGATAGTCTTCGAAACTTAGAATGGCGGATCACACAAGAAACTAGAGACATAGCAGGTTTCGAATGCAAAAAAGCTGTTTCCAAAATTTGTGACTCTGTGGTAGTGGTTGCATTTTATACAGACCAGATCCCTGTTAGTGCTGGACCAGAAAATTTTGGCGGACTTCCCGGCATGATCATGGGATTGGCGATCCCAAGAATGTATACCACATGGTTTGCCACCAAGCTAGAATTGGTGGAGCCAACTGTACAACAATTAAGTCCTACACAAAAAGGGAAAAAAGTTAATTGGTCGCAATTAAACGTGGAATTAAAAAAGGGAATGAAAGACTGGGGCAAGAATGGCCAAAAAATAACTTGGGGCTTTTCTTTATAATATTAGCGTTCCAAGGAACGCTTTTTTTATGCACTTGATTTTCGTTTAAAAATCCTCCGTAACTTTTGCGCTCAAATTGCTTAAATGAAAAAAATATGCTTGCCATTACTTTTGGCGATGGGATTATTGGCTGCCCATGCTCAAACTAAGCCTTCAGCTTCTGTGATTCCTGTTCCTGCATCATTAATTGAAAATAGCGGAACTTTTACACTACAAAATAATTCGGTCATCTCCATTTCTGCTGGCTCAAGCAAAGAAATAGATGGAATGGCTTTTCAGTTATCAAAAGTGTTGCATACTGCCACTGGTTTTAATTTTAAGATAAATAATTCTGGAACAACTGAGGGTATTAAACTCGAATTACTGGCTACACCTAGCAGTGCGCTTGGGAACGAAGGCTATCGTTTAAATGCAACGCCATCAGGGGTTTTAATTAGTGCGAATAAACCTGCAGGTATTTTTTATGGTATCCAAACCTTCCTGCAATTACTGCCTAAAGAAATTGAAAGCAAGCGTTTAGTGAACAATGTTGCATGGACTATCCCATGTGTTACTATTGATGACCAACCAAGATTTGGCTGGAGAGGATTGATGCTTGATGTGAGTAGACATTTCTTTACCAAAGAAGAAGTGAAAAAATTCATGGATGACATGGTAAAATTCAAATTCAATTTATTACACCTGCATTTAACGGATGATGAGGGATGGAGAATTGAGATCAAAAGCTTACCAAAATTAACTTCAGTAGGCGCATGGCGTGTTGAACGCAATGGTAAATGGGCTAACTCTCCAAAAGCAGCTGATCCATCAGAGCCTAAAACTTATGGTGGTTTTTATACACAAGAAGATATCAAAGAATTGGTGAAATATGGGCAGGATCGTTTCCTTACCATTATGCCCGAGATCGATGTGCCAGGTCATAGTATGGCTGCATTAGCCGCCTATCCTGAACTTTCTTGTACAGGTGGTGAGCATACCACTTATTTAGGCGTTCCTTTTATGAATTGGTTCCCAGGTGGAAAATTTGAAGCGATCGTTGAAAACGGATTGTGTCCAGCCAACGAAAATGTATACACCTTCTTAGACAAAGTATTCACAGAGGTTGCAGCCCTCTTCCCATTTGAATATATACATATGGGCGGCGATGAGTGTGCAAAAAACTTCTGGGAGAAAAGTCCTGCCGTTCAGGCACTCATGAAAAGAGAAGGTTTAAAAACCATGCCTGAAGTAGAAAGTTATTTTGTAAGAAGGGTGGAGAAAATCGTGAATTCAAAAGGCAAGAAATTAATGGGTTGGGATGAGATCTTGGAAGGTGGTATCTCTCCTACTGCAAACGTGATGAGCTGGCATGGAGTGAAAGCTGGCATTGAAGCGGCGAAGACAAAACATAATGTAGTAATGTCTCCTAGCACTTTTGCTTATTTAGATTATGTACAAGGAGAACCATTATTAGAAGCTCCTGTTTATGCAAGTCTTCGATTGAACAAAGTATATTCCTTTGATCCAGTGCAAGAAGGGATGGATGCGAAATATGTTTTAGGCGGACAAGGCAATCAGTGGACAGAACAATTAGGCAATTATAGAAGCCTACAATACATGACTTGGCCACGAGCACTAGCTATTGCAGAAGACACATGGTCTCCAAAAGAGAAAAAGAATT
>CAIYAG010000466.1 GCA_903924075.1 uncultured Bacteroidota bacterium | reverse complement strand
AAATCAGCAGCTGCAGATTCCATAGTAGCATCAAATTTGGTAAAGCTACCAGTAACATTGGTGATCATTAAGTGTTTTACTTTAAAAGTAATTTCGCTGTGTGCAGCGTCGATTTTGTAAGTTGACATATTGCTTGTTTTTAGGTTTGTATATTAGAATTTGTTTAAAAAAAATAATTACACTTTAAGCTTTTATTCTATCAGATTTCACTCTTCCCAACCTTCTTCCTCCATTCTTCACTCTTCACTCTTATCTCTTCACTTTCTTCTCCCTCATTCTTCACTCTTCACTCTTATCTCTTCACTTCTTCTTCTATCAAGACCCCCATCTTCCCCAACTGGTAATCACGCATTGCTTCCATGATCTCGGTTTGAGTGTTCATCACAAATGGTCCATGAGATGCAAGCGGTTCATTGAGAGGTTCACCAGTGCCCATAAATAAATGAGCATCTTCCAAAGCTTCGATTGCAATTCCTGTTCCATCAAGGTTAAAACTTGCCACATATTTTGCATCAATAACAGCATCCCCGATTACTTGAATCTGGCCTTCCATTAAGTAGATGAAAGCATTATGCGTTGTAGGAATTGCAAAGAAATATTTTGCACCCTTCTTCATGGTTATCGTGAATGTGTTCACATCCGATAAAGTATGGATCGGGCCTTTTACTGTTTCTAAATTTCCTGCGATGATATTAATTCGAGTTAATCCATCTTCAGAAATAATTTTGGGTGTTTCTTCAGCAGTTAAAGGCTGATAAGATGGTTGATCCATTTTGTTTTTTGCAGGTGTGTTCACCCATAACTGAATCAGTTCCTGTACACCGCCAATTTCGTGTATATCAGCAGGTGGTCTTTCACTATGTATCATTCCCATTCCTGCATTCATCCATTGAGTGCCACCAGCATATACCACATTATTATTACCCCTGCTATCGCGATGGTGCACACCTCCTTTGAAAATAAAACTCACTGGAGAAAATCCTCTGTGCGGATGCGGACCAACACCAGACTGCAAAACAGGTTTATGCGATGGAACTTTTACCTCAGCGTGATGTAACAATAAAAATGGATCGATCTGCTCCGCCTTATGGGATGGGAATGGTTGCCTTATTGGAAAGCCACCCATATCCATTGGAGTTGCGTAAAGAATTGCTTTGATCGTTCTATTAGTATGCATATAATTTCCTTTTCTAATTATGATAATTGCATTGGGATATCGATCAATAAGATCTCAGCATCAGTAGATGCAGATATTTGCAAACTATCAGTATCCCAAATTCCTAGACCATCTCTGGTATCAAGCGATTGATCATTTACGATCACATTTCCAGATAATACAAATACATAAACTCCGTTGCCAGGTTTTTTGATTTGATAATCAGTTTTGAAATCTTTTGAAAAATTTCCTAAAGAAAACCATGCATCCTGATTAATGAAAATGGCGTCTTGATTATCAGGTGCAACCACATTTAAGATCTGGTTGATCCTGTCTTCCGGTAAGAAAGATTTTTGTTCGTAGCGTGGCGTAATGTTCTTTAGTTTAGGGAATACCCAGATCTGTAAGAACTTTACTTCTTTGTCTTTGTTCGCATTCATTTCGCTATGTGCAATGCCACTGCCGGCACTCATGATCTGAACATCGTGTTCGCGAATGATCTCGTTTCTTCCGGTACTATCTTGGTGATGTAAATCGCCTGATAAGGGGATTGAAACGATCTCCATATTGTCGTGCGGGTGTTTGCCAAAACCCATGCCTGCACTAACTGTATCATCATTCAATACACGCAGTGCACCAAAATGAATTCTTTCTGGATTGTTGTACGCGCCAAAACTAAACGTATGGTAACTATTTAACCATCCGAAATTAGCGTGACCTCTTGTTGCTGCTTTATGTAATATCGTTTTCATGTGTTTTAATTTATGTGTATATACATGTATTAGTTTAAAAAAAATCTACTGTTCTGTACTTCTCATTTTTTCAAGCAATTTATTTAGTTGCAAAGATTCGGAATCAGAAAGACTGGTAATGCTCTCCATACTCAGATCAATTGATTTTGTGCTTGCTTCTAATAATAATATTCCTGCCTGCGTTAATGTGATCACTGTTTCTCTTTTGTCTAACTGCGAGGTGGTTCTTTTAACCAGCTTCTTTATTTCTAACCTGTCTACAATCCTTGGCACATTAGAATTCTTTTCAATCATTCTGCAAGCAATATCACGCACACAAATTTGTTCTGGGTATTTACCCTTCAAAATTCTGAGCACATTATACTGCTCATGTGTTAAACCAAATTCCTTCAACCCCTTACTCATGCTCGTCTTTAACCACCAAGCCGTATATAAAACATTCAATGCTGCTTTCTGTGTTTCGTTCTTGAATTTATTACTTTGTATGGCTTGCTCTAACTTCACAACACAAATGTATGTATGTACATCTAATTTACCAAATTTAATTTCTTTTTAATTTGAACTAGGCCATGAAACTTATTAGATTTATGAAAATTGTTAATATGAATCGCCTGATCCCACTATCATTAGCGTTATTTATTTGCCTAAATCTTCAAGCCCAATCTGATACCACAATTTACCATACCGTAAGTAAGGGGAAAATAAAGGGCACTGAAAAAAAATGGAAGACTGGTTCAAAAGAGTACCAATATAGTTTTTGGTTTAACGACCGGGGAAGAGGAGATAGCATTCAATCTACAATTCGCATTAACGAAATGGGTTCGATTAATTTCATAGCAACTACAGGAGTAGACTATTATAAAAGCCCCTACACTGAAAATTTTTCCATTTTAGCAGATTCAATTGTGTGGAGTATCAATGGTGATAGAAAAACAAAAAAGTTGGGCAATCAGTTTTATTCTCCCAATAACCCACCATCTTCCATAGACCTGTTGGTTAAATGGTTGATCAAGCAGCCTGGCATGAAAGGAGATAATGTTCCTGAAGGCACCATTCATATGGATGCACCAATTACAAAAACCATCCAATTTCAAAATCAATCTATCAAACTTAAATTGATCGCTTTGTATTTTGACCCTAGTCCAACTCCTTTATATATATGGACCACCGAAAACCTTGACTACTTCGCTTCTGTTTCTGAATGGACTTCCATCATCAAAGCAGGTTATGAAAATTGGACTGATTCCTTAATGGTTCATCAATTAATTGCAAGTGCACCTTTTTATCAAAAACAAATTGATGAGAATTCAAATAAATTGGCTTTAAAAACTACTATTATTCATGCCAATATATTTAATTCAGAAACTGCTAAGGTTGAAAAAAATAGATCCATTGATATTGAAGATGGAAAAATCAAAGCCATTTATGCTTCAACATCAAATTCGAGTTTTAAAGCGGATACATTAATAGATGCCAAGGGTAAGTTTCTAATGCCAGGTCTTTGGGATATGCACGGACACTTTTCGAAAGATGAAGGCATCAAATATTTGGCAGGCGGCGTAACACATTTAAGAGATTTGGGAAATGATAAAATTCTTTTGCAATATAAAAAGCAAATAGATGAGAACCAGATCATGGCGCCAGACATCAGTTATATGATGGGTTTTATAGATAAGGAAGATCCATTTGAAGGGCCAACAGGCACGATGATCAATTCTTTAGAGGAAGGCATTAAAGGAATTGATGAATACCATCAATTGGGATACAAAGCCATCAAATTTTACAGTGCAATGAAACCAGAATGGATCGCACCCTTAGCAGCACATGCGCATCAATTGGGTATGCGGATCTGCGGTCATATTCCTGCATTCATGACAGCAACGCAAGCCATCAAAGCAGGTTATGATGAAATAACCCATATGAACTTTATCCTACTGAATTTTCAAGGGGATACCATTGATACGAGAACTCCAGCAAGGTTTAGATTGGTGGGTGAGAGAGGTGGGAATTTAGATCTTTCAAGTAAAGCGGTGAAGGATTTTGTAAAACTGATGAAGGATAAAAACATTGCACTTGATCCAACAATGAATGTTTGGCAAGGTATGTTTGATGAATTCAAAGGCGATACATCTCATGTAATAAAACCTATCCTCAATTGGATCCCAGAAGAATGGCTACAGAATATTACGATCCAAACTCCTTTCGGCTCTGATGAAAACAAAACTGCTTACAAAGCAAGCTTTGCAAAAATGATGGGGATGTTGAAAATATTATACGACAATGGAATTCTGCTCGTTGCAGGAACTGATGGTGGTGAAGCATTTGCACTTCATAATGAATTGGCATTATATGTACAAGCTGGAATTCCTAGTAACCAAGTTTTAAAAATTGCTACTTACAATGCCGCACTTGCTTGTAATCTTGAAAAAACTGCTGGTACTATCAAAATAGGAAATCTTGCTGATCTGATATTAATAGATGGAGACCCATCGATCAATATCAGTGATATCAGAAGAGTAGAATTAGTGATCAAGAATAAACGAATGTATCAACCAAAAAAACTAATGGCTACTCAGGGAATGAAATACTACTACTAATTTTAAAACTACTCTGGATAGATATTTGGTTTAATTTTAATTACTACGATTAATATGATATCTACTAGGCATGAAATATTTATGGAAGTTGCAAGTAAGCTCAGCTTCTCGAAAGCCAGTGAGTCTTTATTTATTAGTCAGCCCGCAATTAGCAAACACATCAAAAGCCTAGAATCACATTATAAAACAGCATTATTTGAACGTTCTGGCCATACCATAAGTTTAACAACTGAAGGTCAAATGCTTTTCCAGAAATTGAAAGAGGTCAAAAAAATTCAAAGTCAATTTGAATTTGATATGAGCATTTTAAAGAACAAAATCAATGCAAAGGGTCAACTAAAACTTGGCGCTAGTACAACAGTTGCACTTTACATCTTGCCAAAAATTCTTTCTTCTTTTCATCAACAATATCCAGCAGTAAAAATTAGTCTTCTCAATAGAAATACCGACACGATTGTACAAGCTTTAATCAATCAAGATATTGACATTGGCATCGTAGAAGGAAAGAAAAAGAATTCTTCCATTGTATACAAACCTTTTATGCAAGACGAAGTGGTTGCAGTATCAAGTGCTAATAGTTATATTGCAAAAAAGAAGTCAATCTCAGTAAAAGAAATTCTAAACTACCCAGTAGTACTTCGTGAACAAGGTTCAGGAACACTTGCCGCTTTAAAATATAACCTCGAAAAAAAGGGGATCAAGCTTTCTGCGCTTAATGTTACCGTTCGCTTAAGCGGCACTGAAGCACTAAAGAATTTTCTAAGAGAGGACGATTGTTTAGGCTTTTTGCCGAAAGGATCGATCCGCAAAGAATTAAAAGATGGCGACTTAGTCATCATTAAAATCGAAGACTTCGAAATTATCAGAGATTTCTTTTTTATTCAAAGGCATGGCTCAGAAAATAGTGATTTAAATAAGCTTTTTATAAAGATGTGTTCCGAGTCGCTATAACTTGTAGTTATGGACTATAATTAATTAGCCTCGAAGGGTTATACCTCAGAGGCTATTTTTGATTGATGGAAAGTCTAGTATCACCCACAACTCTTGTAACCAATCTGATATGTTCAAAATGCAAGAAGAGCTATTCTATAAATGAGGAACAGTCATATGCTACTTGTTGTAATAAACCATTATTGGTGAATTACGATTTAGAATTTGGCATGCAGCAGGAAGAAATTTTAACGGATCAACAAAGTATATGGCGTTATGCTTCCTTATTACCAGTATTTAATACATCAAATCAAATTAGTTTGGGTGAAGGGAATACACCATTGCTTACTTTAAATAATCTCTCAACAAAATATGGGTTCAAAAATATTTTTTTAAAAGATGAGTCATTCAACCCAACCGGATCTTTTAAAGCCAGGGGACTAAGTGTAGCCATTTCAAAAGCAAAAGAGTTTAAAAGAAAAAAATGTATTGTACCTACTGCTGGTAATGCTGGCGGTGCTATGGCAGCATATTGCGCAAAAGCAGGAATGGAAGCAACAGTGGTGATGCCAATTAAAACACCTAGCATATTTAAAGAAGAATGTAAATTATATGGAGCTGATTTAATTTTGGTGGATGGCCTAATAAACGATTGCGCGAAAAAAGTAGCGGCACTAAATATAAATAATGAATTCTTTGATGTTTCCACCCTTAAAGAGCCCTATCGTTTGGAAGGAAAAAAAACGATGGGATATGAAATTGCAGAACAATTAGGTTGGGCTCTTCCAGATATAATTCTATATCCCGCAGGTGGCGGTACAGGATTAATTGGCTTATGGAAAGCTTTTAAAGAAATGAAAAAGCTTGGTTGGATTTCAGGGAAACTGCCAAGAATGTTTGCAGTTCAATCTTCCAATTGTGCACCAATTGCGGCTGCAATGAATCATTCAGAAAATTGGCAAACTAAATTTATTCCGAGCGCAACAATCGCAAATGGTTTAGCAGTGCCTTTCCCATTTGGGATGGATTTAATGTTACAAGTGATTAAAGAATCCAATGGCGGGGTATGTATAATCGATGATGATGCAATCATCATCGGTTTAAAAGAAATTGCAAAAACAGAGGGACTGATTATCTCGCCTGAGGGTGCCGCCACCTGGATGGCATTGAATCAATTATGCACCAACAAGGTCATCAAACATTCCGAAAGTATTTTATTATTGAATACTGGTACGGGTTATAAATATTTCGAGAATTTGTAAAAAGGAAAAGACCCTGATCGGGCCTTTTCCTTTTTTATTTTATCTATTGAAATAATTGATTGAATAACATTTTATAGCTCCCATGTGTTTGTCCACGGAAAGTAATCTCTGGACCGTATACATATAAATGGCCCTTACCAACTTTAGCTGCAAACGCTGCTACTCCGTCTTGCAAATAAGATTGACCAAAAGCCCAACCGCTTCTCAAAGTTTTATCAGATGCATACCAGGCAAGTGGTGTAACATCACCATTGGAGATAGCGCCAGGCAATAATTTAAATACCGGACTGGCACTGAAATAAACATCTGCTTTATTTCCTAGGCCCCAGTTTTCTTTT
>CAIYAG010000465.1 GCA_903924075.1 uncultured Bacteroidota bacterium | reverse complement strand
GTTAATTGTGCGATCACTTTTCTTGCGGAGTCAGGCGCTGGAATGGCAGCGTTTTGTGGTAGTGTTAATCCAAGAGATTCAACCATACAAGCCATCGTTGATGCAGTTCCCATAACTGCACAATGCCCATCACTTCTGCACATACCAGATTCTGCTTCCAACATTTCTTGATCAGACATTTTACCTGATCGGTTGGCTTCACTAAATAACCATAGATCACTTGTGCTGATACTTTTGCCTTTGTATTTTCCTGTAAGCATCGCACCGCCAGACAAAACGATCGAAGGAATATTCACACTGCAAGCACCCATCACCAGTGCGGGCGTAGTTTTATCACATCCACATAAAAGAACAACACCATCCAAAGGGTTGGCTCTAATGGATTCTTCCACATCTACACTTACCTGATTTCTGTAAAGCATCGTAGTGGGCTTCATGAGCGATTCACCCAAAGACATGACAGGAAACTCTACCGGAAATCCACCCGCTTCTAAAATACCTCGTTTCACAAACTCTGCGAGTTCCCTAAAATGCGAATTGCAGGGTGTTAATTCAGACCAGGTATTACAGATCCCGATAATCGGTTTGCCTGTTAATTCATCCTGCGGAATTCCTTGTTTTTTAAACCAAGAACGATAGATAAATCCATCTTTGCCTGTGCGACCAAACCAATCGTCGCTTCTTAATTGCTGCTTACTCATTTCTTATCAATTAATATGGTCTACAAATTAGCACTCTAAATTGCTCTTGAAAAATTTGTTTATTTTAAATCAATGATTTCTCTTTCACCAATCGCGCGCAATTCAATTTTGATTTCTCCTTCTGCATTCCCATTTGAGTCTGCTTTAAACTGAATCGTATTGCTTCCTTTTGAAATCTTAGGAAGCGTGAATTGCCGATCAAATTCTTTTAACAAATGCCATTGATTGTCATAAAGCGAAATAGCATTTCCATTACAATAAAGGATCTGATTTCTTTTCATGGAAATGGGAATAATCAATGCATTTTGTTCTCCTACAGAAAAAGAAGGGTTAATAAGAATATCACCCGTTTCAGTACCAGTGCCGGTAGTAATAATAAATCGAATGTTTTGTTCATTACCCTTGTTTACAAATTCATACTTTGTAAAAGAAGGTTCTCCAGGTTGTTTCTTAACCAAACTATGTTTGAAATAAGCATTGTAAATAGTTGTTAGCGCATACTTATTTGCATCGATGGAATCTACATGAAACTCTGATTTTAAACTCCTCATTCTTTCCTTTTGATCTTCAGAGAAAGCATATTTCAAACGGAGCTTTTCCCAATTTCTGATCAATGAAAAAATCTCCTTATTTTTTCCATGCTTTTCTAAAATCTCTAAACTCGTAGATAAGCCAAAGCCTGCATTATAGCCCGCTCCCAATGCTAGCATCCATTCAATATCTTCTGGCATCGTTTCTAACTTCAAGCTAAACCAACCGAGCATCGAAGGCATTAAATTGCGCCTATAAAATTGTTGGTTCTTTAAACGTAATTGTAACTGACTTTCTCTAAAACCTGCATACCACGGTTCACCCCAATTCATTCTGGTATAAATATGCCAGAAAAAATGACCAGGATTACTTGCATCATTAATGACTCTACCTTTTAATTCTGGATTTAAATGATCATACCAGTTTTTGGTAAATAATTGTCTGGCATATTGACCCATTCCGGTTGACCAACAACCTTCCAATCCATCAAATGAAATTTGCATCAAGCCTGTTTCATTGAAAAGGCGAGCAATCGTTGTAGACATTTCTGTTAACAAGGAAGCATCGGTTAGGAATACCTGATAGGCATGATCTATTAATTTACCAATACTATCACCAGCTTGATGTGAACTTGCTTTTGTTGCAAACGCGCCCCTGGTACATTTCAATAATTTCCAAGGAGCCGTTTCTGAAACAGTTGTATAACGAATGATCTCATCACCAACAACTACAGACCTGAGCGTATTATTTTGGAATTGATTAAAATATATTGGATCATCAATGGTGATATCAGTTGTAGTTGCATCAATGGATGCAGTTAATTTTGAAAAACCCACTTTCGCCAATCGCTTATCAGGAATGGGTGTTACATAAGGATCGTTGGTAGTTATAAAATTGGATAAGGTATGTACTCCTAATCTTACTCCCTGTGCATTTGCTTTTAAAGATGCCTCCTTCATGCTTTTCCAATTATCCGGGAATTCTGTTTTATTCAAATTGAAATGCCCCCAAGATGCAAATGGATCTTCATGATATAAATACCTTAAACCTGCAGCTTTGGTGGCATTCATCGCCTCTTGCAAATTGCTAGTACCAAAACGCATGATGATGTATGACTCTGATGCGTTAGTAGCTGTTTTACCCCAAACACCATCTAGCATGGGATGTGGTAATCCTTCTTTGATCTCAATTTCTCCAAGTGTTGCTAAAGCTTCTTTTACAGGAACACCAAACAAAGCAATCTTAGATCCAATAATACCGCCATCATCAAAAGCAGGTGCCTGATAAAATTTGTGCGACCAGTTTTCAACCACGCGGGCTTTATTTCTATTTCTACAATAGGCTTGCATCACCGAGCCATAGCTGGTGGGCTTTGCAACATCACCTCTGAATAAAAGCTTGGTTCGATCTTCTGCTTTGATATCAACGGTATTACCAGACTCAAAAATGTCGTAAGATGGCTCCACATCACTTTCTGCATTTGGATAACCTCCTAATGTTTTTACATTCAAAGCTTGAATACCAATCGCAAATTCTTTGTCTCGAACTACACCCACCACTTCCCCAATAGAATCTGCAATACTAGTTGGGAATGGACCCCAGAGTACTAGATCCAATTTTTCAGCTCCTTTTAATTGTACCAATTCAAAACTCAGGTATTTGTTATTAGAAATTGTTTTAACCACAGCAATCATTCCAACAGAAGGATATTGAAAATTGAGCTCTTTTGATTTGGCATTCCATTCGCAACTAGTTGGGGCGATCAATTTCCCTTGATACTTGATACTTAAGAGAGGACTAGCGGAATCTGCAACCAGGTATTCTTTGTTCTGAGTAAGGTTCTTCATACTCGACACAACACCCATTTTATTCAACGCGAATAGCCATTCTTTGGTTTTAAAAACAACCTGTCCGTTTGCAACAGATGCAATGCATAAAATTCCAACAAGAAATAATAAAGGTCTTTTTTTCATCTTCAATAGGTAAAGTTTATTCAACGATTATTTCATCAGCAAAGATCCAAGCCGGCTTCCCTTCTCCAGGATGACCTTTCGGACAACCCTCAATTTTCTGTGCCGTAGCCCTGATATAACGGGCTTGTTTACCACTAGTCATAACTTTGAAATCTTTGATAGTTGCCGCTTTCAAATCTAGTGGAATATCATTGTCAACTTTTGAAAGGAGGGTGAAGTTTTGTCCGTCTTCAGAGATCTCGAACTGCACCGAAGCAGGCATGAAGATCCATGAGTTATAATTCTGCAAGCAACCAATAGTGATCGACTTGATCTCTTTTGATTTTCCTAAGTCTATGGTAGCCGTTAGATCGTTATTATCAATGCCATGCCACGATTGGCTATGACTCAATTTTCCACGAATACCATCTGTTAAAGTATTCGGACCATTTGCAGGATAATATTTAGAGTATGCAGTTTTATAAGTTACTTCTGCACCCATTGCCAAGTGCGTTGCAAAAGATTGTTCTGCGGGTTTTAGGTTCATGATCTTCCCATTCAAAACAGTAATTGCTTTTACAGTTAAAGAACTTGTAATGGGGAAGGATTGCTGATAAGTGTTCGAGCTAATATTGGGCACAGCGCCATCAGTAGTATAATAAATTTTTGCCTCTGGAGATTCAGTCAAAAGTTCAACACTCAATTGATTATTTTTGGAAATGGGACGAATATCCACCGTGAAATTTCCGGGTGAATAGTGCAAACCTTTTTGATCAAATGCATTGAAATGATATTTCAATCTTCGATTAAAATCGTTCCAGTTTTTTGCTTCAACTGGCGACCATACTACTTCCGCTAAAGCCAACATTCTGGGTAAGACCATGTATTCAACAGCACCTGAAGTGGTAATGAATTCTGTCCATAAATTTGCTTGCGCACCTAATACAAATTGTTGCTTCTCTTGATTAATTTCTTTAGGAATGGGTTCGTAATCATATACTTTTTTCAAAGTATTAAATCCACCAATAGCAAGGGGTTCCCCTTCTGGTCCGGCCTGATAGTGATCAAAATAACAAGGATTACCAGGAGTCATCACTACAAAGTGATTCATTTTGGCGGCTTCAATGCCACCCTTTTCTCCACGCCAACTCATCACTGCTGCATCAGGTGCTAGTCCTCCTTCTAAGATCTCATCCCATCCAATGACCTTACGATTTTTACTATTGATAAATTTTTCGATCCGTTTAATAAAATAGCTTTGTAATTCATCTTCATTTTTTAATCCCTCTTTTTTAATTCTAGCCTGACATTTTGCACATTTTTGCCAATCGGTTTTATCTACTTCGTCTCCTCCTATATGAATAAACTTTGAAGGGAAAAGATTGATCACTTCAGATAAAACATCTTCCATGAAATGAAATACCGCATCATTTCCAGCACAATAATTTGAAGACATGTCTTTGTAATTGCCTCCTGTCATTGGAAGCTGCGGCTTTCCGCTACAACTCAATTCTGGATATGCGGAGATAGCAGCGGCACTATGACCTGGCATTTCAATTTCAGGAACGATTGTGATATTTCTGATTGCAGCATAAGCTATTATTTCTTTGATCTGCTCTTGTGTGTAAAATCCACCATAGCTAGGATCCTCTCCAGGCAATGCTTGCGGCCTTGTGCCCCACACCAATGCATTTTGATCAACTCTCCATGCGCCAGTTGAAGTAAGCTTTGGATATTTTTTGATTTCAATTCTCCATCCCTGATCATCACCTAAATGCCAATGAAAAGTATTCATTTTGTAGGCCGCCATTAGATCGATATAGGTCTTAACTAATGAAGGAGGAAAGAAATGTCTACTTACATCTAAATGCATTCCTCTCCATTGAAAACGGGGTTCATCGGAAATCTCCATATAAGGAATTTCTAATTTTGCATTCGTTCTAACCTGCGGAATAGTTTGCAAGAGCGATTGAAATCCATAAATGATACCCGCATATCCTTTTGCAGTAATTTGAATATGTTGATCTGAAACTTTTAGTTCATACCCTTCTGTATTTAGTTTCAGATTTTGATCAATTTTTAGTTCAATTGTTTTATTGGAAGGTTTATTAAGCGATAATTTGATCCCTGAGATCTCATTGATGGAAGCAATAAAATAATCTACAGCTGGCTTCAATGACAATTGTGAAGCTTGGTACTTGATGGATACTCCTTGATCTAACTGAAAAGATCCTTTATTCATGACCAGTTTAACAGGTTGTGGAATAATGGATGGTTTCAGTTGGGCAATACCAAGTTGCTGTAACATGACAAATGAAATAAAAAAGGCAACGCAAGTTTTCATGAGAATATATCTTTTGCAGGGTTAGAAATAGACCATCGTTAAAGTCTACGGATTACTAATTTAGTTGTTATGTGAAACTTTAGCGCATTAAAATAATACATTTCAACTCCATTCGTCGTTAAAAAAGGGCTTTTGGTCGAATCTTTATTCATTAAAGTTTTAAAAATCACCCAAAACATTATATTGGGTTAAAATACGTTTATATGATATTACAGCACAGAAAAAAACTCAACATCTTACTTGGTTTAACAATTGCGGGGGCGCTGATTGTACAATCATTCAATATACAGCAGCCCAAACCAAAAAAGCTTGTGAATATTAAAGTATTCCCTGCTACAGCAACTTATCAGGAAGTGGATCATGCCATGGATCAATTCAAGGTTGACCTAGGTGTTAAATGTAATTACTGCCATGCTCCAGAAAAAGACAATCCTAGAAAGAATGACATGCCAAGCGATGCAAATCCTGTCAAAGAAATTGCTAGAGATATGATTCGTATGACCAACGAAATGAATCAGAAATATATCGCGTCGATTAAACGCTCAGATTCTGACACTACGAAGATTCAAATGATCACTTGTAATACTTGTCATCGTGGCGTTCCAAAACCATTTGGCAAACCATTACCAGCACCGCCTCCACCGCCTCCGGGTCAGGGACCAAACCAAGGACCTAAACCGAATGGTACTGTTGGAAAATAGTTTATTTTTGAAGCTCCCATAACCGGGAGCTTTTTTTCACCCACATCTGAAAACCATCCTATGTTTTTTAAATTGCTAAAAGAGATCCCCCAAATGTTTGCCATTGCAGCCATCATTTGGTTTTTTGTCTGGGTCGTTTTTAATAAGAATTCCAAAAAGAAAAATCAAAGTTTCTTTGCAAAACACAGTTCAACCATTGTAGTTGTGGTATTAGCACTTGTTCTTACCATTACCGATATCTGGGTATTTGTATCCTATATCCCAACCCACTATAAAAAGAACCCTACAGAAGTGCCGGCCATTTCAACGAATGAATTATTAAATGATTCTACTGTTGTTGACACTTCTTATCATACAGTTCTAGACAATAACAAAAAAGACACGAGTAAGCAAATCAAAACTACCATTGTCCCTATAGCTGAAAAAGTTTTGATCACCAACAAAGCGAGTATTCGTTTTTATTCGCATGGTTCTGCAGAAGATATTGAGGCAACAAACGCTACTGTTGCTGCATCGTTCAATGAAACTTCGGGTCAGTTAAAATTCACCGGATTGATCAGAGGATTCATTTTTGAAAATGAAATGATGCAAGAACATTTTAACGACAAAGATTATATGAATAGTGAGGCATTTCCTAAAACTAGTTTTAAAGGAACCATCCAAAACATAAACTCAATTGACTTCTCTAAGGATGGAAATACAAAAGTTACCGCTGAAGGATCCCTATTAATTCATGGAGTTACTAAAAATATTACAGCTCAGGGCACACTCACAATTACAGGCGGCAAACCAACTTTGAAAAGTGTTTTTAAGATCAAACGTGCCGACTTTGGTATTAATACGGATGAGATTGCAGAGGAATTAGAGATCACTGTTATTAGTGACTTTAAATAATTCGAAATCATTCCTACAATTATGATTAGGGTCATAATTGAATATTTTAGCATGTTCTAATTTTAGTTATCGGGTAACACAAAAACCACCCTAACTATATGAAAAGAGCATTCACCGTTATGAGCATATTATCGCTTGGGCTGGGATTTTCAGCTTGTAGCAATGATGCTAGTAAAACAGCCACAACAACTGAATCTTCTAGCACAGCAACAGACTCAAAAGGTCAATCTGGTGTACAAGACGATGTATCAGCAAAAAACGTCGTACAAATTGCTGTAGGAAGTAAAGACCACACAACATTGGTTGCCGCAGTTCAAGCTGGGGATCTAGTAAATGCTTTGAGCAATGCTGGTCCGTTTACAGTTTTCGCTCCAACAAATGAGGCATTTGCCTTATTACCAGCTGGCACAGTTGAGGGATTATTGAAGCCAGAAAAAAAAGAAACCTTAGTAGACATCTTACAATATCATGTTTCTGTTGGAGTATTTAAAACAGAAAATATGACTGATGGACAAATCATCGGACAAGTAAATGGTGGGAATATTACCATCAGCAAAAAAGATGGTAAGATCATGGTGAATGGTATTGCAGAAATAAAAGCTACGATACCTGCATCAAATGGAGTTGTTTATGTAATCGACAAAGTGTTATTACCTCCAGCAGAAAAAAAATAGCATTGATTCCCCACATAATGAAAAAAGCATGAAATGATTTCATGCTTTTTTTTGTGGTTTTGTTATGGTTTATTTATGGTCTAAAATCTTTGATTGTAGCACTTCTGATATTTTTATGGCCCTTTGTTTTGCAAGTAAGGCCTTTTCGCCTTTAAACAACTCGTCGACAGAGCCCAAAAATAATTGGTTCCATTTTTGGAAATGCAATTGAAGTAAAGGCATTGCTTTAGACAAATGTGTATGAAGATCCATTGGGTTTCCTTGGTAGGAACCTGTAAATAAAATGGCATTCTCCCAAAAGTCGCACATCAATGGTAAATGCTTCTCCCAATTAATTCTAACAACTTCAGTGAATACTGGTCCGAGTGTTTCATCAACTTTCACTTTGTCATAAAATGTTGCCACAAGAAGTTCAATGTCTTTTCGACTACTGATATCTTTTTTGCCATTTTTTGTTTTAGAAGTTGTTGCCATTTGAAACAGTTTAATTATAAGTCTTTTGTTTTGAACTTTTTGATCGAAAGCCAAATAGGTATGATTGTCCAACAAACCAATACCGAAAATGAAAGTAATAAGCCAGTTCCTGTTCCAAAAAAGTCTTTGAATACTGCACCCGTATAACCCATTAATGCAGATATATCCATTTTTAAAAGAATCATTATTCGTGCAAGGTCGAGGGGATTAAACATACTGACCGCCACCATCAATTTTTCAATGGGATAATCTGAAAATTGAAAAACTAAAAACAATACAAAGCCATCAAATAATAGAGAAAAGTATAACCATAATAAAATAGCGATTCCGATGCCTTTGGCTTTGTCTCTCGTTTTAACAGCGGCTAACATAGCAATTGCTACAAAAATGACCGACAATAAAACTCCGATCACAATCATCATCATACCAGTGATATCTGCTTGATATATTAGAATAGGAATTCCAGCGCCAAGTAAAAATGCTAGTACCATGGAAGTTGCAAGTCCAGTAAAAAGACTCATCCAAATGGTTTTTCGTTTAAGTGGCTGACTAACGAGCAACTCAATAAACTCAGCACTATTATATACATAGATGGTAGAAAATACAATACTTACAAGGGGGACGATGATTAGAATAATATTTAAGAGTCCGAGTAGTCCTTTCGCAGAATTATCTTCTAAACTAAAAATGCTAAAAGATAGTACTAACAGAAATGCTGTATATGCTAGCATTATTTTATTCCGTAGAATATCAATGATCACGTATTTAATTACTTTTTTCATTCTTACTGTTTAAGCATTACTTGGGCGATAGCCTTGGCGAGTTTGGTTTGACCTGTATCTTCTTTTAACTGTTCGATTGTTTTGTGAAAACAAAGGCAGCCATCCTGCATATAAATCACTTGTGTTACCAGATCATCAAGCTCACTTAGAATATGAGAAGTAATTAGAATCAGTTTGCCTTTCTTTTTTTCTTCAATGATCTTTTCCTTTAGAATTTCAGACGATAGGGGATCTAATCCAGCAGTGGGTTCATCAAGAATTAATAGATCAGGGTTGAATAAAAAAGCTAATGCTGCACTTATTTTTTGTCGGGTACCTCCAGAAAGCGTACGCATTCTTTTATGCAAAAGATTTTTGATTTCGAATCTTTCAATTAAATCCTCATCTAAATAATTTTGATTTTTTTCACCTCGGATATCTTGCATCATTTCAAGTACCTGTCCGATGGTCATATTTTCAGGATATCTTCCTGTTTGGGGCATATAACCAATCTTAGATCGATACTTCCAATCGTTTTTGATGTTAAATCCATTCACTGTTACGAAGCCACTGTCACAAACTACCATTCCCAGAATAGTTTTGATAAAAGTTGTTTTACCACTTCCATTGGGGCCAATCAGTGCAATACATTCGCCTTTGTTACAGGTCACCGAAAAGTTGTTTAGTACTTTGAGGCTTCCAAATTGTTTAGAAACATTATTGGCAATAATCATAATCGTAAGGGTTTCATGAGTGGGAAAGCATCTTTGAAATTCTCAGGAGTAAGAGAAGGCAATATTTTCTCTGTTTTATCAAGTAGCGTTGTTATAAAACTTCTAAATAGGATCATTGCAGGCGGGTTCTTTTCAATGATAACAGAATACATACTTACAGGTCTATATGGGACATCCCCTATTCGGTCTCTATTTAAATCATATCCTTCATACTTATCCCAATAATTACCATTAAACGTATTCAACACTAAACTACCATTGGTTGCCATGTCGAAAGTATTGTTCATGAAATTGTTTCCAGTTACGTTAATATCCATACAACTCGCCTGAATTTTCATAGCCCATCCATTTTTTTCAAAAACGTTTCCTGTCATTTTAATTCGGCTAGTACCTTCCATATAGATTCCTACTGTATTTTTTTTGAATTGGTTATTCTCGATATAACCATCAGAAATTTCTTTGAGTAAGATTCCATAAGATCCATCCCCCCAATTTTCTTCGAAATAATTGTGAATCATTTTTACATCGTGCGAAAACATGACAGATACACCAGCGCCATTGTTTTTAAATATGTTTGAGATATATGAATCATTACTAGAAAACATAAAATGTAATCCATAACGCAGATTCTTTTCAGATTCATTTCTCCAGATAATGCTGTTTGTTACAAATTCGAAATAAATCCCATCGCGATGTCCGGTTACATAATTCCCAATAATGCGCATACTATCGCTTTTCCAACAGTGAATACCATTACCACTTTGCTGTTCTTCAGTTTGATTGGCGGTTAGTTTGTTTTTTTCAATGGTACAGTTTGTTCCATATTGAGAATAGATCCCAAAAAAAGTATTTTCTAGAATATTATTTTTGATCACTACGTCTCTGCAATTATAAATTTTGATCCCGGCATAATCTTCCATGCTTGAGACGCCCGACCGAATGATTTTAAAACCCTGAACGGAAGTACCCGATGCTTTTATAGAAACAACCTCATATTTAAGATCTCCGTCCAAAACAGGATAATCAATTCCAATAAGGGTAAGTCGTTTATTGATCAAGATGTTTTTTTCATGATAATTTCCTTTAGAAATCATCAATGTGTCTCCGCTAACAGCTAATTGTAATGCCTGTTGTATGGTATGACAGTTTTTGGAAGCACCCACAGGAATGGTTTTGGCGTTTACCAAAAAAGACAATAAAAAGTATAGTATTGTAAATGTGATTTCTTTTCTCACTGCTTAATAATTTCTGCCCATAGCAGATTGTTTCCAGGAAAATTTTCCTTCATTTTATTAATGCTATCAATTTGGTCTGAAGCTGCCAAATTGCCTCCCATTGGACCTCTTAGCGTGTTACTTTGCAGCATCACCGCTTCTTCAACATGTAACATCTGGTGTTTGCCTGTAAAATTCGCTATATAGATATTCTGAATTTCCGATTGAGGTAAATCTTTTGTTTTCAAATATGCCAACATACAATAACTATCGTCGAATTTTAAAATCCGTCCTTTCTTAGTTACAATTTCTGCCCCAAATCTTTGATCACTGATGGTCATTTTGCAGGTAAAACAATTGTCTGTTCCAAATTTTAGAGGTTCAGGACCTGCATTGCAAGAACCTAACAAGCTACTTACTATAAAAATCAAAATAAAAGGACCATATTTTAGTCGACGATTATTCTTTGATGTCATGATCACGCTGATCAAACTAATCAGTCCAACAGAAATAAAGATCCATCCTCCAATATCAGGTATTGAATAGGCTCCAAAATTCAACAATTGTTTGAATCCAATTAAAGGTGGTTGATAAGACATTCCTGGAACAATAATTGCAGCATCAGGGTTTAGATCATGTCCGTAATTATACTCCCATCTCCAAAAATCAACCATTGATAAAACAGCGAAAGCCATAAAAAGAAAGAAGAAAAAATACAAAAGTTTGGGTCTAGCGAATAAGGCAACAAAAAATGCGAAAATTGCAAAAAAATCAACAAAATAAGGTAGTAAGGTAAATTCAATAAAATCGGAAGCGTGCAAGGTTTTCATGCCAATGTAATGATTCAACCCATTAACGATATCTACATTTCCACCTAATTTATTGGTGAAAATTAAAAGCGTTAATCCTTCTGGATATTGTGGGGCATCTAATTCAATCCGCCACATAGGAACAAATAGTACTGCTGTAAGTGCAGCACCACATATTAGCATCAAAAACCTAACTAGCTTGGGAACTTGTTCCTTTTTCATAAAACATTTCTATTACAATAAAACAAAACCGGAACAGGAATTGATCCTGTTCCGGTATAGTAATCATTATTTTTTATCTGCTGCTGGAGCAGTTGCTTCAACTGCTGGCATATTTTTACCGGTACTGAACATCAGTGGGGTATTACTACCTGCCGGTGAAACTCTCAAATAACCTTGCATTTCTTGGTGTAATGCACTACAGAAATCAGTGCAATAGAATGGAAACATTCCAGCCTTTTCTGCTACCCATTTGAGAGTTTGAGTTTCGCCTGGCATAATCAAAAGCTCAGCATTATTCGCACCTTTAATTGCAAAACCATGCGGTACATCCCAATCTTGTTCAAGATTTGTTACATGAAAATAAACTTCATCCCCTGCTTTGATTCCCTCAATATTATCAGGAGAAAAATGCGATCTGATGCATGTCATATTTATATCAACCCTATTTCCATTTCTAACAACCTTAGTTTCTCCTTCACCTTTTGAAACAAATGGATGTGCATTTTCTTCAATCTTAAAGAACTTGACAGAATTGTTTTTAATGACATCAGCGCTAACGGCTTGTGCATAGTGTGGTTCGCCAATTGTTGGGAAGTCAAGTATCAATTGCATTTTATCGCCACTTATATCATACAACTGCGCACTCTGAGCTAATTCCGGACCAGTAGGTAGATACCTGTCTTTTGTGATCTTATTATAAGCGATCAAATATTTAGCATTTGGTTTTTTGGTATCGCCACCAGGGATACACAAGTGTCCAACACTATAATAGGTAGGAGCACGATCTAGTACTTTCAAATCTTTAATATTCCATTTAACTACCTCAGATGATACGAACATGGTCGTATAAGCATTTCCTTTACCATCAAATTCTGTATGCAATGGTCCGAGACCAGGTTTTTTAACTTCGCCATATAAAGCTGATTCATATTTTACCACTGGGATGCCATCATAATCGCCTGCATAATCTTTTGCAGCAATTGCTTTTTGCAATTTGGTAAAACTAAACACTGGAATTAATGCAGCTAGTTTACCACTACCCACAATATATTCTCCAGAAGGATCTACATCACAACCATGTGGCGACTTAGGGCAAGGAATAAAGTAGCATAGGTCTTTAAAGTCTTTGGCATCTAATACAGTTACTTCAGTTTTAATATCAGATGTGGCACTATGTGTTTTCTCGTTCCATTTATTGTGTGCATATTTTACGGCTTGCTTTCTTCCTTTACCAGCTTTGATATACTCTTCTGCTTTCTTCCAGTTAACAGCCATAATAAAGTCTTTATCACGCTGAGAAGCATTTACTTCTAATAGTGTATTCGCCTGTTCTGTATTATAACAAGAAAAGAAGAACCAACCGCTTGAAACGCCTTTACCAGTATGACTCAAATCGAAGTTCACACCAGGGCATTGAATTTGAAATCCGATATCCATATTACCATCTTCTTTACCTACACTAATAAAGCTGATAGTTCCTTTAAAATTCTTTTTATAAGAATTAATAGGCACATCACCATTAACATTATCTGGAGGTACACTGAAACGAGTACCGGCAACAACATACTCTGTATTCTCTGTAATAAACGGAGAAGAGTGGTTTCCAGAACTATTTGGTAACTCAATGATTTCTGCAGTTCTAAATGTTTTCAAATCAATTCTCGCAACACGTGGTGTATTATTGGCATTACCAAAAACCCAACGTCCATCAATTTCACCATTTGTTTGTGATAGTTCTGTATGATGCAAATCGTCCCATGGAACAATCCCATGCGAAGTATTCAACATAGGTTTTGTTTCTTCACTATAACCCCATCCTTTTTCAGGATCAACAGAAAATACTGGAATAACTCTTAATAATCGGCCAGATGGCAAACCATATACACTCATTTGTCCGCTAAATCCACCAGATACAAAATTGTAAAACTGGTCGTATTTACCAGGAGCTACATATGCTTTTGCAGCAGCATCAGAACTAACGGCATCACCCACGTTTTTAGGCTTGCAAGCGTTAAAGATAATCGCAATACCTATGCAAGCTGTTGCGAGTAACTTGATGTGACTATTTCTCATGTTTGATTGTTTTAACTGTAAAATTTGAAAGGCACTATTTTACGCCATCGTTTTTGCGCATGAATTCTAATAGAGATCTTGCATCTGTATCAGCAAGGTTTTGATTAGGCATTCTTACCAAACATATTTCTAACTGTGCTTGTGCCTTTGGATCTTTATTGAGCATTTCATCTGTATTAGTAATAAAATTCAATATCCATGGAGCCTGATGTCTGCTTGTTACTCCCTTCCAACCTGGTCCAACTAGCTTTTCTTCTGTTATTTTGTGACAGCTACCACATTTTACTGCATAAATCTTACTACCAGCTTCAGCCATAGTGGCATCAAGTGAACCACTGATATCAACCGATTTGAATTTACCTTCTCCCCTATTTGGATCATAAGAAGGATTACTAGCATCAGGAGTTGTACTGGCAGATTTAGAAGCAGCCTCATTTGCATTACTTCCCCCGCAAGCATATAAAAACACCGAGAGTAATCCAAGGAACATCAATTTTTTCATGGTCTATTTGTTTATTTTTTTAAATTATATTGCAAGTGTACAAAGCCCCTCGACCATATTTTATGCGTTGAATCATAAGTTCAAAGATTTTTTTAACGCGAATTGGGAATAACGTACAAACATGATTTATATCATGGTTTAGAATAGCGTATACAGATAGTTTCACATTGATTAATTAAAAAACAGATCTCATGATAATAGATATCAATACTTTATTAGCCTGGGGTGCTACCTACAAAAAGGTTGAAGAAGGCGATATTATTTTTCAGGAAGAGGGCATTTGTTCGTTTTATTACCAACTTGTAAGCGGCAGTATTCGTTGGCTAAATATCAACGAAGAGGGAAAAGAGATTTTACAGGTAATGATAGAACCTGGCGAATGTTTTGGTGAATTACCCTTGTTTGATGATGGTGTTTATGCTGCAACAACGATTGCAAATGAAGACTCTATTTTAATCAGACTCAGCAAAAATACATTTCACCAAATGATCAGGGAAAATGCAGCAATACATTTTGCCTTTAGCAAACTTCTGGCTGAAAGACTTCGCTTCAAATTCATGATTGTTCGTGAATTAGCTAACCATAATCCAGAACATAGTATCAGCAGTCTATTTAAATATTTTAAAGAGTCGAAAAAAAATATCTGCACTAAATGTAATAAGGTTAAGTTAACTAGGCAACAAATAGCAGATATGACCGGCCTAAGAGTAGAAACCGTAATCAGGGCAATTAGGAACATGCACAAAAATGGTTCCGTTGTTGTTGATAAAGGAAAAGTATACTGCTAGTTGTGATTCAAATCATAAATCACCTAGCATTCATGCCTTTATTTTGCTACAAATGGCATCTATGTCTTCTCATCTTTTTTACTGGCTAAGAATTTCACTCTTTAATCTGTTATTGGTAGCGATCATAGGTTTAGTTCTCCGCTATAAAATTGCATTTAGTCTTCCATTTATCGACCAAAAGCATTTATTACATGGTCATTCTCATTTCGCATTTACAGGTTGGATCAGCATGGCTTTGATGGCATTCATGGTTGATTATGTGGGCAGAAAAAAAGGAATTGATTTATTTCCAAAATATCACTGGCTGTTATGGGGCAACTTAATTACTGCATATGGAATGCTTTTAAGTTTCCCTTTACAGGGTTATGGCCTATTTTCAATTAGCTTTTCTTCCCTATCTATTTTTGTTAGCTGGATCTTTACGATACAATTTTGGAAAGAATTAAATGGCATTAAGGATAACGCGATCATCAGTAATTGGTTCAAAGCAGGTTTATTATTTAATGCTATTTCTGCTTTAGGTGCTTTTAGTTTAGCTGCGATGATGGCAAATAAAATCATACACCAGAATTGGTATTTATTGGCAGTTTATTTTTTCCTGCATTTTCAATACAATGGTTGGTTTTTTTTTACTTGCATGGGATTATTCTTCGATAAGGCAAAGGATGCAATTCACCACTTCAAAAAACAACAACAAATTTTCTGGATTTTTGCAACCACATGTATACCCGCCTATTTCTTGTCGGCCCTATGGTTAAACATGCCCAATTGGGCTTACAGTATCATTGTTTTTGCTGCAATATTGCAACTGTATGCTTGGGGCTTATTAATAAATCTGGTTTCCCCAAAACATAAAGAGCTTTCATTACAATATGCAAAGCCCGCTAATTGGTTATTATTGTTCTCAGGAATTGCGCTTACAATCAAATTTGTATTACAAGCAACATCCACCATTCCATCCATAAGCACACTGGCCTTTGGTTTTAGGCCAATTGTGATCGCTTATCTTCATTTAATTCTATTGGGAGTAATTACAATTTTTCTTATATCAAATATTCTTTCATCACAATTAATCATTTTTAACAAAAAGGTTTTAATAGGCATATTTGTTTTTGTCTTTGCGATCATATTTAATGAATGTCTACTAATGACGCAAGGCATTGCTGCAATACTCGAAACTTCATTAGTATATATTAATGAACTTTTATTGACGGCAGCATTCCTATTAGTTTCAGGAATGTTATTGTTGAATTTGGGAATAAATAGTAGAAACTGATTTGAATCATAAAGCAAGTTTTTATATCGGTGCAACTTTGCTGAATAAAATACATCTTATGGAAAATATCAGTACACAAACACTCGCATCCATTGTTACCAAGAGCAGTTCATCTGTTCCCGTTTTTGAAAAATACAGCCTTGATTTTTGTTGTAACGGCAAGAGAACATTAGCAGAAGCTTGTAATGCAAAGGGATTATCTATTAGTGAAATCGTTGCAGAACTTGAATTGAATATGCAACCAAGAACAGAGAATCAACTGCCTTTTGAAGAAATGAGCGCCGAACAAATGATCAGCTATATTTTGATTCACCACCATTTTTATGTAAAACAATCTATGCCACAAATTATTTTTCATGTAGAAAAAGTGGCTAATAAACATGGTGAAAGGTTTCCTTTTATGGTAGAAGTGTTACAATTGTTCAGAGAAATTCAGGAAGAGATGACCAGTCATATGCAAAAAGAAGAAGTCATTTTATTCCCAAGAATTAAACATTTAGAATCCATGTTTTTAGATGGACAGTTAAATGATACAGTAAGAAATTCAATTGCTGCACCCATCAATGTAATGATGGCAGAACATGATCATGCTGGCGACTTATTGTATCAAATTAGAGAACTAACCAGCAATTACCAAGCACCAGAAGGAGCTTGTACCACTTTTAAAGTGAGTTTGGCAGAATTAAAAGAATTTGAAGAGGACCTACACCAACACGTGCATATTGAAAACAATCATTTGTTCATAAAAGCTTTGGACATGATGAAAGCACCTGCAACTATTTAGCAGTTGAGGATTCTACTATTTCTTGAAAGGCACTGGTTTTATTTTGATAAAGCCAGTGCCTTTCTTACTTCTGGCACTACCTTAGTACCATATAATTCAATTGACTTTAATACTTTCTGGTGCGGCACAAAACCCACACTTGCTTGTGCAAGAAATCGAGTGTTTCCAAAGATCTCATGCTCATATAAAATTTTGTCGACCACCTGTTGTACACTACCCACCATTAAAGCTCCCTTTGGGTTTCTTAAGTATTCAAACTGTGGCCTGGTTAAAGGTTGCCATCCCCTTTCTCTCCCAACACGATCCATCATGGTAGCATAGTATGGATAAAATTCATCGGCAGCAGTTTCCGCATCTTCGCCAACATAAAAATGGTTATTGACGCCAAATTGAATTTGATCGACGGTTCTTCCTAACTCTTTGCAACTGTCTTTATACAAATTGATAAATCGTACAAATTGTTCAGGCAACCCTCCAATGATTGCTAACATCAGTGGCAAATTTAATTTGGCAGCCCGAACAGCTGATGCAGGTGTACCACCGGCTGCTAACCAAATGGGGATCTCGTTTTGATATGCTCTAGGATATACACCAAGATTATTGATCGGTGCCCGATGCTTTCCCTTCCAAGTAACTTTTGTTGATTTATTGATTTGCAGTAACAACTCGATTTTATCGGTAAACAATCCTTCGTAATCATTTAGATCATATCCAAACAATGGAAATGATTCGATAAAAGAGCCCCTTCCTGCCATGATTTCAACTCTTCCATTTGATAGCTGATCAACGGTTGCGAAAGCCTGGTATACACGCACTGGATCATCAGAACTTAAAACAGTGACAGCACTCGTTAATTTTATATTTTTCGTAATCATAGCTGCAGCACCTAGGATCACTTCTGGAGAGGATACAGCATAATCTGGTCGGTGGTGCTCTCCAATGCCAAACACATCCAAACCCAATTGATCTGCCAGCTGAATTTCTTCCATCAAATCCTTGATGCGTTGGTGTGCACTAATGCCAGACCCAGCCTGCTTCTCAGGCTCCATATCCGCGAAACTCATGATCCCTAATTCCATACTGATTATTTATAAACTTGCGAAAGCGTTTCTAATTGCTTTTTGTTGGGCAAATGTTGATTGCCCATATTTTCATCCAGTATCATTACCCAATTATCCTTGGCATTAAACTTATTCCATTTTGTTAAATCGTTCCCATTGGGATTACCTGTTTTAATAAAATTGGCCCAATAATTCGACATGCGTGTTGCCAGTTGATGATCAACATCCTTAAATGGCCGATCCACAAATTTCAAATTATCATAAGCATATGCCACTTCAGCTGTATGAAAAGCACCATACTCTGTAGCGGCAGAATAGCCAGGTAATTGACGATTAAAATTGTACAAGTAAACCGGCCATTTACCATTATGCAACAGTATGTTTGCCCATACAAATTGTTGCAAAGCAAAAGTTTGATCTCTACTCATTTCCTTTTGCGATTGCGCAGCTATTTGATCATTCGTGGCTGGATAAACTGCCAATACTTTCTCAGCATCAGCACCATATTGTTTGTTGATTTGAGATATATAGTTCGCAGCACTAACTGGCGGACCAGAAACAATATCTTCCTTATTCCATCCCATCAACAAGGCAACATCATTTTGTTTTCCATGTAGATAAATATCCATAATTGAAGTAGGCAAAAAATAGCCGTCTTCAATGGGTGATTTCAATCCCCCTGCTGCTTTGAAAATTTCTTCTGCAGATTTATTTCTGAGTGCAGTAATATCTGCACAGTGCAAGTCGCTTGCGAATTTCAAACCAATCTTTTCTGCATCAGGCAATTTCAAAGATGGTCTTAGAGAACTTGCTAAAATACTTCCGCCACTTTCTGCAATAGCTCTTTTAAATAATCCTTTTGCTAATGGTGATGCACACAAAAAGTTTACTGCGAATGCCCCAGCAGACTGTCCGCCGATGGTTACTTTATCTGGATCACCACCGAATGCTACAATATTTTCTTTCACCCATTTCAATGCTGCAATCATATCTAACAAACCATAATTACCTGAACTATGATAAGCTGCTTCCTTAGTTAATTCAGGATGTGCCAGAAAGGCAAATACGCCTACCCGATAATTGATACTCACAAAAACAACATCTTTCTTTGCCGTTGCAAGCCCATCATAAATTGGACAGGCAGTGCCGCCCGATTGAAAGCCTCCTCCATAGATATATACAAATACTGGTTTCTTAGCTTTGCTTTTTGAGTTGGCGGTCCACACATTCAAATACAAACAATCTTCACTGATCGGACTTTCTGGAATTAAATATTCTTTACTCCAAACCATGAATGGCTTAGGAGCGGCTTGCATCGGACTGGCACTAAATGCTGTGCATACTTTCACATCTTTCCAAGGTGCAACAGGCTGTGGCGCTTTCCAACGTAATGAACCAACAGGGGGTGCTGCAAAAGGGATTCCTTTGAACACTTCTACTCTATCTTCTATATAACCAGTCACTTTACCTGAAGCAGTTTGTACAACAGGGCTTTGAGAAAAACCCATTGTTGATAAAAATATTGACAGGAAGCAGAAATACAATCGCATATGCTTATTTTAGTTGGAAATTACGATTAATCAGCCAAACCATATGAGTCAATCTACTGCCTATCTTGAGTCGAAAAACCACTATCAGATCCTCGACGGACTACGTGGTGTTGCATCAGTATTTGTAATAGTATTCCACGTTTTCGAAACCTTTACAGGTGGCAATCGTTTCATACAAATTTTGAATCATGGTTATTTGGCAGTTGATTTTTTCTTTTTATTATCTGGATTTGTGGTTGCTTATGCATATGATGATCGCTGGGGTCAATTAACCCAATGGGATTTTTATAAACGTAGATTGGTTCGCTTGCAACCCATGGTGGTAATGGGCTCAATCATTGGTGCCGCTTTATTTTATTTTGGCGCAAGTGATGTAGTATTCCCAGCAATTGCCCACACTTCAGTTTTGAAGATGTTATTGATCATGATCATTGGAGCTACACTTATTCCTGTTCCTTTATCAATGGATATTCGCGGATGGACAGAAATGCATCCCTTGAATGGACCAGCCTGGTCTTTATTCTTTGAATACATCGCAAATATTTTGTACGCAACATTCGTTCGCAAATTTTCTAAATTATTGTTATCCATTTTTGTAGCCCTAGCAGGATGCATGATGATCGCTTATTTGTTATTAGGGCCACAAGGTGATTTGATCGGGGGATGGTCATTGACAAAAGACCAACTCTTTATAGGTATTACCAGATTATTGTATCCATTTTTTGCAGGTGTATTACTTTGTAGATTTGGCAAACTCATTAAAATCAAAAATGCCTTCTGCTGGAGTAGCCTCTTATTAATGTTTGTATTGGCATTCCCTAGAATTGGCGATCCACAACATGTTTGGATGAATGGTATTTATGATGCAGTTGTAGTAATAGTAATTTTTCCTATCATCGTTTCAATTGGTGCAGGTGGTACATTACAAAACAGTCGTGCAACCAAAATCAGTAAGTTCTTAGGCGATCTTTCTTATCCCCTCTATATCACCCATTATCCTTTGATATATATTTATACAGCATGGGTTGTTGATAATAAAATACCATTAGGTGCAGAAGGCTTGTTATGGGGATTTGCATTGGTAATAACATCTATCACTGTTGCATATGCCTGCTTGAAACTATATGATGAGCCAGTGCGTGAATGGTTGAAGCAAAGATTTTTGATTAGAAAAAATTAAAAGAAGTGCTAAAAAATTGAGGTAAAAACATAATCACCCGATTGCAATTCATAGAGCGCTTTCCCATTTTTATATTCCAGGAAACGAATCCCTTTAGTTCCAACAATTGTTTTTCCTGATTCAGTTACAGAAGCAGGATCTTTTGTAGGCAGATAAAGCAGCGCGCTAGTATTTATGGGAACCGTTGTTGTATAAGTCAATTGCTGGTTAGCAATTTTCCATGCACTATTGATCCTTCCATATTCACTATCATAATATCCTTTTGCCCAAGTCATTTTCCCAGTTGGATCTGGTTCTGGCTGTAATATGAATTTTTTGAATCCCGGTTCATCTCTTTGAATGCCCAATGAATAATTCATCATCCACTGACCAACTGCGCCGAATGAATAATGATTAAATGAATTCATGCTATTGTTTCCACCAAATCCATTCTCAGTGGTATAGCCATTTAATCTTTCCCAGATAGTTGTGGCGCCTTGATCAACCGCATAGAGCCAAGAAGGATATTGATCATTCTGCAATAGTTGATAAGCGATCTTGCTATAACCATGATCTGATAAGGCTTTGCTGATCCATGCAGTACCAATAAAACCAGTCATTAAAGAATATTTAGGTCGCAGCATATTATCATCCCCAAGGTTTTCTCTTTCAACGGATGCTCTTAAGTTTTCTGCCATGAAGGGAATATTTTCTTGATTAAATGCATTCAATGCTAGCCCCACTGCATAGGCCGATTGAATATCAGCTAATTTCCAAATTGCTTTCCCTGCAGGCGCACCAAATCCACCCCCTCCAATCAGTCCTATTGCTTTTTTATCGGCATTTACAAAGGTCTTATTGAAAAATGTTTTGCGTTCTTGATACATATTTTGGAACCGATCTGCATCTATTTGCTTACCAAGTAATGTTGCAACTCGCTGCATGATTCCCAGATCATAGACATGATAAGCAGTTACCAAATAATCATTTCCTAATTGATTATTCTGTGGCCCTAACCAATCGCCCAACTGTTTGTCTATACAAAAACCGGTTTCTTTATTGATAGCAGCATCGAGATAATTGATGTATTTAACCATCGCTGGATAATGCTCTTGCAATAATCCCAGATTATTATATTGTTGGTATACTTCCCAAGGAACAGTAATTCCGGCACTACCCCAGAGTAGACCACCAAAACCACCTCCAACAGGAGAAATGTCAGCGAATTTTCCATTCTCATTTTGCACATCACGCATTGCCAGCATGTGTCGCTTTAGGAATTGATTACTATTTGAAACATAAGTTGCAGTTCTAGAAAAAACACTGATATCACCAGACCAACCCATGCGCTCATTTCTTTGCGGGCAATCTGTAGGAATGCTTAAAAAATTATCTACATTACTCCATACCAAATTACTCCAGAGCTGGTTTACTTTCTTATTAGATGTTTGATAATCGGCTGTTAATTTTTTGATGGAACTGATGCATAATCCTTGCACTGCATCCAATGGTAAGGCTTGATCTAAACCACTGATCTCGATATATTGATAGCCATGTGATGTGAATTTGGGTTGAACGATTTGCGCACCATCATTCATTATGTAAATATCCTGACTCAATGCTGCACGATAATTCTCTGTCATCAGCTGACCAATATTGTTTTGATATTCTTTCAAATTTGGATACAACACTTCTGAAACCCTGATCGTGATTTGCTGACCCGCTATCCCATTCTTAATATTAATTTTGGGAACACCTACAAAATTCTGTCCCATATTATAGACAAAAATACCTTTCCCCAATTGCTTCACTGATTTTGCGTTGAGTACTTTATAAACCCCTGCGTTTTCACCAATCTGTCCAATCAATGAAACCTGATCCCAATTAATTTTTTCTTTTTCTCCCATGAAATTTACAGAGCCTTCCTTATACACAGTGCCATCTAAAGAAACTTGAACTGCAGATTTCCATTTTCTATCATCGTAATTTGCTGTACTCCAATTTTTAATAGCAGATTCCTTAGTTGCATAATACACTTCCCCCATATCCAAACTGCTGTAAACAATGGGACCGTCATTAAAATATTTCCAATCCTTTTCATTCGTTGTAATCAATTTCTTTGTTCCATCTGCATAAGTGATGACCAATTTGGCCAGCAATGATTGTCGGTCTCCAAAATGATTCCAGATGGCACCAAAACTTAATAAGCCACTCCACCATCCTTCACCCAACATGGCACCTAATGCATTTTGTCCCGCTGATACCAAATTAGTTACATCATAAGTCTGGTACATATGTGTGAGATTGTATTGTGTTAAACCAGGATTAAAATGGTCGTTACCCACACGATACCCGTTTAGAAAAACTTCATAGATGCCCCTTGCTGTAATATATAATTTGGCATCCTTAATTTTTTGAGTAGCAACTGAAAATATTGTTCGCAACATGGGCATCGCATTCCTGCTGGGGTCTTCCACAACAAATACTGTTTTATTTTTTCCATTCAATATATATGACTGCTGATTGATATGGAATACTGCAGGTTTTTCT
>CAIYAG010000464.1 GCA_903924075.1 uncultured Bacteroidota bacterium | reverse complement strand
GATATGTGAGTTATTGTACCATTTTAGAGAAAATGGAAGAGATCAATTATTGATCTTATCCATTTTATATTTTGGCATTTTCTTTGCGAGATTTTCGTCTGATAATAATTTCTCTGCGCCTGTATTTCTTCCGTGTAAGCCATTGCAGGATAGTCCGTTCATATCTTTAGCACTATCATGTCTGAAAATGCCACATGCACAAAAGAGGCTGCAACAAAAAAGAAACATTAGCACTCGCATACAATTCATTTATTTATTAGGCACATCATTATGTTCTTCAAACCATGATGCGTATTCGACATAATTATTTGAGATCCGATTAATTTCTCCATGGATCAGCTCTTGAGAAACTTCCTTTACTTTTTTAGCGGGAACACCAGCATAAATATCTCCTGGTTCAACAATGGTACCTTCAAGTACTACAGCACCAGCAGCGATGATGGCATTGGGGTGAACTACACATTCGTCCATCACAATGGCCCCCATTCCTATTAATACATTGTCGTGAATGGTACATCCATGAACCATGGCGTTATGTCCGATCGAAACATTGTTTCCAATATTGGTGGGATGTTTTAAATAAGTGCAATGAATCACAGCACCATCCTGTATGTTTACTTTGTTTCCAATTTTAATATAGTTCACATCGCCACGAATCACAGCGTTGAACCACACACTACATTCGTTACCCATCACCACATCTCCAACTATTGTTGCATTGGGTGCCACAAAACAGTTGTTGCCGAATTCGGGAGATTTACCTTTAACTGGAAGTATGAGTGCCATGGTAGTAAGATTTGGTTTCAAGTACAAAGCTACAGCCTTCAAGCTTTTTTCGGTAGCTAAATTCTGAACTTTGTAATTTTGTAGGAATCTATGCAATCGAACCGACAATTATTTCTGAATCACGTAGCCCAAACCTCCACTCAACCCATTGGAATTGAGATGGTGAAAGCTGCCGGGATCTATTTATGGGATGTGGATGGGAAAACCTATTTAGACATGATCTCTGGCTTTAGTGTCTGCAATATTGGACATAGCCATCCCAAAGTGGTGAAAGCCGTGCAGGATCAGGCGGCTGAGTATATGCACTTGATTGTGTATGGAGAATTTATTGAAACACCACAAACTGCTTATTCAAAATATTTGACCGATCAGTTGCCTGCTACTTTGAATTGTGTTTATTTCACCAATAGTGGTGCAGAAGCAACAGAAGGTGCGATGAAGTTGGCAAAGAGAGTTACCGGAAGGTCAAAGATCATTGCTTGTAAAAATGCCTATCATGGAAGTACGCAAGGTGCATTAAGTGTGATGGGCGATGAGTATTGGCGCAATGCATTCAGACCATTATTGCCAGATATTGAACATGTAGATTTTAATAGTCAATTAGCGATCGATGCAATTGATAAAAATACTGCTTGCGTCATCATAGAAACTGTTCAAGCGGAGAGTGGGATTATTAAACCCGATCAAGCATGGTTGCATGCGCTTCGTAATAAGTGCGATGAACTTTGTGTGTTATTGATCT
>CAIYAG010000463.1 GCA_903924075.1 uncultured Bacteroidota bacterium | reverse complement strand
TGCCCCTTACCGCCATCAATAATGATCAGTTGTGGAATTGGAAGCGCTTCATCTAACACGCGTTTATATCGCCTGTAAACAACTTCTGTCATGGTTGCGAAATCATTAATGCCTACTACTGTTTTTACATTGTAGTGTCGGTAATCTTTATTACTAGGCATGCCATCTTTAAAACATACCATGGCAGATACTGGAAAACTTCCTTGAAAATTACTATTATCAAAACACTCGATATGTGTTGGTAATTCAGAAAGTTGTAAAAAGTCTTGTAACTCGTACAATACTTTTTTCTTTTCTTGATCTGTCTTTCCTTCTAAGTGCAATAATTGTTTTCTATGCAATGCTTCTTTGAAATAGTACACATTCTTTTCTGAAAGTTCTAATAATTTCTTTTTATCACCAGCTTTGGGAATGGTAACAGTAACAGAAGGATCAGGATATTCAATGGCAAATGGAACGATGATCTCGCTAGATAAACTATTAAAAGTATCGCGCAAATTAGCCACTGCAAAACTCAACACTTCTTCATCTGTTTCTTCAAGCTTGGTTTCCAAAGGCACGGTATGTGTTTGTACGATGGTACCATTCTGTACCATTAAATAATTCACATATCCCCATTGCGCTTCTCTTACAATCGAGAATACATCCAAGTTATTCAAGTGTTTACTAACAATGATCGATTTGGCTTCGTAATTTTCTAAGTGCTCAATTTTTTTTCTGAGCTGTTCTGCTTTCTCGTAAGCCATATCTGCCGCTGCTTGCTGCATCTCTCTTTTGAAATGAGCGATCACAGGATTTAAATTCCCCTTAAGCATATTACGCACCTGCTGCAAGCCCTCATCATAATCTGTTGCATTTTGTAAACCAACGCAAGGCCCTTTGCAATTACCCAAATGATATTCAAGACAAACTTTGAACTTGTTTTTTTGAATATTGGATGCCGTTAATGGAAGCTTACAGGTTCTGAGTGGTATGAACTGTTTGATAAATGAGATCAATTCACGCACATTTCCTGTAGAAGTAAAGGGCCCCAAATATTCAGATCCATCATTGATCTTATTGCGTGTTAAAAAAATTCTTGGATAAGGCTCTTTTTTAATTACAATAAATGGATAGGTCTTATCATCCTTTAAGTTGATATTATATTTGGGCTGGTATTCTTTAATGAGCGAGTTCTCTAATAAAAATGCATCCTGTTCTGAATCAACGATCGTGAATTGAATCTTCCGGATGCGCAATACCAACTCGTGAGTTTTATAAGTAGTGAAAGTCTTTGAAAAATAAGAGCTCACCCTTTTTCGAAGATCCTTTGCCTTACCTACATATAATAACACATCCTGCTCATCGTAGTATTTATAGATACCGGGATTGGTAGGAATGGTATGTGCTATTTTTTGAAACTCTTTTGCCGTCATCCTACTCTATCATTTTTTATGATCGTTCCAATTGATATAATTGAATTCGTTTAAAACATAACCAGCAGGCGTTTTGGAAACACGGTTGATCTGAAAACTTTTATCGGCTTTCCAATTGCACTGTTCAATGATACTTGTGTCTTTGTGGATTGTTTCAGTTCTCACAAATATCCTTTTCACTGCACTGGTATTTTCATCCAATAAAATATCAATGTTTTGAATGGGTTCGTCGACAAACTTAGCTCGATAATTCAAAGTATAACTTTTTGTACTTAGATCATGAAACACCGTTTCCGAAAATCGATTGTGCATTTCAGGTGCGCTGATATCTTTTTGTAAGAATAAAGCGGCATTGGATTTAAATACTTCTTTATCAATTGACATTGAATCTTTTTTACCATTCAATTCTTTGATCATATAGATATTATAAGCACGCAGATCAACGTCTACAATCTGTTGTTGTATAAATCCACTAAGTGAAAAATACTTTGTGGAATCCGAGCTTGTTTTTTCTGCTTTTATTGGCTTCTTGTTCTGACAACTCAGTAGCATAAATCCCAGCAAGAAAAATAATACACAATTTTTCATGGCCAAATTTATTCAAAAGCAGCTAAGTAATATCATTTAGTGCAAATGAGTAGTCTGCTTTAACAAAATGATGGAATCTTATTTGATCTGTTTGATGAAGCCCAAACGAATGCCATAATCCATCAGGTATTCTGTGATCGGGTATTTGTTAGAATAAGTAGGTAAGTGCTGGAATCTTGCTTGCGGACCTAAGAACCATTGATATACACCTGTTTTATAGGTTAGGTTAACTCCAAATGAACTATTGATATTCCACTTACGCATCAAACTATTACCATCTGCATAGTGCTTATAATCCGTAGAAAGCAAATACAATGATTTGTTCAAAGTAAAAGTGGGTTGAATCGAAGCTTCTGCTGTAACACCAAGATTTTTGCCCTTTATAACATCATATTGGAAGCCGATAGGAATAGATACCTGATACATTTTATTATCAAGTTCTGCATTGCGGAAACCAGTGTTATTATTGTACAGCGATAGTACATTCATGTTTTCGACACCATGGTTATTCACCAATGAAATGGTAGTCATATCAGCAACCGATTGGAAGGTTTCAATATAATACTGACGAACATTAAATTGAATTCCGGTTTTGAATTTAATACGGTTGGTCATATTATAGAGTACAGCAAATCCAAGTTCTAAACCAACTGCAGGTTTGTGGCGAACGATTTCATTGATATTGGTGGTATAGTTAAGGCCAACTGGTGCTGTAGCGGGCGCTGCTCCAAGTATTTCTTTTGCCTTATCATCTGAGAGTTTGCGATAGCTGGTAGATGGAGTAACAAAAAAACCAAATCCAAATTTAGAATTCTTCGCGCTGATAGTGGTGGTTGGTTTGTATGCAAACTCTTTCAAATATTCGTCAGCTGAACTTGATTCTATTTTTTGTTTAGAGGCTAATTTTTCAGCAATAGCAATATCAGCAGCAGTTTCTTGCAATGAAGCGTTGTTAATTTCTAGTTTTGTAGTAGCCTCTGGAGCAACTTCGAGAGCATCGATTAATACACTTGTTTTATCATCTGCAATTTGGGGCACTGATAATGTAGATGATGCACGAGTATTACTTGATTCGTAAATGAAAGAAGGCTTGGTTGGCAGTTGAATTTCTTTTAAAGATTTATCCAAAATGGCAGTCTCTTGTGCTTCTTTTAAGAAACGCATTTGAATTACCGGAGCTTCAACTTTTACAGCTGTTGTTTGATCTTGTAATAGTTGTTGTTCAACCTGAGCTATGGTTGTAGCTGTAACTTGTTCCGTAGAAATTGCATTGAACGCTGAAGTAACAGCAGCTTTTTCAGGAATCGGTTTTTTATTGTTCAGATTTTTTAGCGCAATAAGTTTACCAGCCTTTTCTGCAGGATGATTATTGATCAAAGTAGCTACTGTAAGCGCAGAAATAATAAAAAGTGAAATGAAAGTTAGTGCTGGCCAGGACTGTGGTCCATGAACTTCTGTTTGAATATTCCTCCAGATCTGATCAGACGGATACATCCGATGATCTTTAATCTCGTCCTGAAGGAATTCCTCGAGTTCGTCTTGGTACATCTTGTTATCCATATACAGCAGCGGCAACTATTTTTTCAAAGCAGCCAATAAACTAAATTCTTCTTTTGGCCTTTCAATGATTTGTTTTCTTACAAGAATGTTTTCGAGCATTGATTTTGCTCTGGTGTATTGGCTTCTGCTGGTACTTTCTTCAATATCCAACATAACACCGATCTCTTTATGGCTGTAGCCTTCCAGTGCATACAAATTCAATACCGTTCGGTAACCTAATGGCAGCAATCGAATACATTCAACAATTTGGCGCGCCTGCATGATAGATGGAACCGTCTCTTCCTTCACCTGTATATAGTTCGCATAATCTAAATCAATGCTTTCATTGAATTTCTTATGCTTCTTCAAAAAGTTGATACAAGTATGAACAATAATCCTTCTAATCCATCCCTCAAAAGCACCTTTGTTTTGAAAAGTATGTATCTGGGTGAATACTTTGATAAATCCTTCTTGCAGCATGTCTTCACCGTCTTCGCGATTTTGAGCGAAACGATAACATACACTTAGCATTTTCGGACTATACCTGTTATACAATTCCCGTTGCGCAGCAACGTCATTGTGTAAACATCCCGATATAATTGCCTGTTCGGTCATGAGGGGAATTTATGTTCCCCTAAATATAGACATAAAATGCCTTTAATTGCTGCATGTTAATGCCGATTTATTACCAAAAAAGGAGAAAAAACCTTGGATTTGGGCTTATTCAAGGCAGATTTTTAAAATTCCTCAGCCATTTTATTTAAAATAATAGATCTGAATACTATACGTTAAAATCTTTAAACGGAATATGGAATCTGTAACCCTATACTATATTTGCAACTCTCGATTCAAAATTTGAATCAGTAAAAACTACTTTTTGGCCAAGTAGTATTAAAGTGAAACAATGCGCAACATTTTTTTTCAAGTATATATAGGACTCATCATTTTGGTTGGGGTTGCTGATGCCCAACAACCAGCGCATACCGGAAAAACAAATACTGTTACAGGAAATAACAAGTCTTTCTTAACCGGAAAGATCATCAATCAAAAAACAGGAAGTCCATTAGTTGGTGCTTCCATTTATTTGCATGAAGCCAAAAACGGGGCGGTATCTGACAGCAATGGTTTGTTTGTTGGACCCCCAATTCCTGCAGGAAAATATTTAGTGGAAATTTCATTTCAAGGATTTGCAACGATCATTGAAAACATAGAGATCAATGGCAAAACAGAAAAGAGTTTTAGTTTAATTGAAACGGTTGTTGAACACGAAGAAGTTACCGTTACTGGCGTGGCTTCTGCAACCAAAACAAAATTATCTTCCCAGCCAATATCGATTCTAAAAAGGTCCGACCTTTTTCAATCTTCCTCAAGCAATATCATTGATGCCATAAGCAAAATGGTTCCTGGAGTGGCAAGTTTGGGAACTGGTCCTGCGATCAGTAAACCCGTGATACGCGGACTAGGGTATAATCGTGTGGTTACAGTGCATGATGGGGTTCGACAAGAAGGTCAACAATGGGGCGACGAACATGGTATTGAAGTGGATGAATACAGTATTCAAAAAGTAGAACTATTGAAAGGGCCTGCCTCTTTATTCTATGGAAGTGATGCGATGGCTGGAGTTGTGCATTTGATCACCAATGTGCCTGTTCAAAAAGGAATTGTTAGTGGAAATATCATGACCACCTATAATACCAACAATGGATTGTTTGGAACGAACGGAAATATTGCTGGTCATTTAAATTCTGGTTTTAATTGGAATGCATATGGCACTTATAAAAATGCGGGTGACTATCAGAATGCATATGACGGTAAAGTATTTAATAGCAGATTCAATGAGCGAAATTTTGGAGGATACGTTGGCATCAATAAATCATGGGGTTATAGCCATATCATCATCAGCAATTTCAATCAGCATATTGGTGTGATTGAGGGCGCTAGAGATCCAATCACTGGGCAGTTTTTGGTAAATGCCGAAACGCCATTATCCCATATTGCAACGAGCGATGAATTGAATAGTAGGACATTGAGTACACCCTATCAGCAGGTAACACATTTTAAAATTGCAAGTGATAATAATTTTGTGGTGGGAGCAGATAGAATGACCGTGAATCTTGGCTTTCAGGAAAATAGGAGAAGGGAATTTGGGGATGCTTATCATCCTAATGCCCCCGATTTATTCTTTGACCTAAAGACCATCAATTATAGTTTGCAATATCATATCGCCGAAAAAAATGGATGGATCAATTCGATTGGTTTAACAGGGATGTATCAGCAGAATCGCAACCTCGCAAAAGAAGTATTGATACCTGAATATAATTTGTTTGATGTGGGCGCATTCTTTTACACTAAAAAGACCTTTAATAAACTTACGGTAAGTGGCGGCGCTAGATATGATTACAGAGCTTTGAGTGGGTTTAAATATGTTGAAAATGGGCAAACTCGATTTGAAGATTTTAAACGCAACTATTCAAACATTAGTGGTAGTGTTGGCCTTAGTTATTCTGCAAGCGAATCAATTACATGGAAATTGAATGTAGCCAGAAGTTACCGGGCACCTAGTGTTTCTGAATTGGCAAGTAATGGTGCGCATGAGGGAACGAATAGATACGAATATGGAGAACAGAATTTAAAATCAGAGACCGCTTTTCAAGCTGATGCTGGATTTGAATATGATGAAGACCATTTGAGTTTTGCTGTGAGCGCTTTCTACAATAATATCCAGAACTATATTTTTTATAGTAAACTTGAATCAGTGCATGGAGGTGATTCTTTAGTGAATCAGGGCCCATGGACAACTTTAACTGCATTTAAATTCAGGCAAGCCGTAGCATCATTATATGGTTTTGAAGCAAAACTAGATATTCACCCACATCCTTTAGATTGGTTGCACTTCGAAAATAATTTTTCATTGGTAGCTGCACATTTTAATCAAAGTTTTGAGGGAACTAATAAACTTCCATTTGTACCATCACCTAGATTATTGAGTGTGTTGAGAGCAAATTTTAATAAGAAAAACAAGCAATTCAGGAATTCCTATTTGAAACTGGAATTAGATAATGTATCGGCACAGAACCGTGTATTCACAGCGTATAATACTGAAACAGCTACCCCTGGGTATACCTTATTAAACCTTGGTGCTGGAACAGATATAGCGCACGACGGGAAGACCGTTTTTAGCATTTCTATCGGACTGAATAACCTCACTGATGTTACTTATCAAAGCCATTTAAGCCGACTTAAATACACAGAAGAAAATGCTGCAACTGGCAGAATGGGGGTATTTAATATGGGTCGAAACTTCAGTGTAAAACTCAATATGCCACTGAGTTTTAAAACTAAAGCTTAAATTTAGTCATGGATATTTCTATCAATACACCTGCGCTTTTATTTCCAGCGATTAGTTTGGTAATGTTAGCTTATACCAATCGATTCCTGGCTTTATCAAATCGAGTAAGGAGTTTGCATGATAAATATGTAGAAAATCAAACCAATAATAAGACGATTCATGCACAGATAAAGAGCATTCGATATCGTTTGAAGCTGATCAAGCATATGCAAACACTCGGCGTTATCACGTTTATTGCTTGTATCTTTTGTATATTCTTTGTGTATATAAATGAGATGTTGGCTGCAAATATTTTCTTTGCAATTAGCTTAATAGCTTTTACCATCTCGCTTATTATTTCTTTGATAGAAGTACAATTAAGTAATAAAGCAATTGAATTACAATTGAGCGATATTGAGGGATTGGAAAATCCCGGAATGATTGAATATATCAAAAGCAAGTTCTAAAAAAAAGAGCAGGATTAGGTCCTGCTCTTTTTTTATTAACTTAATGAGAATACTTTTCTTTCTCCTATCTGTTGGCGCCACATGGCGTAATACAAACCTTTCTCTTCTAGTAGTTGTTGATGACTGCCAGTTTCAACTACCTGACCTTTTTCTAACACATAGATCCTATCAGCGTGCATGATGGTACTTAATCGGTGTGCGATCATAACAGTGATCTGTTCTTTTTCTGCCGAGATCCTGCGAATCGTATTGGTGATCTCTTCTTCAGTGATACTATCAAGTGCTGAGGTAGCTTCATCAAAAATGAGTAAGTGCGGTTGACGTAAAAGTGCACGTGCAATGGATAATCTTTGCTTTTCTCCACCACTCAATTTTAAGCCTCCTTCACCAATCATCGTATCCAATCCTTTTTCTGCTCGCGATAATAAATTATCACAACTTGCTTTATGTAAGGCTTCTAACACGTCTTTATCTGTTGCATCAGGATATACGAATACCAGATTTTCTCTGATTGTTCCTGCAAATAGTTGTGTGTCTTGGGTTACAAATCCAATTTGATTTCGAAGCTCATCAAAATCAATCATGTGACCATCAATTCCATTATAGAAGATGGTGCCATCTTGTGTTCTATATAGTCCTACCAATAGTTTTACCAGTGTACTCTTTCCAGCACCAGAAGGCCCTACAAATGCAATGGTTTCACCTCGCTTAACATCAAAGGAAATGCCATCAAGTGCTTTGAATTGTGCAGTTTGATGTTTGAAAGCAATATTCTTGAATTCCAATTCTTCGATCATTCCAACCATGGTAGGCTCCTGTGGTTTGGGCTCAACTTTTTTCAACATGAGGTTATGAAAGTTGGTCATAGATGCTTCTGCCTCGCGCCAACTAATAATGATGCTGCCGATTTCCTGCAATGGTCCAAAAATGAAGAAGCTATAAAACTGTAATGAGATCAATTGACCTACAGTAAGCGTATGCTTGAAGATCAACCACATTAAAGTAAATGTGATTACCTGACGTAAAAAGTTCACCATGGTTCCTTGAATAAAACTCAGAGAACGGATGTTTTTTACTTTGCGTAATTCTAATCCTAAAATTTTATAGGTATTGGTATTAAGCCTTTTTACTTCTTGATCAGTTAGTCCTAAACTCTTTACCAATTCAATATTGCGCAAGCTTTCTGTGGTAGAACCAGCTAGTGAAGTTGTTTCTTTGACAATGTTTTTTTGAATGGTTTTAATTTTTTTGCTGAGTAAATTGGTAACAGTAGCAATTAAAAAAGCACCACCCATATAGATCGGCATAATTGACCAATGCAAACGGGTTGCATAGATCGATACGAAAACCACACTTACTAAAATTCCAAACAATACATTGATGACATAACCAATAAACTTCTCAGTATCGGTTCTAACTTTTGTAAGGATTGATAAGGTTTCACCACTTCTCTGATCTTCAAATTCCTGATAGGGCAAACGCATGGAATGTTTCAAACCATCAGTAAAGATCTTCGCACCAAATTTTTGGATGATCACATTTACGGTGTAATCCTGAAATGCTTTTGCAATTCTGCTGACCATGGCTGTACCTACTAAGAGGAACAACATAAAAGCAAGACCATTGATATATCCACTTTCATCTCTTACAGTACCATCGGCATAGGTCCATGGGTGACTAGCAAATTGATCGATCATTTTCCCGAAGATCATGGGATCAAACATCGAAAAGGTCTGATTAATGCCAGCTAGTACAAGTGCCAGAATGATCGTCCAGCGATAAGGTTTTAAGTATGTTAAGAGTATTTTCATCGATTTTTATTAGGTTTTACAGTATAACAATATCCGTACTATTCTTTAAAATATGACAATATTGCCTGTTGAATTACCCCCAAAACGACAGATTGAGGTTTGGGGTTTTCCACCAGCTGTTAATAATAAGATCATTTCTAGCACTGTGTTTCGCGCAGATTATTCGGTAAATTACAAAAACATCAAACTTATGCGTTGGAGAAAATTTAACGGTGAGCAGATTAATTTACCCATTAAACAGGCAGTTGCAGATGCGATCATTCAGGAAACTGAGAAGCGCGTGAAACTAAAAGTTTGCATTGGTACCGATAGCCAGGTAAAGGGCGAGGATACTGAGTTTGCAACGGTTATTGTTTTTTTGAGGGAGCACAGTGGAGGCTTTATGTATATCCACAACGAAAAAACAAAGACCAAATACCATATCAAAGAAAGGATGTTGGTAGAAGTTGCAAAAAGTATTGAAGTGGCGTATGAGCTATGTGATCTGTTTATTGAACACCATATTGAAATGGAAGTTCATGCAGACATCAATACCAATCCGCAGTTCAAGAGCAACGATGCATTACGCGAAGCAATGGGTTATATTTTAGGTATGGGCTTTGCCTTTAAAGCCAAGCCGGAAGCCTTTGCGAGCAGCTGTTGTGCAGATAAGATCTGTAATTGATTTTTATTTTTCAGAAGTATAGAAGTCGTTATTCATTTGTTGTAATAACTCCAATATTTCTTCTCTTCCTGTTTTCTTTTCTGCACTGGTTACAAAATGTCTGGGAAGGAATTGCCAGGTTTCTCTGAGTTTATCCATAAAAGCCTGAACATTTCTAGCAACAACACCGGGCTTTTCTTTATCTGATTTTGTGAACACCAATGTAAATGGAATTTGCCAATGGTCTAATTGATTTACAAATTCTAAATCGTTTTTCTGCGGCGTATGTCTACTATCCACCAACACAAAAACCTGCATCAAATTTTCCCTTTTACGCAGGTATCCATCAATCATTTGCTCCCATCTATTTCTGTCTGATATAGACCGTTTTGCATAGCCATAGCCCGGAAGATCCACCAGGAACCATTTTACTTTTGGGCCGCGGGTTCCACTAGAGCTCTCAATTTCAAAGTGATTGATCAGCTGCGTTTTACCTGGAGTGCCCGAGGTCTTTGCCAGATTTTTTGTCTTGGTAAGCAGGTTGATCAGGGATGATTTGCCTACATTACTTCTGCCAATAAAAGCATATTCCGGTCTGTCGGGTTTGGGGCATTGCTCAACCAATGCAGATGAGATATTGTATTTAGCAGAAGTAATTTCCATCCTGCAAAGTAAACGAATATTAAACTATGAGCTGCAGCAGGTTTGTTGGAGCATTAAAAAACCCCAATTCTCATTGGGGTCTTTCTTTATTTTCTTTTTGGTAAAACCAAGCTATCTGCAGGGTATCGGGCTTTGATACTATCTCTGACCGTGCTGCACCAGTCGTATAATTTCTGTTTTTCAGCATCAGTTAGTTTAGCTTCCTTATGGATCCAGGTATAAGAATCCAAAGGCATTTCCCCTTCTTTTACTTGTTCAATACACTCGTCTAGCTTTTTATACTGCCGAGCAATTTGATAGGTATTGAATTCATTAAAATTCATATGCCGTTTACCATCATTCACATGATTAGCCAACCAGATCCCAACTGGTTCAATATTATTATACCAAGGGTAGACAGTATTATTGGTATGACAGTCGTTACAAGCTTTCGCAAGTATTTGTTTTACATCATCAGGAACAGCATAGGATTTTGAAATATCATTATCCGTTTTATTGGAATCATTTTTTGCTGGACGGTATGCCTGCAACGCCAATAGAATTAATAGTAATCCAATACCAACCTTTTTCATGATTGTAATTTTTTAGATGAGAATATTGCCAGTCATTTCTTTTGGAATTTCTAGTCCCATTACCTTTAAAATAGTAGGAGCCAGATCACCCAATTTACCAGGCTTAATAGTCCCTCTCCAATCTTTATCAATAATAAAGAATGGAACCGGATTCAAAGTATGCGCAGTATTCGGTGAGCCATCTTCATTGATCATAAAGTCGGCATTACCATGGTCTGCAGTAAGAAATACAGTATAGCCGTGTTCTAATGCAGCAGTTACTACACGCTTCACACATGCGTCAACGGTACGAGCTGCAGTAATTGCGGCACTGAAGATGCCAGTATGACCAACCATATCTGTATTTGCGTAGTTCAAGCAAATAAAATCGGCAGTCTCATTTTCAATTTCAGGAATCAGTTTATCAGTTATTTCAACCGCACTCATTTCGGGTTGAAGATCATATGTGGCAACTTTTGGAGAAGGCACCATGATCCTGCTTTCACCAATATATGGATCTTCTCTTCCGCCGCTAAAGAAGAAGGTAACGTGCGGATATTTTTCGGTCTCAGCAATTCTAATTTGTTTTTTACCATTTGCTTCGAGCACCTGACCAAGTGTATTAACCAAATTATCATTTTCAAAAATCACACCAACGTTTTTGAATTTATGATCATACATGGTCATGGTAGTATAAGTAAGATCCAATTTATGCATACCAAAATCTTCATGATCATTTTGAGTAAGCACTTCTGTGATCTCTCTGCAACGATCTGTTCTAAAGTTGAAGCAGATTGCAACATCTCCAGATTTTATTGTTGCAATGGGTTGTTGATTTGCATCCACTATAATGGTAGGAAGAATAAATTCATCGGTCTTGTTTTCAGCATAAGAATTTTCAACAGCTTCGATTGCTGATTTTGCAGTTGGTCCAACAGCGTTCACTAATCCGTCATATGCTAACTTTACCCTTTCCCAGCGTTTATCACGGTCCATTGCATAATACCTTCCACTCACTGTTGCAATTTTTCCCACAGAACCAGGTAAGAATTTTTCAAGGTCTGTTACGTATCCAAGGCCACTTTTTGGATCGGTATCTCTACCATCTGTAAATGCGTGAATATATACTTCAGTTAATCCCTCTGCTTTACAAACATTGAGCATGGCTTTTAAATGACTGGTATGAGAGTGTACACCACCATCGCTTAATAGACCAAGAAAATGCAAAGGCTTTTTATCTTCTTTTGCTTTTTTAATAGTATTTAGGAACACTGGATTGGAGGCCAATTCGCCAGTGCGGATCGCTACATTGATGCGTTGTAATTCCTGATAAACGATCCTTCCTGCTCCAAGGTTCAAATGCCCCACTTCGCTATTACCCATTTGCCCATCAGGCAATCCTACATCTTCACCACAAGTTACCAAAGTGGTGTTTGGATACTTACTGTATAAACTACTAACAAAAGCCGGATGTGCTTGCTGAATTGCATCGGCACTAGGTACCTGACCCAATCCCCATCCGTCCATAATCGCTAAAATCACTTTCTTGCTCATCTCTAAAGGTTATATTAATTACTTGTAATTTTCTGCTAATTTAGCCAAACAAGTTTAATGTTTCGAATTTGGCATGTTTTATGTAACTGTTATTGTGAAATCTACAACATGAAGAAGTTATTTTTATTAATAGGGTTGGCGTTTAGTTTGGTATCAATGGCCCAACAACAAGATACTGATGCAGTGGTCAAAGCATTCAAATCTGCCAATACAGAAGAAATTTCCCAATATTTTGATGATTATATTGATTTGAAATTATTAGATAAAGAGGAAGTTAAAAATATGGGCCGAAACCAAGCAAGTCTAGCCCTCAAAATGTTTTTTGTAGAAAATAATATCAATGGATTTGAGAAGGGATCTAATCGAGAAATAGGCAGCACTTTATATATTACTGGAAAATTAACCAGTACTGGAAAGCCATATAATATGACCGTGATGTTAAAAGCCAAAGGTGGGAAACATCAGATCATTACAATTCGTATTAACTAGATTTTCTAAGAAGTCCTAGCTTTGTAGCATGCAATCTTACCAGGAACTACTCGATCATTTAATTCACTCTGCATTAAAAGAGGATATAGGTGATGGAGACCATTCAACTTTGAGTTGTATTGAACCCCATGTACAGGGGAAGGCCGTTTTAAAGATAAAACAGGATGGGATCCTGGCTGGAATGAAAGTTGCAGCACGTATTTTTCAATTAGTTGAACCCACCGCTATTTTCCATGCCTTAAAATTAGATGGGGATGCAATGAAAGTTGGCGAAATAGCATTTGAGGTAACTGCTAAAGTGCATACCATACTTAGTTGTGAAAGACTGGTGTTGAATTGTATGCAACGCATGAGTGGTATTGCCACACTTACAAAAAAATATACTTCTTTATTGGAAGGATCAACTACGCGCATACTGGATACACGTAAAACAACACCAAATTTCCGATTGCTAGAAAAAGAAGCAGTAAGGATCGGTGGAGGTGTGAATCATCGTTATGCATTGTATGATATGATCATGTTGAAAGACAATCATATTGAT
>CAIYAG010000462.1 GCA_903924075.1 uncultured Bacteroidota bacterium | reverse complement strand
GTGTTCAGGGAGGAGATACACAGGACCAAAATTTACTTCAGTTCTTTTTGAACATGGTGGAATTTAATATGACCGTACAAGAAGCAACAGAAGCCCCAAATTTCAATACCAATCAGCTTTGGTTATCATTAGGTGGATCAAAAATGACTGATCGCAAACCAAGAGCAGGGAATATTTTATTATCAAACACCACAAAACCAGCAGTGAGTGATGCGTTGAAAAAGATGGGCTACAATGTTAGTTTTGGGAGTAGGACATCCGGTCCAATTAACGCAATTTATCTAGACGAGAAACACAAATCTATCTGGGGCGGAAGCTCTAATAATGGGGAGGATTATGGTATTGGATGGTGATTTTAGTGAAGAACGAAGAGTGAAGAGTGAAGAATGGACGGTGTTTGTCTAAATGATTAAACCTAAGCAGAGCTTAGGTTTCTTTTTTATTGCCTACTTTAAAGAAAATCCCCGGCATGCCGGGGATTAAAAAAACATTGTCGCAAGACGATTGCCTCTCCGTTCTTCACTCTTCACTCTTCACTCTTCATTTAAAACTTACTTATTAAAAACAGTCTTCCCAATCATCACTTTTTCCACGTCCTCACGCCTAGAAAGCTCTGCCCTCTTCCCTCCTTCTGCAAACATTTTTGCTTGGTCGTCGTAGTGGCTGTTCATGAAAAATCCTGATTGTCCAGTAGGATTTACACTCATGGCTTTACTGGTATTTCCAAAGTCGATGATCCGGCGCAAAGCTGGGCCGTACAAGACTTTGTACAACCCGCTACTATCCAAATTAAAGTCGAGGTTGTTGATTGTTTCTTTACCACCGTTCACAGCTATCGGACCCACATTGAACCATTTTCCAAATCCTGGCACAATGCCTAAAGGATGTTTGTGTTCGATACTATGTACTTTTTTCCATTGCCAGTTAGCAGTGTTTTCGCCGAGTTGTTTATTTAATTCTACGGTTGCATCGTTCAATGCTTTTGCAAATATTTCAGCACGTGTTTCTTTTACAGGTGTATGAATATCATCCCACCATTTTGAACTGTCATTCTGAAAAAAGCTTTCCATATTTCTTTTTAAGCTAGCCTGATTTTCAAAAGATTGAAATGCTTCTTTCCCCAATTCATCTTCTAGTGCGTACTTATTAATGAGATGAAGAAATTTATAAAAGATAGTAGGCTCCACATTTTCTAAGCCATGCATCCCATCCCACTTACTTAAAATCTGATAACAATTTTGTGCAGCACCACTCAATTTTTCTTTATTGATCACCGGCAAAATTTTTGCAAGTAGTCTTGGATAATTAGTTGATCGCACATCATTAATTACATCACGTACAGATTCTTCTGTCCAGTCTTTCTTATCTGTAAAAACCAATTCTTCAATTCTTGATGCACGATTTGCAGGAACATAATAACCAGGCACCAAACCAGTTCCCATATCTGCTGGTTGATTATTTGCAGTATATAAAACCCCTCGTGCAGGATTTAAGATCTGTGGGTTTTGCTTAAAGTCTAACCAACCTTCAGGATCATCTAAACCAGTTGATCCATCCAAAATGATTTGTGGATTCACATGCTTTGGACGAATTGGCAATTTACCAGCTGCCCACCAAGCTATATTTCCAGATGTGTCGGCCCACATAAAGTTTAATCCTGGTGCAGTTAAAGGTTCTACTGCAATAGCAGCCTCTGCTGCATTAGAAGCATGACTCAAATTATAGAAGATCTGTAAATGCCTGCATGGAAATTGATGGTACACCCACCACAAAGCAATCGGATCTTCGATGTCTTTTACTGCATCAAATGCACCATTCATAATATATCCGTGGCGCGATTTTTTGATATCGAAAGCAAGATCTGGTTTGCCTTTTATTTTAATGGTTTCTTTACGAACTAACAAATCCTCCCAATGATCTTTGTACCAAACTTGATTGGCATTTGCAGGATTACGTTTTTCTCTGAAGAAATCAGCATCATCATTTTCAAACATTGTTAAGCCCCAGCCACCTTTATCAGAATGTCCTAATGCAGGAACGGGTGTACCTGCTAAAAAGTTTCCGTAAACATTGAAACCTGGACAAACCAATTCAGCTTCATACCAAATAGAAGGTTGTGAAAATGCAATATGTGTATCGTTCGATAAAATAGGTTTTCCTGATTTTGTTTTACTACCAGAAATCACCCAGCCATTTGATCCAAAGAAAGGAGGAAACATCAAATTGTTTTGCATTGCAGTAACATCTTTAGCCATGGTGGTTAAAGTATTGGCTGCGTTTTGTAGTGCTTTGTTTTCTCCAGCTTGCACTGGAATTTTGTGCAAAGAATCGGGCCATCCGTTCAATACATCATTGAAATAATCCATCCCATACTTACTTGCTATTTGAGTTGCAACTGATTCAGCTCGAAAAGCACCTACAAAAGTGTATCCCATATAACCCACAATAATTTCCATATCCTCCAGCGTAAATTCTGTTTTAGGAATACCTGCAATGGTAAATTCTATGGGTGTTTTTCCAAATTTGATATATTGATTAATTCCTTTCAAATAAGCCTTCGCAGCTTTCACAAATGGCGCATTGGGATCTTTATAAACCGTAGCCAGTGTAAGCTTAGCGTGTTCCCTAAAACTGAGCATTCTAAAAAACTTATCGCTCTGTAATGCTTTCTCACCAAATACTTCAGACAATCTTCCATCAGCCAATCTTCTCAATACTTCCATTTGAAACAAGCGGTCTTGCGCATGCACATAACCAAATGCATAAAACAGGTCTTCTTCGTTTTGTGCATAGATATGAGGGATGGCATAGTTGTCGTACAATACTTCTACCTGAGATTGTAAACCTGGAAGTTGTAAGTTGGAATCGTATTTAGGTAGTAAAGAACGCAGATAAAAGAATGCGCCTCCAACCAATAATACAATAATAACCAGCAGTGATAGTAGCGTTCGTTTCAAAATTTTCATAATGGGCAATTGTATCGTAATATATAAAAATTATTTCCACTTCTTGAAAGCCATCAGATAAGACTTAGCTTCTTCGGATACAATTAATCGTCCACTTATTGCAGCACGATCAAATAAAGTAGTATCCCATTCCTCAGTACCTTGCCAAAAAGCTTTTTTAATTTCACGCATGGCATTCACACTAGAAGCTGCAAGGGTAAATGCAAGCTTTTGAATAGCTAGATCCATCTCTTCTGCGTTGCGATAAATTTCGGTATATAGGCCCTTTTCTTTTGCCCATGCTGCAGATCTGAAATTGGTGGCATCGATCGCTAATTCATAAGTGGCTGATTTACCAATTTTACTGACAATGGCAGGTGCTACAACAAATGGCCCAATCCCAACGGCTAATTCAGAAAGTTTGATAGAAGCATCTGTTGTTGCAAAAGTATAATCACAGGTTGCGGCTAATCCAACACCACCTCCAATGGCTTTTCCTTGAATTCTTCCAATAATAAATTTGGGGCATTTACGCATCGCGTTGATCACTTTTGCGAAGCCGCTAAAAAAATGTTTGCCTTCCTCCTCGTTTTGAATTTGCAATAACTCATCAAAAAATGCTCCTGCACAAAATGTTTTTTCACCTGCAGTCTGAAGTATCAATACTTTGCTTTGTTGGTCATTGCCAGCTTCCTCAATAATCTCAGCTAGCTTCTCTAATATAGAACCCGGCATTGAGTTGTGTTGTGGTGTAAAAAACTCAATGGTTCCAATTTTATTTGAAACCTGATAAGTTACGTAGGGCACTTGATTTTGCATTATACTTACAATTTATTCTTGATTCAATTTTGCGACCATCGTCAAGATCGTAGCAATTCCCACTATTTCATTTTCATGATCGAATATTTCTACTAACCATTTTACAATTCCTTTATCGATATCTGTGATTTCTTTTTTTGATTGCGGGATCTTTTCTTTACAAGTAAATCTAACTTGAATAGTATCCTCTATATAAACTGGTTTCGTAAATCGCAATTCATCAATGCCATAATTTAATAAGACCGGATTTTTTTTGTAGCTATCTACAAATAAACCAGCAGCTGCACTCATGATAAAATAACCATGGGCTACTTGTTTTTCAAACATCGTTCCATTAAAATCTGTTTCAGATAAATGCGCATAAAAATGATCGCCACTCAGATCTGCAAATGCATCAATATCGACTTTAGTGATGATCCTTTTTTCTGTTAGAATTTGATCTCCTACTTCCAATTCTTCATAATATTTTTTAAACGGATGAATATCGCTTGTAATTCCAGTAGCACCGGGTTGATGCACTTTACTGATCGCTGTGATCATATCAGGTGAACCCTGAATGGCAACACGCTGCATATAATGTTTTACTCCTCGAAGTCCACCCATTTCTTCACCACCTCCTGCTCTTCCTGGGCCTCCATGAACAAGGAGTGGCAATGGCGAACCATGTCCAGTATTTTCTTTGCCGCAAGTACGATTCAAAATTAAAATTCTACCATGATAGGTTCCAGCACCAATTGTGTAAGTAGTTGCAATGGTTGGATCATTAGTAACTATTGAACTAACCAGTGAACCCTTACCTAGTTTAACCATGGCAATTGCTTCTTCTAAACTACTGTATGGCATTAAAGTTGAAACCGGACCAAAAGCCTCTACTTCATGAACAGCCGAACTGCTCATGGGTTCTTGATTGAGTAATAAAATCGGGCTCATGAATGCACCCTTCTGTGCGTCTGCATCTATAACAGCAACACTATCCATCGATCCATAAATAATTTGAGAAGTAGCGAGTATTTTTTGCACTTGTGCCTTCACTTCATTTCTTTGTGAAAGTCCAGCCAGTGAACCCATACGAACTGTTTCGTTCAAAGGGTTTCCAATAACAGTATCAGACAATGCTTTACCAAGCGCGATCTGCACATCTTCCATTTTATTTTCCGGAACAAATATGCGGCGGATGGCTGTGCATTTTTGTCCGCATTTGGCAGTCATCTCCTTTCGAACTTCTTTAATAAACAAATCCCACTCAGGCATATTTGGGTCCACATCTTCACCAAGCACTATGCTGTTCAAAGAATCCGCTTCCATTGTAAATGGCACATTCTCTGATAATACTTTTGGGTGTGCTTTAAGCATTTGACCTGTTATAGCTGAACCAGTAAATGTGATGATGTCTTGCGCATCCACATAATCCAATAGATCATTGGCACTTCCACAAATCAATTGCAGTGCACCTTCTGGCAATATTTTAGATGCAACAATTTCACGAACTACTGCCTCCGTTAAAAAAGAGGTTACTGTAGCAGGTTTTACAACAGCAGGAACGCCTGCTAATAAATTCACAGCAATTTTTTCGAGCATCCCCCAAACTGGGAAATTGTAGGCATTGATATGTATGGCAACACCTTCTTTTGGTATCAGTAAATGGTGACCAATAAAAGTATTAGCCTTACTCAATGAAAGGTATTCTCCATCAAGACAATAGGGCTGATCAGGAAATTTTTTTCTTAGTGATGCATAGGCAAATAAATTACCGATACCTCCTTCAATATCCACCCAGCTATCGGCTTTTGTGGCTCCTGTCTGATAACTAATTTGATAAAATGTTGGCAGGTGTTCTCTTAAATGTAATGCAAGTGCACGCAACATCAGACCTCTTTCTTGAAAACTCATTTTGCGTAAAGCTGGATTACCTCTTTGTCTCGCAAAGTGTAATACTGATGCAAGATCTAAACCACGAGTGGTAGCAGTAGCAATTGCTTCTCCATTTACGGCATGGTATAAAGTCTGGCCATCACCATCGCCCTTGACCCAATGACCAAGAATATAGTTCTCCAGTTGCTTCATTGCAGTAGTTTGAAACAAAGCTAACACTTGATAGGTTGGAAAAAAAATGATCCCGCCTAGTTAGAGCGGGATCGCAGTTGGTATTGGTTGAAAATCTTTCTATTAAATAGACAATCTTTTATCGATTTCGCTGCTGAGCGATGAAAATATATCATCTACAGTACCCTCACCTTTGATATGAACCACTTTATCGAACTTGCTGTAATAATTGGCTACCACCATTGTTTTGGTTTGATACTCAACTATTCGATTACTAATGATGGTTTCGTTCACATCATCAGGCCGTCCGCTTGTTAATCCTCTTTGTAATAAACGCTTCACTAATTCTTCGCGACTAACATCCAAAGCCAGTACCACCCCGATCTCTGTATTTTTTTCTGCTAACAACTGATCCAATGCAACACTCTGCGCTTCTGTACGAGGAAATCCATCAAATAAAAATCCCTTTGCATGAGGATTATTATCTAAAGCAGAGCTGATCATTCCTACAACTACTGCATCTGGAACTAAGTGTCCTTTGTCCATCAGACTTTTGGCTTCCATTCCTAATGAGGTGGCTGCTGCAATTTCTCTTCTCAAAATATCGCCGGTAGATAAGTGTATTAATCCATAAGCTTCAATAAGCTTTTCACTTTGTGTGCCTTTGCCGCTACCCGGGGGACCAAATAGGATAATATTAAACATGTACTTGCTAACCTTGAATGAGTTGCAAATATACGGCCTGCGCTTTAAATAACATTTAACACCCAATTAATTCGTTAAAAATGTTCAAACACCGAACTTTCAGTTGTCATCTGCGTTAGAATGCATAGGATTTAGAGTGATTTCTGATGAATAATTCATATTAAAATTATTATAACATAAAAAATTTGGAGACAAAATCACCTAATCCAAACATCATTGCCCCACTTAATGATTAAAACCCAAAAAAAATCACATGAAACCTATCCTCGCAGTTTTTTTAGCATTGTTTTGC
>CAIYAG010000461.1 GCA_903924075.1 uncultured Bacteroidota bacterium | reverse complement strand
GATCCCTGAAATCAATCTGGGCATCATCGTATTCACCAATCAGCAGGCTGGCGCGGCTTTCAGCGCTGTGAGCAATACTATTAAAGATGGTTACTTAGGTGTAAAAGGATACGATTGGGTTAAACTATATGCTGCTCGAATTGCAAGAGGAGAAGCAGAAGCTAAAAAGATCAACGATGAAGTGGCTGCAACCATTGCCGCTCAAACAAAAAATAATAATGGAACTTTTAGTGTAGAGACCTTTATCGGGAAATATACCGACCAGTGGTTTGGTGAAGTAGAAGTTTCATTGAAAAATGGCAAGCCTTGGTTTGCCTCAAAACGTTCTCCAAAATTGAATGGTGAATTATTTCCTTATAAAGGCAATACTTTAATTGTTAGATGGACTGATCGCAGTATGGACGCTGATGCATTTGTAATGTTCAGTACCGATAAAGATGGCAAACCATCGGGCATTAAAATGAACGCAATTTCGCCTTTAACAGATTTTAGTTTCGATTTTCAGGATCTAGATTTCAAGAAAATTAAATAATGGTAGATGTCATATAAAATTGCAGTACTCGGTGCCGGAATGGTGGGAAGAACCATTGCTTTAGAATTAGCCAAAACTCATAGCGTTACTTCATTCGATCTAAATCAACAGAATTTAGAGATCTTAAATAGAAAGAACAATAGCATACAAACTGTTCCCATTAATTTATTGGATGCTTCAGTTCATTTAAAAGAGACACTATCTTTCGCAGACCTAGTGGTAAATGCAGTTCCGGGTTTTATGGGTTATCGCGTTTTGGAATTGGTGATCAAGGCGGGTAAGAATAGTGTAGACATTTCCTTTTTCCCAGAAAGCATCACAGCACTGCAGCAATTAGCAATCGAACACAATGTTTGTTCGATCATGGATTGTGGCGTAGCACCAGGAATGAGCAATTTAATTTTAGGCCGATACAATCAGGAATTCAAAGTGCTGAATTTTAAATTCTATGTAGGCGGACTTCCCATTGTTCGCGAAAAACCATTCGAATACAAAGCGCCTTTCTCTCCTATTGATGTAATTGAAGAATATATGCGGCCTGCAAGATTGCGTGTAAATGGAGAAAACAAAACCGAACCTGCACTTTCTGAAATGGAAACTTTGAACTTTGATGGCATTGGTACTTTAGATGGTTTTAATACCGATGGGTTAAGGAGTATCCTAGATAGCTTCCCTGATATTCCAAATATGTCTGAAAAAACTTTGCGCTATCCTGGCCATGTTGAACTCATCAAAACCCTCAAAGCAATTGGTTTCTTTGGACCAGCTCATATCGAAGCTACTTCAAAAGTATTGATCAATTCCTGGAAACTCAATGAAACAGACGAAGACCTCACAGTGATGAAAGTAGTGGTGGAAGGCACAAAAGACAATCATCCTATAACTATTGTGTACGATTTGCTTGACTATAGTGATACAAAAAATCAACTGAGTTCTATGTCAAGAACAACCGGACTCACTTGTACTGCAGTTGCAGAGTTAGCACTTGCAAAGCAGATTAATTTAAAAGGCGTGTATCCACCAGAAAAGATCGGAGAAAACAAAGAGAACTTTGATTTCATCATTAATTATTTAAAAGAGCGCAATGTGCATTGGATAAAACAGGTGAAATAGCCCGAAGTTTGCAAGTATTAGTGGCATTTGTGTAAGTTTTAAGCTTAATAAGTACGGGACCTTTATTCGTTGAAATAATAGGTGCCCCTATGAAAAATAGTATTCTCAAAAAGATCATACTTCCTATTTTCTTTGTAATCATCACTATAGGATCAGTTGGTTATGCAGTTTATCAAAGCAATGTAAAAATGAATGATTCATCCAAATGGATTAATCATACAGAACAGGTTATAAATCTATCCGAAAACACACTCACGCTTGTCAAAGATATGGAGTCGGGTGTTCGAGGATTTATGATCATAAAAGATAGTGAATACCTTGAACCGATGATTTTTGCAAAAAAGGTTGTCTACAAAAACATTGCAGATCTTAAGGAATTAACTAAAGACAAGATTAGCCAAAACATTTTTTTAGACTCTCTTGAAGTTTATATAAAAAAAAGAATCGCATTTTTAGATATGGTGGTTGCAATGCGAAACTCGGTTGGAATGGCCACTATTCTAAGCAGTATATCAGTATCAGAAGGAAAAAATCAATCAAATCAAATACGGTTCTATGTAAGCAAAATTCAAGCAAAAGAATACGAACTGCTTAGAGAAAGAAAACTAATAAATGAAAAAAGTGTAACACTTTTCAATTGGTTTTTAGGTGGGATGTTCCTGTTAATGACAATTGTATCTTCTCTCTTTTTAATTATTTATTATAGAAACCTACTTCAAACGCACGACAAAATAATACAAGCTGCTGAATTGACCATTATAAACAATGAATTAAAGATCTCAGAAGCAAAATACTTAAAACTAAACGATGATCTAGAGCAAATCGTTGTTGAACGCACCGCAAAACTAGAATCCTCTAATAAAGAATTAGAATCTTTTTCTTATTCGGTATCTCACGATCTAAGAGCTCCAATAAGAGCGATCAATGGCTATACCAAAATATTAGAAGAAGATTATGGCAATAAGCTAGATGAAGATGGAGTAACAGTTTTAGCATCCATTATAACTAATTCGAAAAAAATGGGACACTTAATTGATGACTTGCTCGCTTTTTCAAAATTGGGCAGAAAGGCAATTAGTGGTTCTGAGATAAATATGCAAGAAATGGTTACTACACTTTGCGATGAAACTGCAAAAGATAACCCCGATCGTTTAATTGAATTTACAATTCATCCGCTCACATCAATATATGGCGATACTTCTCTAATAAATCAAGTATGGATCAATTTAATTGGCAACGCCGTTAAATATTCAAAATATAAACCTAAAACGATCATTGAAATTGGCTGCTATCAAAAAGATGATCAAACCGTTTATTTTATAAAAGATAATGGTGCTGGTTTTGACATGAAATACTATAACAAACTATTTGGCGTATTCCAAAGATTGCATGGCCAGGACGAGTTTGAAGGCACAGGCATTGGGCTTGCAATAGTTCATAAAGTAGTGACCAAGCATAATGGAATAGTATGGGCAGAATCAGTAGTAAACGAGGGTGCCAGTTTTTATTTTAGTCTGCCAAATGCAAAAATAATATTACCAGAATTTACAAGTTAAAAAAAGAAATTATGAATAACTCTATAGAAATTTTACTAGCTGAAGAT
>CAIYAG010000460.1 GCA_903924075.1 uncultured Bacteroidota bacterium | reverse complement strand
AGAAAGCTTCCCAACTATTAACAGATGTTCTTCATAAACCTGAGCCAAAGCCAAAAACAGTAAAGACAAAAAAGATTGCTCCTAAAACAGAACCAAAAGCAACAAAGCCGGCTCCAAAAAAGAAAGCACCTGTGAAAGCAGTAAAAAAATCAGCGGTTAAGAAAAAATAATATCAACCAATTAAATAGAACCCTTGCAAATTTTGTAGGGGTTTATTTTTTGCCTCCTTTCTTAATTGGCTTGCCATATTTTTTCATCATGGCCTCCTTTCTACTCACTTTCACATTCCGCTTAAGGTTCTTAGCAGATTTTTCATGGAATGCAGGCCCGGCCTCATCTTTCTTCTTGATTTTAAAATCTGGGATCTTGATATATACTTTCGGAGATTCGTCTTCAGTTAACTCTGTAGAAATGATCAAATTTTCTGGAATGGCAATAACTGGAATCTGATATTTCATCAGACTTTCAATTGCTTCAATATTGGGCAATTCCTTTTCTGTTGTAAAAGTGATAGCAATACCTTTTTTATCAAAGCGACCCGTACGACCTATTCTGTGAATATAATTTTCTGGCACATCAGGGGTATCAAAATTGATCACGTGCGTTACTTCTGCAATATCAATACCACGTGCAACAATGTCTGTAGCAATGATAAAGCGATAATTTCCTTCTTTAAATTGCTTTACTGTATTAAAGCGGTGATTCTGTTCTTTGTTAGAGTGTATTACTCCTACCTGATCAGGGAATCTTAAAGAAAGCTCTTCATATAAAAGATCTGCTAATTTTTTGGTGGCAACAAACACCAACACTTTGGTCATTGTTTGATCTTCCTTTAATAAATATTCCAGCAGATTGGCCTTTGTATAAAAGTTAACTACATCATATCTTGTTTGAAGGATATTTTCAAGTGGTGTTCCTGTTGGAGCTGCTTCTACAGAAACTGGGTCATTAAAATAAGTATCTAACAATGCTTCTACATCCTCAGTGATCGTTGCTGAAAACAATAAATTCTGCCGCTTGGCGGGCAGCATATCCATAATATTCTTTAACTGTGTGCGAAAACCGAGATTCAGCATTTCATCCATCTCATCAACCACCAATTTTTTGATCATTTTTGTTTTGAATGCTCCATTCATTGCCAAATCAAAAAACCTTCCAGGTGTTGCCACTGTGATATCTACCCCTTTTTCTAATTCGATAGCTTGTGTATTAATATTAACCCCTCCATATACCCCAGTAACGATCAAGCTCATGTATTTGGTTAATTCTTTGATCGTCTCTACTACCTGTGCTACTAATTCTCTAGTAGGAACCATAATTAAAATTTGAGGGTCTTTATTCTTATCAAATTTCCACTGTTTCAAACATGGTAATAGATATGCGATCGTTTTCCCAGTTCCTGTTTGAGCAATCCCACAGACATCTTTTCCAGACATGGCAATTGGGAACACTTTGTGCTGAATAGTAGTTGGATGGGTGTATCCAAGATCATCTAATGCAGTCCAAAGTGCGGTATTTAAATTTAGATCGTCGAAAGTCATAGTAACGCGAAGGTAGTTGAATGCAAGAGAATCAACTGGCAATAACTATTTTAGCTCAATTATTATGGTTCAAAGTTTACCACTGGTTTAGGATTCACAACAATTGTAATGGTATTTGAAGCTAGAATTCCATCCACAACTGTTTTTGCTAAACGCCGATAATAGCTTGTTTGTGTTGGTGGAATAGGATTATAAAAAACAGCAGTAGCCCCTACGATATCGTTGAAACTGATATTATCGATCGATTTTTGCCATTGATAGCTAATTGCTCCAGTACCACCGGATGCCACTACGAGTGATTGCAAGGTATCTAGCTTTTGGCCAATACAATACGACTGATTAGAACCAATACTACCTGCAAATAAAGTACCATTAATGGTAGCAATTACTGGTGCTCTAACAGCTGAGACACATCCAGTACTGCTGTTTCTAGCTTCAGCAAAATAAGTGGTAGTACTTGAAATAATGCCAGTGGTATATGATAAGCTTCCTCCCAGCAGTGTTGAGCCACCTGTAGGATTCGAATACCAATCGATGGTAGTTCCTATAACAGGTGTTACTGTTCCAGAAACAGTAACAATACCTGGCCCTGTTCTTGAGGCCCCAACCACCGACGCTATGATCGGTAAAGGGTTGATGGTTGCGCTTACAGGAATATTTTGTGTTGCAGCACCTGTTGAACTAAATACAAGATTTCCAGAAACCGTTCCTGTGCTTCCTGCACTCACTCTTATATAGATATTGGTTGATGAAAGGATACCACCGGTACTGCTAAGCGTTATAGAGTTTGAAAAGCCACTACCTGATAACAGTGATATTTCAAAACCAGCGGGAGCATTAATGATTACATCGTTGGTTAGATTAATCCCAACTACTGATATAAACTGTGTTGTAGAAGGCTGCCCGGCACATGCATTAAATGGACTTAAAGACCCTGAAACCGTAATGGTAGGTTGCGTATTAGAACAATCAAAACTGATCGTTGCGGGAGCATTTAATTTTGCTGTTGCAGCATTGCTGATCACTGGAGTTACATTTGAAGGGATACCGATCGATCCGCCGATATTATGACCCACATACCAATATTGATCAATATTCAATGCCAAATTGGTGTAGAAAGCAATGGTAAAGTGACCAGAGATACTAAAATCACTAAACCCTCCAACCCCATAAATATCAACAGGGGCTATATTGGTATAAGTAGTTGTAAAGCTCGATTGTGCTGCAATGCCTAACATGGAAGACACGCCATCTCCCCATCCATAGACATGTCCGCTTGATGACATTGCACCCATGGTATAAAGTCCGGCTTCTGTGTTCCCATCAATCCTAACTATATTAGACAAGCCAGTAACCATTTGAAAAGTAGGTTGATTGAATGTGGTGCTAGCATTATTAACTCCTAGAATCCCAAGCGTATTTAAACCACAACTATATACTTTTAAATTATTACCCAGAAGAAAAAATACATTGGGACTTCCTGCTGGCCCAATAGTTACCACATCCACTGCACTTACCCCTGATGGGATCTGTGCAGACATATCATAGGCATAATTGTAACTTGTTGTTGTATTGGCTGTGCCACTCACATTTGCTGGTGCACCCCAATAAAATATTTTACCAGAAGAGGTTAATGCAAATGCACCTGAACTAGATAGTGAAAATTTTACAACTCCCGTTAAAAAAGTAGTTCCATTAGAGAGTGTAACATGATGCCATATAGCTGGTCCCGCAACCGCTTTATCACCTTGCAGATTTACCACTTTTGTGAGCATATAAACATGACCAGCATTTGTAACGATCCCTATCGCAGTTGGCGAAATAGCAAATTGTGCCAAATCTGTAATAGCAACTCCTACAGGCAACTTAAGCGTAACATCGCTTTTGGCAGTGGGTAATGAACCACCACCAAAATTTACCATGCTTGTTATTGCAGCAATATTAGTGGCATCGCCAAAAATGTACCATTTAGATGAAGTGCGTAATCCCATTACACTTGGTCCAGTTCCTCCGCCAGTACTTGAAGACCTCACTTCATATGGAATTCCAGCATAACTAGCAGTTGAAACAAATACAGGTGCTGTAATGTTTCCAGCAACACCAGTCGTATATGTAAGCATATTCTGTCCCCAGGCTAATAGCACATTCGATCCAACCTGATTTCCAATATAAAGGTTTGAATGATAAGACCCCGTAAAACGATTAAAGGTTAATGGATTACATCCCGTACCAAATCCCATTGGAAGATTTTCAATT
>CAIYAG010000459.1 GCA_903924075.1 uncultured Bacteroidota bacterium | reverse complement strand
TTCAATATTGCGAACAGATTCATGCACATTTTATTCTTAGAGGGATTCGTTTTGTGAGTGATTTTGAATATGAAAAGACGATCGCTGATGCAAACAGAACCTTAGATCGTAGTATCGAAACGATCTTTTTAACTGGAGAGCCAAAATATACATCCGTGGCATCTACCATTGTTCGAGATATCCTTAAAAATGGGGGTAATGCATCTCCATTTCTTCCTCAAGCAGTAATCAATACACTGTATCCTAATTCCTAGTTATTATGGCGATCTGGTTTAAAACAGACCTACAGGTCAAAGACTTTATACATTTTGGGAAAAATACCATGGGTGATTTTTTGGGGATCGAATTTACAGAATTGGGAGATGACTATATCAAGGCAACAATGCCCGTTGATGAAAGAACTAGGCAGCCATATGGTCTTCTTCATGGAGGCGCCTCTGTTGTACTTGCTGAAACTTTAGGTTCTGTTGGGGCTGTACTTACGGTTGACCCAGATCTATTCCAATGCGTCGGGTTAGAGATCAATGCGAATCATGTGAGAGGCGTAAAACAAGGGATCGTAACAGGAATTGCTCGCCCCATTCATATTGGCGCCACCACCCAGGTTTGGGATATCCGCATTTTTGATGAAAGAGAAAAATTGGTATGTGTAAGCAGACATACTGTTGCAGTGATCAAAAAGAAACACTAGATCTTTAAACCTGATTTTTCTAAGACCAATCTAATCGTATCGTAAGATTCGTTTAATCTATTTGCAACTTTTTCAAGGCTTGTCCATTCAATTGCAGTAATATCTTCCTCGGTTTGAGGAATTAGTGCTGGTACACCTGATACAAACATTCTAAACCAATGTGTTTCTTTTATAACATCAGCTTGAACCCATTTATCGAAATATTCATGTGTAGTAACCAACAGTAATTCACCAAGTTTTAATTTTTTAACACCGGTTTCTTCTTCCACTTCACGAAGTGCACAATGCTCAATAGATTCTCCTTTGTCCAATTTTCCTTTGGGTAAATCCCATTTACCTCTTCTAAAGATCATCAATAACTCGCCAAGCTCATTGGTAACAATCCCCCCACCTGCAATTATAATCGGCTTTCCTTTATTCATTTTAACTTTTGAATTTTGACTTTTTCTCATCAAAGATACTATGCCAATCTTTACCTTCGTGGCATGACAAACGAAAAAGCTGTTGCAGAAAAATTATTACAGGTGGCTGCGGTGAAATTGAGTCCTGAAAAACCCTTTACTTGGGCAAGTGGCTGGAAGAGTCCGATTTATTGTGACAATCGAAAGGTCTTGTCTTTTCCCTATACGCGGGATTTCATTAAAAGCGAAATGTGTAATGTGATCTTCGAAAGCTTTCCGAATGTAGAAATGTTGGCTGGTGTTGCAACTGCGGGTATTCCTTGGGGTGCAATGGCTGCTGATCAACTTAAGCTTCCTTATATATACGTTCGTCCAAAACCCAAAGAACATGGGTTGGGCAATCAGATTGAAGGGTCTTTTGAAGCAGGAAAGTCGGTTTTGGTGATCGAAGACCTTATTTCTACCGGTAAAAGCAGTTTAGAAGTTGTCACTGTTTTGAAAAATGCCGGTTTACATGTAGTAGGAATGGTTTCTATTTTTACTTATGGCTTTCCTGTTGCGGCAAAGGCATTTGAAGATGCAGGTGTTCCATATCAATCATTGACCAATTATACCAGCTTGATCGAATTGGCTGTTGAAAAAGGACAAGTTACCCCAGAAACCCAGCAATTGTTAATGCAATGGAGAGAAGATCCAGCTAATTGGAAAGGCATTTAATCTATTCTAATGAAGAAACTAATTACCCTAGCATTTGCTATTATTATCCTGAATAGCCTAATTTATGCACAAGAATCGAAAGTGCAGTGGGCAACGATCAAGTCGGCCAATTTAAAATGCTGGGAATGTAAGGAGCGTTTAGAAAAATACCTGACCATCGAGAATAAAGCAAATATGGAAGGTGGCATCATTCAATGGAAGATCAATCTCTTGCAGGGAGAGATCAAATTTCAATTCTATCCCGACAGAGTAACCGTAGATATGCTCAGAACAGCGCTTAATAATGCTGGATTTGATGCGGATAAGGAATTAGCTACTGAGGAGTCTTATAAAATGCTTCCTCCGATTTGCAAAAGAGCAACAGATGGAGGTGGCCCACAACCTAGGATGCCCTGCCATATAGAGCCCATCCATTAGTTTAGAACAAATTCAATTTATGCCTGCCTTCATAGGTAAAGGGCACTGTTTTAAAGATCCCAGCCTTCCCAACGCGTGTAGTACCTTTTACTGTAACTAACACTTCATTACTGATCACCATATTCAGTGCATTTTTGTAGAATTCCTTTAAGTCGATCCCAATTTTTGAGGGCAGGATGAAGTCTGCTTTTTTGGGTATATGCATCACCGTGTCTAGATTCATTTTTCCTAAATAGCGATTATCTACATAAACATCGGCATCAACGGTACGCAGGTCAAGTCCGAAATTATTCGGATTATAATACACCAATTCCATCGCAAGACTTGTTTTATCAAAACCAAATTTATCCAGTTTCACATTTCTGACCTCCCGGTATTCAAATGTTTTTGGGGCTGCACAGGATAGGAGTGCCAGACAAATAATCAAGGAAAGTGCCCAAATTTTCATGCTTCTAACTTTTGGATGCAAATTAGGATAGAAGCTCGAATAAACCCGTAAATCAATTGTTATATTTCGTAGTTTTACTGCTAAAGCTATTGGGTTGTATAGAAAAATGCCAATTTTTATGATTACTCAAATAGTTAGTAGTAAATAATATTAATTAACTACTATAATACAATACGTTAGGAAGTATATTTAAATTAATTATTAAATAATAATTGATCATTTTCTG
>CAIYAG010000458.1 GCA_903924075.1 uncultured Bacteroidota bacterium | reverse complement strand
TTGGTTGACTTTTCGGCAGAATGGTGTGGACCCTGTAAAATGATGGCGCCAATTCTGAAAGATTTGAAAGACGATCTGAAAGATGCTGTGAAAGTGATTAAAATTGATGTTGATAAAAGTCCGCAAGCTGCAAGTGCTTATCAAATTCAAGGTGTTCCCACTTTGATATTATTTCAAAAAGGGGAGATGCTTTGGAGAAAGTCAGGTGTTACTAGTGCCCGTGAACTGAGTGCCATTATTAAACAAAAGGCAAAATAAAACCCGGACTAGCCGGGTTTTATGCATTTAGAATCTTTCTAGCTTCGAGAAGAAGAAGTCTCCTTCAATGATTGCGTTTTCATCGCTATCACTTCCGTGAACTGCATTTTCTCCAATATTCGCTGCATATAATTTGCGGATAGTACCTTCTGCAGCATTAGCAGGGTTAGTAGCGCCGATCAATTCTCTGAAATCGGCAACAGCGTTGTCTTTTTCTAAAATAGCAGCTACAATTGGGCCACTAATCATGAAATCAACTAATTCCTGGAAAAATGGACGTGCTCTATGGATATCATAGAACAAACCAGCTTGTTCTTCCGTTAATCTTACCCATTTCATAGCTTTCACGGTAAATCCAGCTTTAATGATTTGGTCTAAAATTGCGCCAGTATAACCTTTTCCGGTTGCATCAGGCTTGATCATTGTAAAAGTTCTATTACTCATATTCTTAAATTTCGGCTGCAAAACTACGCATTTATTGCTGTTTTTGACCTTAGAAAACCCTAGTTTTTGTTATTTCTATTAAATTGATTTGATAGAATAGCAAGGATAATGCAATTTTGCGCCCATTATATGCAAAGCATCTCTTTATTCTATCCTCAACTCAACAGCCCTAAAAAAGCAGTCATTACCATGCACCAGAAGCCTGATGGCGATGCAATGGGTTCTGCTCTTGGTTTATATCATTTCTTGATTTCCCTCGGCCACCAGGTTCAAGTGATCTCACCCACGAATTGGGCAGATTTTCTGGATTGGATGCCCGGAGTTGATAAAGTGATCGATTTTGAAAAAAATCGTGAAAAATCTAAAAAGATCCTAGACGAAACAGATTGGTTGTTTTGTTTGGATTTCAATGTACTGCATAGGACAAAGAACCTTGAGAAATACCTCACAGATGCGAAATGTACCAAGATCCTGATCGATCATCATGAGCAACCTCAAGAAGAGGCTTTCGATTTTGGCGTTAGTATTACTAGTAAAAGCTCCACCTGCGAAATGGTGTATGACTTTATTATTGATTCAGGACACGGGTCATTATTAAATTTAAATACAGCAGAATGTATTTATACAGGATTAATGACTGATACCGGCTCATTTAGATTCCCTGCCACAACAGCATCTGTTCATCGTGCCATTGCACATTTGAAGGATCTGGGATTAGACCATACCAAGGTTCACGAGCATTTATATGATAATTTCTTAGAGAATCGGCTTAGGTTCATAGGATTCGCATTAATGAATAGAATGGAAGTGTTGTATGAATATAATACAGCCATTATGTATATCCAACATGCTGATTTACATAGATATGATATCAGAACAGGGGATACAGAAGGATTGGTTAATTATTTATTGACAATTCAAGGAATTAAGTTCGGAGCAATAGTTATTGACAGGGATGAGGAAAGAAAGTGGAGCTTTAGGAGTAAAGGTAATTTCGATGTTAATACCTTTGCACGCAAACATTTTGAAGGGGGTGGTCATGTGAACGCTTCTGGAGGTAGAAGTAGTGATAGTTTGGAAGCAACTGTAAGTAAATTTAAACAAGTATTAAAAGAGTATAAAAATCAATTAAAATAACACATGAAAAACACCGTAAAGCTTTTATTAGCGATTGTATTGTTTGCAAGCTGTAATCAATATGAAAAAACACCTACTGGCCTTGCATACAAGATCACTAAAGGCAATGGTAAAGAGAAATTAAAAAATGGAGATGCAATTAAACTCAATATAGAGTACAAATTGGTTGCTAAAGATTCTATCCTAAGCAGTTCATATGGTCATATCCCTGTTTATTTTGTTCTTGATACTGCACATTTAGGTAAATACAATTTTACTGAATTATTGACTTCTGCTTCAGTAGGAGATAAGATCGAATTCCGTTTAAGTGTTGATACCTTAAAGAAAATGGGTATGATCGATTACAATACCATTTTCCATAAAGGAGAATTCATCAATGGTAAAGTAGATATCTTAAAATCTTTCAAAGGTCAGCCTGATATGATGGAAGATTATACCAAAGAATCAGTTGCTGAAAAAAACAAAGAAATTTCAGAATTGAAAGCTTATGCTGATAAAAATAATTTCAAAACAGTGTCTACCCCTTCAGGTGCTTTAGTAGAAGTTCAAAATGAAGGAACCGGCCCTAAAGCAGATTCTGGTATGGTTGCGATCGTTTTGTATAGAGGTACATTACCTGGTGCAAAAGCAGCGTTTGATTCAAATATGCTAAATGGCAAACCAACTTCAGCGATGCCTTTTAAAGTTCCTATTGGCGCTAATGCAGTGATCAAAGGTTGGGACGAAGGTTT
>CAIYAG010000457.1 GCA_903924075.1 uncultured Bacteroidota bacterium | reverse complement strand
TCGTAAATAACTGAACCTGGTGTTGTTTGTTGTTGTCAACATAGTAAGCCTCCTTTTAATTGATGAATAAAAAAAGCTATGTTTAGTTTCAAAGAAGTGATTCCCGTAGTGTGCTTGTAATAACATTTTCGCGAAGCTTTCAATATCCTCATGGGCAACAGCAGCTTCGTCTGCAATGAATTCATGAATTGTTTCTAATTCTTTTTGAATCAGCCAATAAAATGGGTTCATCCAAAATATAGAACAACTTAATTGTGCAAATAATCTATCCCAGGTATGTTTTTGTTGTATATGCGTTAGCTCGTGTTTAAAGATTTGTTTGCCACCTTCATCATCAATAGAAATAGATCTTTTCCAGAATAAATTGTCTAAGAATGAAAATGGTGCTGCATCTTCATCAGTATACATTAAATCAAATCCCTCCAGTTTGGTGATTTGCGATTGTTGTTTAATTCGATAGATATTGTAAATATTATAGCCGATAGTTGCGATTAATATAAAACTGATTAGTAGTGTGAATATTAAACTGATATCGCTAATGCCAATACTACTAGTAACTTGATTTGTTGAACTTATTATTAAATCGATTGATTCACCAGAGCCCATGAATACAGGTTTTTCATTGGTAATCCAATCAAATCGAAGAATGGGAACAAGTAAACTTAAAACGATGGATGCCAAAAGATAAAATCGATTAAAATAATGAAATCGCTTATTTCTTAATGCAAGCCAGTAATAGCCAACAAAAATACCAGATAGCAAACTGAGCTTTAAAACGTACAAAAGAAAGTCTTGACTAGTCATTTGATTTCTTTTTAAGTTGTTTTAATAATAGTTCCAAGTCTTGGATAGACATTTGTTTTTTATCGACCAAAAACGAAATAACATTCGAATACGAACCTTCAAAATAGCTTTCCGTTAATCCAGCGATACGTTGTTCGGAATATTGTTCTTTGGTTACAATGGGGTAGTAGAAATTGTTACGATTGGGGTTTTGTATGCCCACAAATCCCTTTTCTACCAAGATCTTTAAAAGAGTGGCAATGGTGTTGTGATGGGCTTTTTGGTCCTGCAGATTTTCGAGGATCTCTTTTAAGAAGCCACCTTTTTCGAGCGACCAAAGCACTTGCATGATCTGTTCTTCTGCCTGCGTCAACTTTTTCATTGTAACTAATTATTTAGTCTAAATTAAGACTAATTCTTTAGTTACAAAATTTATTTTTAGATTTTTTGAAAATAATTGAAAAGGGCAAACGAAGAGGAATCACTTATGGTTTAGAGCATCTGTTTGATCTGATCCCTTTTTTGTCTTGATACAGGAATTTGAGATTTGTCTTCAAGAAGCAGATATCCGCCATCTTCTTTTACCCAGGATCTGATGTATTTTTTATTAACTAAATGCGACTGGTGGCATTTGATAAACCCATAGTCTTGCAGCATTTCTTCGTATTCGAAGATTGGTTTTGAGGTAGTGATTTTTTCGGTGTTGGCTAAAAAGAAAATCGTGTAATTGTTATTCGATTCGCATCTAATGATCTCAGTTGTTTTTACAAAGCGTGTTTCTTTGGCGTCGGAGAGTGCAATGCGGTGTTCATCTTTTTGCTGACTATTTTTTAATAAGCGCATGAGATTTTCTAATTGCAGGTTCTGCTGTTTGTTGCCACATTTTACAATTGCTCTACCAACCGCATCTTTCAGCTCAGATATATTGATGGGTTTCAATAAATAATCTAGTGCTGCAAATTTTACAGCCTGAATCCCATACTTGTCAAATGCGGTGACAAAGATCACTTCAAATTGGGGTTGCTTGAATTTTGCTAATAAATCAAAGCCATTTAAGTTGGGCATCTGAATATCTAAAAAAACCAGATCGGGTTTTTGTTGCAGGATGATCTGTTCTCCATCCAATGCATTCATTGCTGAGCCTGTAATTTCTACTTCTGGGCAATGTTGTTGCAGTAATATCAACAGATTGTCAATATTGTTTTGTTCATCGTCTACAATTACTGCCCTCAATGTCATAGCCAATTTTTAAAAGATAAAAATACGGAGCTTCCTTCGCTTTGATTGCTTAGAATTGTTAATTCAATCTGCTGGCCCTTTAATGATTGGTTCAGTAATTGAATACGATCTCTCGTTAATCTTAATCCAAGTCCAACTGATTTTTTACTCGTATCAAACCCAATTCCATTGTCTTTGATGCAGATCAAAAGGTCTTTTTCTTTTGCACTGATTTGTATCGAGACATTCCCTTTTTCATACAATCCAGCAATCCCATGTTTGATTGAATTTTCTACAATGGGCTGCAAAATCATTGATGGCATTTCTGTTGTGTTTGTATCGATCTGATGGTCGATTTCAATTTGATAGTTAAATTGAAATCTCAGTTGTTCTAGTTTGAGATAGGTTTCGATATTTGCCAATTCCGTTTTAATGGGTAGAAACTCTTTGTCATTTTCTTGCAAAGAAGATCTCAATAATGAACTGAATTCTGAGAGATACAAATTCGCGTTTGGAATATCATTTTTATTAATGAGCCCTTGTATGGAGCTGAGGGCATTGAAAATAAAATGTGGATTGAGCCTTGATCTAATTCCTTGCAATTCAAGCTTAATTTTTTCCCTTTTATTTTCGATACTCTTTAACCTGTAACGGTAAAAGAAATAAATTAAAAGCAAGAATGACAAAAGCCCAACAAGAATGTATGGGCTTTTATAGTTTATATTCTGATACCATTTAGGTTCTACATAAAACCCCATTTGAACTACATCATCCACATTATTCTGATACCTGACCAACAGCTCATAATATTTTCCAGCAGGGAGGGGATCAAATATTATGAGGTGCCCTGTTCTTATCCAATTGCTATCGTTTGTTCCGGGAACTTTTAATTTATACTCAAGTGAGGAATCAGGGAAACCGGCAGATGGTTTTCTAAAAAAAAAAGCTAGCCTCGAGTTTGCAGGATAACTTGGATAAATCGATGATCCGAATTTTGATTGCTTTTGTCCGAAGTAGATAGTATCAATTCGTTCTTGGGTAATATATTTTTGTAGGTCAATACTATTTTCAAATGATGTTTTTGTTTTGTATTTGATCGAATCTACAGTGGTGGTCTGACCCCAGAAAGGTTTAATAGCTATTCTTGTAATGTTGAATCTATCTAACATCCAGCCATTTTTTGTGTTTTTAATTTCAATTAATAACTGATCGTTAATTTTTAATTTTTGTGTAGTTATTTGATATCCTTGGCCATAACCAGTAACCCAAAAACCGATTGTAGAATCCTTTACAGTAAGCTTATCTCTTTGTGCAAAATGATAGGTGTTTTTTGTAAAATTTTGTAACGTGATCCAATCGAAAAGCAATTTCCCGTTAATTGATATTCTTATTTCGTATCCATCTTCAGTCTGAGTATTTAGTTTTATGGAATCTATTTTATGGTCAATCATAGAGTAAGAACCCATACTAGTTAAGAAAGAACTCCAACCTTTTGAATTCGTAAACTTTGCATCGATCTTTCCATTACTAATATGCTCATTTCCAATTAGATCTAAGCTACTTGTGTCGTGAGAATGACTTTCATTGAAAAAAAAGTTGGAATTAAATAATTCTATAGAAACGGTTTCATCAGAAACTTTTACATCATTATATGGTGCAATGCCTGTTCCCATTGAACCTAAGTTAAAGTTGTGATTTACTGAGTCGATGATATGATTTTGTTTAATTCTTATACCAAACGAAGCATAACCTTTAACATAACTAGTTCCATCCAATAAGGGAATTGCTTTTCTTTTATCCCGATAAAGTTCAGGATTATTCTTTTTGAATAGGGCCTGTTCAATACTATCCTGCTTTATCTTTTCAGGAGTTCTGGTTTCCTGACCAATCGCAAAATTGAGGAATAAAAGAAAAAGGGTGGCTGCTAAAAAAAAGCTTCTTTTCATTTGCAATGTTTTCACAAACTTGCCTATTTACTTAGACAAGAAAAGTCATCATTGTGAATTTGGTAGACTTCTCTGTGAATTTAGAACATTGTTGAGAAACTTACATCCTACAAAAACGGCTATACAGTTTTTCGTACACAGGTATAATCTTACTGATATCAAACAAGCAAGCCTGCTGATAAGCTGCTTCTTTCATGGTAGCTAATCTTTCTTCATCGCGAAGTAGTTCAATCGCAAAATCACTCATGGCTTTGGTATCGCCCACATTGGCCATAAAACCTGTTACACCCTGAATATTGATTTCGGCTAAGCCTCCGGCATTGGTGCTGATTACTACTGCTTTTGCCGCCATAGCTTCTAGTGCTGCCAATCCAAAACTTTCATATTCTGAAGGAAGTAAGAACATATCGCTTACTGCCAAGATATCTTCCATCTGTTCTTGCTTTCCTAAAAACCGGATATCTTCTTCAATGCCCAATGCACGCGCTTGTTCTTCTGCCGCATGCCTTTCAGGGCCATCACCCACCATCAATAATTTTGCAGGCATGGCTTTGCGCACGTTTGCAAAAATGGTAACCACATCATCTATACGTTTTACTTTTCTGAAATTTGAAGCGTGCATCAAGATCTTTTCTCCATGCGGAGCAATCACTTTTCGGAAAGCATCAATCGGTTTTTTATTGAAACGAGTTACATCTACAAAATTGAAAATAACTTCAATATCTTTTGTGATGGCGAAGTTTTTGAAGGTTTCATCTTTCAAATTCTGTGACACAGCTGTAATGGCATCGCTTTCATTAATCGAAAAAGTAACAACGGGCTCATACATCTTATCCTTTCCCACCAGTGTAATATCTGTTCCGTGTAAAGTGGTGATCACTGGGATACTTCTTCCGGTTTTTTGTTTCACGATCTGCTTGGCCATATAAGCTGCAGATGCATGCGGGATGGCGTAGTGTACGTGCAACAAATCCAGATCGTGGTTCATGATCACATCTACCATGGTACTTGCCAATGCTACTTCATAAGGTGGGTAATCGAATAATGGATAAGTTGGCACCCTTACTTCGTGATAAAAAATATTGGCATTAAATACGTTTAAGCGTACGGGTTGTTGGTATGTAATAAAATGAACTTCATGTCCTTCATCAGCCAGAGCCTTCCCGAGTTCGGTTGCCAAAACTCCACTTCCACCGAATGTGGGGTAGCAAACAATTCCTATGCGCATAGTTCGTAGTTTAAACTTGAAAGACTGATAGCCTTCCGGGTGCAAGTAACAATTATTTCTCCGTTAATAAAACGCCGTTCATACCATATTGTTCAAACACAACAAATGGTTAACTTTAACACCAAACCATACTAACTGATGAAAAGACTGATCGCTTTAGTAGCGCTGTTGCCAATCTTGGCAATTGCACAGAACAATGATTCTGTAATGATTAAAAAGTTTTCCGACGAAATTTTAAGAAATGGTACAGCCTATGATCTGCTTTACCAATTAACCAAACAAGTTGGCGGACGCTTAGCAGGCTCTCCACAGTTTGCCAAAGCAGAACTTTGGGGTAAAGCAACACTAGAACATATCAGGCCAGATGAAGTGATCATGCAGGAATGTATGTTGCCGCATTGGATTCGGGGCGGACAGGATAAAGCCGTGATCACTGAGCTAGACAAAAAGAAAGTTTCACGTGCATTAGATGTATTGGCGCTTGGCAATTCAATGGGTAGTGAAGGTAAAACCATTACTGCAGAGGTACTCATGGTGGCCGATTTTGATGAGTTGGAAAGGAGAAAAGATGAAGTAAAAGGAAAGATCGTTTACTATAATTATGGATTCAATCCTACTAACTTAATGCCCTTTGTTTCTTATGGTGAAACTGGAATGTATCGCAGATCTGGACCAAGTAGGGCTGCAAAATATGGCGCTGTTGCTGTGATGATCCGCTCTTTAACTGAATCATCTGCAAATGATCCGCATACAGGTGCCATGGCTTATACAGAAGGGATTGCAAAGATCCCTGCTGTTGCAGTTGGGCCTAGAGATGCAGACTACCTTTGGAGTATCAAAACCGGATTTAAAGTATCCTTGAAAACAAACGGACAATTTCTTCCAGATACCATCGGGCATAATGTAATTGCAGTATTGAAAGGCTCAGAATTTCCGGATGAGATTATTACCATTGGCGGCCACTTAGATAGCTGGGATGTGAATGAAGGCGCACATGACGATGGTGCAGGAATCGTGCATACCATTGAAGTATTAAGAGCAATGAAAGCACTAGGTTACAAACCAAAACACACGATCCATTTTGTTTTATTTGCCAATGAAGAAAATGGATTAAGGGGCGGATCTAAATATGCAGAAGTAGCAAAAGCAAATAATG
>CAIYAG010000456.1 GCA_903924075.1 uncultured Bacteroidota bacterium | reverse complement strand
GCTAACAGTAATTGCAGAACTCAATAAAAAATTTGGTAATTGGAAACAGCCTTGGGGTGAGATCAATCGTTTTCAAAGACTCACAGGAAACATTACAGAAGTATTTGATGATAGTAAACCTAGCTTACCCGCAGGACTTGCAGCTTCAACATGGGGCTGCTTACCTTCATTCGTTAGCAAATCTTTCAATGGCACCAACCGCCGCTATGGATACAATGGAAACAGTTTTATCTGTGCAGTTGAATTCGGTAAAAAAGTAAAAGCAAAATCATTACTAGCCGGCGGAGAAAGCGGTGACCCTACTTCAAAACATTTTACCGACCAAGCAGAAATGTACACCAAGGGGCAGTTTAAAGAAGTACTATTCTATAAAGAGGACGTGCTAAAACATGTTGAGAAAAATTATCATCCAGGAGAAGAAAAGTAAGTGAAGGGTGAAGAGTGAAGAGAGGTTGGTGAGTTAGTAAGTGAAGAGTTATGCTTAACAACCTAGCTCTTCACTTAAAACCTTTTTCACCACTCTTCACTCTTCACTCTTCACTCATATCTCTTCACTCTTATCTCTTCACTCTTACATCATCTTGATATGGTATTCCTGAATCTTCGGCTCTTTCTCAGGAGATAAAGTAAAACTTACACGTATTGTTCCATTCTCAGTTTTGATATCAAAGTATCCACGCAACTGGTTTTCTGGGACTACTTCTCCTATTGAAATTATTTTGCCTGCCTTAGCAAAAATATCATGAGCTTCCAATTGCATTTTATCAACGAAATAATCCATCCAGAAATTCATGGCGAAAATATTGCTCTTCTCAGCTGCTTTAAAATCTGGCAATAATTTCACCAGATCATTTCTACGCTGCGTTAAAATTTTTGAAGCTGGAAGTTGACGCGCTTGAATGCCACTCAGTCTTACCAAAGTATCAAGCACCATTGTATTCGCTAAAGAGGTTGGCGCATACGTTGCATTGGCAAAAAACATCACGCCAATTCCATAGTCTGGAAGGATCTGCCAGTTACTTCCAAAACCTGGTAAGCCCCCAGTATGTCCAATTGTTTCCCTTCCTTCTCCATCTCTACTCCAACGCAATCCATATGCATAAGCTGTAGCCAATGGCGATGGTCTACCGCTAGGATATTTATAACTCGCATTCAAACCAGAAATGCGCCAAGGCTGATGCATTTCTCTGATCGAGCTTCTTTTAATAATTCCATTCTCTGCATCGTTTCTTGCAGGCCATGCTTGCTGATGTAATGCCACATATTTTGCAAAGGATTCAATTGATACAATCATTCCACCCATCGCGCCATAAATGCCATCATGCAACATCGGTTGCTCTACATATTTATTATCCAACCAACGATAACCCTTCGCTAAAACATTGGCAGGTACTTTTGTATATTCCCATTCTGCATCAGTCATACCCAATGGCTTCCAGATATGCTTTGCAATATAATCGCTATAGTGTGTGAGCGTTTGTTGTTTGATGATCATACCCAACATCGCAAAACCCATATTGCTATATTCGTACGCCACACCAGGTACGTTCGAAAAACTAATGCCTCCCTCCAGCATGTCTTGAAAATCATCTTCGCTCACTGCTAACTGACGATCACCCCATGGATTATCTTCCGGAAAACCAGCAGAGTGTGTAAGCAAATGGCGCACAGTGATCAGGGGAGCATCTGTAGTTAACTGCTGGCCCTTCATTTCAGGTAGATAGGTCTTGATAGGCTCGTCTAATTTTATTTTGTTTTCGTCGCGCAATTTCAAAATAGCCATTGCAGTAAAACTCTTGCTCATAGATGCAATGCGAAACATAGACTTAGTAGTAGCAGGAATTTTATTCGCGATATCGATGTATCCACCCGCGCCAGAGTAAACTAATTTCCCATCCAATACAATTCCAAAAGAATATCCTGGAATATGATTTTTCTCTGCATAGTCTTTATATAAAGCTTCTACCAGTGGATACAATGCAGCGATTTTTTTCTCGCGGTCAGCATCTGTAAAAACAGCTGGACTATATTCTTTCGGCTGCGCCTTTAAAAAAGTTTTGCCTGCAAATGCGAATAAGCAAACAAATAAAAAGATGGATTTGATTTTGATGCGTGGGTTCATATATTTAATTTGATCTGAAATGATTTAGTAAGCCAACAATTTTTCGATGCAATTTCCTAATCTACTCTTTGCCATATAATTTTTCTCAAGCAATGAATTAAAAGGGATCGGAGTATCCAGTGATGCACAACGCATAACCGGTGCATCTAATAATTCAAAACAGTGCTCACTGATCCATGCACTAATTTCTGCACCGAAACCGCCAGTTAAATTGTCTTCATGCAGCACCAATACTTTTCCTGTTTTTTCAACAGCTGCTTTAATGGCATCATAATCTAGTGGTACTAAAGAACGCAGGTCGATAATATGCAGATCAACTGATGGATTATTTTCTTGATAGTCCATCGCCCAATGTACTGCTGCACCATAAGTAATGATACTGAGATCACTACCCTCTCTTACCGTTTTTGCTTTGCCAATTTCTACAGCATAATAATCTGCGGGAACTGGGCCGCTAATACTTCTGTACAAACCTTTGTGCTCAAAGAACATCACAGGGTTCGGATCGTTGATTGCTGCAATGAGTAAACCTTTTGCATCAGCTGGCGAAGATGGATACACCACTTTCAAACCAGCCACATGCGTGAACCAAGCTTCATTGGTTTGTGAGTGAAACGGACCAGCACCCATACCACCACCGCATGGCATCCGGATCACCGTGTTTGCAGGCTGTCCCCAACGATAATATATTTTAGCAAGATTGTTTACGATCTGATTAAAACCAACCGTTACAAAATCGCCGAACTGCATTTCCATCACCGATTTAAATCCTTCCAAACTTAAACCAAGTGTCACACCAACGATTGCACTTTCACAAAGTGGCGTGTTGCGCACGCGCGCTTTGCCAAATTCTTCCACAAAGCCCTCTGTAATTTTAAAAGCACCGCCGTATTCTGCAATGTCTTGTCCCATTAAAATTAATTCAGAATCAATTTCCATACTCTGCTTCAGCGCTTCCTGAATGGCATCAACAAATCTTTTTTCTGGCGCCGCATCTGAATACACTTCATTCAGATCGCGAATATTGGAATAAGGGATTGGTGCAAATACATCATTTAATTCTTCCTGTTCATCCACAATAAATTCAGTGGCTTTAAATGCTTCCAGCAGATCAGCGTCGATCATTTCTTTGAAGTGATTGCGCACTTGTGCCACTTGCATTTCGTTGATCACATTTGTTTCAACTAAATATTTTTCATAATTTTTAATCGGGTCTTTTCTACCCCACTCTTCCAATAATTCTTTCGGAACATATTTAATGCCGCTGGCTTCTTCATGGCCGCGCATGCGAAAGGTCATGCATTCTATAAAATATGGTTTTTGATGTTCGATGCAATATTCGCGAACACCTTTAATGGTGTCGTATACCGCAAGCACATCATTCCCATCAATGCGCACACCCTCCATGCCATAGCCCTTGGCTTTATCTACTAAACGAGCACAGCGATATTGTTCGTTAACTGGTGTACTTAATCCGTATCCATTATTTTCAATAATAAAAATGACTGGTAAATTCCAAACCGCCGCCACATTCAGTGCTTCATGAAAATCTCCCTCACTTGTTCCACCATCACCCGAAAATGCAACGGCAACTTTCTTTTCATTTCTTAATTGATAAGCAAGTGCAACACCATCTGCTAATGCTAACTGCGGACCCAAATGCGAGATCATTCCACAGATATGATGTTCCCTTGTGCCAAAATGAAAACTTCTTTCGCGGCCCTTACTGTAACCTTCTTTGTTGCCTTGCCATTGCATGAATAATTTTTGCAGTGGCATATGACGTGCTGTGAAAACGCCAAGATTTCTATGTAGCGGCATCACCCATTCATCCTGATCCAGTGCCATGGTTAATCCAACTGAAATAGCTTCCTGCCCAATGCCGCTAAACCATTTACTGATCTTTCCCTGACGCAGCAATACCAGCATTTTGTCTTCGATCATGCGAGGCAATAATAGCTGCTGGTAGAGTTCAATGAGTTGGTCGTTCGTAAGGTTTTTGCGATTGAATTGCATAGAAGCGATTTTGGAGCAACTAAGTTAGGGCATTGCGCTCTTGGATTAATCCACAAAAAAGCCCCAACCGAATATGGTTGGGGCTATTAAAAAAAATTTGATTGATTAGTTACGATTGCTTGCCAATTTGCTCAACAATTTCAGGATCTCGATGTATAACCAAACGATGGTTACCAATAGTCCGAATGCACCGTACCACTCCATAAATTTAGGAGCACCTCTTTCAGCTCCCTGCTCAATCATATCAAAATCCATGATCAGGTTCAAAGCTGCAATAGCAACTACAAACAAACTGATTCCGATACTCAACGGACTGCTATCGTGCATGAAACTCACATTCACTCCAAACATATTCAACACCAATGTGATCAGGTAGAAAATACCAATACCTAGGGTTGATGCGATAATAACCGATTTGAATTTTTCTGTTGCTCTGATCACTCTAAAATTATAGAGCAAGAACATAGCAATTGCTACACCAAAAGTTAAGCCCACTGCCTGCATCACAAGACCTGGATAGCTTTTCTCGAACATAGTATTGAATACTGCAGAGATCCCACCAATGAACAAACCTTCGAGCAATGCATAAGCAGGAGCTAAAAAGCCAGCCCAGGTTGGTTTGAACATGATACCAAGCGCAGCGATCAATCCGCCAAACATACCTACCATCATGAGTATTTGCATGCTACCAGCACCTTTTTGTTCGAACACTTGCCAGTTGTAAGCAGCACCCGCGATCACCATAAACATTAAGAAACCAAATTTGTTAATCGTACCACGAACGCTCATCACACCTTGATTAGCGGCTTCTAAAGAAGCAGTCTTATCAAACATTTTCTCCGTTAAGGTTGGATTACCAGATTTAAAAATTGCCATAGAATTTAATTTTTTACAAGTACAAATATACAAAAACTTATTTCGATGCCCTAGAGGCAGTCCTTTATGAAAACTTAAAATTGACGACCGGTAAATTATTTTTTAATACCCGGATAGTGATCAACAGTTTCTAAAACGTATCTCGGATTTTGTTTGATGATCTGAATAAATTTTACAAGTGATGCGCTATCAGCTGGGCGTTGAAACATTCTGTCGTGCGATAAGATCACCACATTTTTTCGGATATGTTCATTATGTCTAGAAAATGCGCTGTCTACTTCCGCTGCTAATTTTTCTGGGCTTTGAACAGGGCGTGCATCTTTGTGATTGAAATTCCATTCTAAGTCCCATCCTATCACATTATATCCCGCGCTATCTAAGCGATGTGCAACGGCACTCACTAAATGACTCGTCTTCACCTGATTTTGTAAAACCCAGCCACTATTACCAGGGAGGCGAATAATTTTTTTAGGCACAGCCAAGCTGTCTTGAGCGCGCATAAAATTATCGAAAGCCATTTCTGGGTGTTGGTAGAAATACTTATAGTGTTCCATCGTATGATCGAAACTATGGTTGGCGAGCAAGAATTGCGGGTAGGCATCGCGGATCATGCCAACAAGTTGTTTGCCATCGCGTTTGCGTTGCTGGTGAAGGGCCACCATGAAAAAAGTTGCTTTAACAGCTTGCGCCTTACAAATATTATAGCAGTTCGAAGTACCGGGTTGCGGGCCATCATCAAATGTGAGGTACACATATAATTTATTTGAATCTGCCATAAATGGCTGTTCTGGCGGCTTTGGTGCAGTGCCAGTTTTGGCTAAATAGGCCATTTTAGCCGAATCGGCCGTTAATGAATCCTTATCGGTTGTAACACCCTCTTTATTGGGAGTATTATTGCAGGCTGCAAATCCGATTAATCCTAATAAACCCATTCCCATCCATCTAAAACCCTTACGATACCGGTACATATAATCAATTATTGTTCGGCTAAGATAAAGCAAGGATCATACCCATTTTTGCACAATTTGTTAGGAAACCCATAATTGCATGAGAAAATGCGAAAAATCAGGTTTTAAACATCGTTTTGGGCGTATCTTAGCATACTTTTTTACAAAACAGCAAAGATTTGCTGACCGAAAAGTCCTTAAATAATCATGTATTGCTTGCTTTGGCAGCAGTTTAGAATTGTACCTAATGACCAGAAAAGAAGAAGTACTACAAGACGTAGTAATCAAGTTTGCCGGAGATAGCGGCGACGGAATGCAGTTAACCGGACAACAGTTTACCAACAACACAGCGATGCTAGGAATTGACCTAGCCACTTTCCCTGATTTCCCAGCAGAGATCCGTGCTCCTATCGGAACATTGGCGGGTGTGAGTGGATTCCAGTTGCACTTTTCTAGCGACAGGATCTATACTCCAGGTGATGACTGTGATGTATTAGTTGCCATGAATGCTGCTGCATTGAAAGCCAATTTAAAAAGCATCAAGAAGGGCGGAAAGATCATCGCGAATATCGACGGTTTTGATGCAAGAAACTTAAGACTTGCTAACTATCCTGATGGTGTAAATCCGTTAGAAGATGGCAGTTTAGAAGGATACGAATTAACCAAAGTAGATGTTACTAAATTAACACGTGAGTCTCTGAAAGACTTTACAGACTTGGGTGTTAAAGAGCGTGACCGTGCAAAGAACATGTTTGTTCTAGGCTTGATCTACTGGATGTACAATCGTAATTTGGAAACAACTAAAGAATTCTTGCACGAGAAATTTGGTAAGAAGCCAACTATTTACGAGAGCAACGTAAAAGTATTACAAGCAGGTTATAATTATGGCGATACCACTGAGTCTTTCACTACTCGTTACAAAGTAGAGAAGTCTAAAATGGAGCCAGGATTGTACCGCAGTATCATGGGTAATCAGGCATTGAGTTATGGATTAGTAGCAGCAAGCGAAAAAAGCGGATTGCCATTATTCTTAGGCTCTTATCCTATTACACCTGCCACTGATATCTTACATGAATTAGCTAAATTTAAAAGCTTTGGTGTAAGAACATTCCAAGCAGAAGATGAGATCGCAGCAATTTCTTCAGCTATTGGCGCAAGCTATGGTGGGGCATTAGCAATTACTACTACTTCTGGTCCGGGTATGGCTTTGAAAGCAGAAGCAATGGGTTTAGCAATGATGTTAGAGATCCCATTGGTGATCGTAAACATTCAGCGCGGCGGACCATCAACTGGTTTACCTACCAAGACTGAGCAGAGCGATTTGATGCAAGCATATTATGGTAGAAACGGAGAGTGTCCGATGCCAATCATTGCTTCTTCAACTCCTAGCGATTGTTTTGATGTAGCCATCGAAGCATGTAGAATTGCTTTAGAGCATATGACTCCTGTGATCTTATTGAGCGATGGATATATTGCAAATGGTGCAGAGCCATGGAAGTTTCCTAAGTCGGCCGACTTGAAACCGATCGTTGTGAACTTCAAGAAAACAAAAGACGATGGTGATGCGAAATATATGCCTTACAAGCGTGATGAAAAATTAGTTCGTCCTTGGGCAGTACCAGGTACCGAAGGTTTAGAGCATCGTATTGGTGGATTAGAAAAGCAAGATGTTACAGGTAATGTAAACTACGAGCCAGAGAATCACCAACACATGATCAAGATCCGTCAGGCGAAGGTTGATAAGGTAGCTGATTAT
>CAIYAG010000455.1 GCA_903924075.1 uncultured Bacteroidota bacterium | reverse complement strand
GACCACATTGGCTCAGAAGATCAAGATGGGTGATCAGCGAGCTTTAGACAAATTGGTGCAAGCGAATTTACGTTTTGTGGTATCTGTGGCTAAGCAATACCAACACCAAGGTCTTTCATTAAGCGATTTGATCAATGAAGGAAATCTAGGTTTGATTAAAGCTGCTCAAAGATTTGATGAGACCAAAGGTTTCAAATTCATTTCTTATGCGGTATGGTGGATCCGTCAGTCGATCTTGCAGGCTTTAGCAGAACAAGGAAGATTGGTACGCTTACCACAAAATAAGATCGGTACCTATAATAAAGCCAATAAGGCTTATATGGCTTTTGAACAGGAACATGAACGTGAGCCTTCAACTGAAGAGCTTGCAGAGATCCTGGAAATGAGCGAAACTGAGATCAATAATATCTTCCAATCAAATACCCGACACACTTCATTAGATGCCCCGGTTCACGAAGCAGAAGATGTTGCAATGGGCGATTTATTAGAAGGTAGCGATGATACTGATGAAGACGTCATGAAAGATTCTTTGAGAGAAGAGATCCGCAGGGTTTTAAAATCATTGAGTCCACGTGAAGCCGAGATCGTAAATGCTTATTTCGGATTGGATGGAGAAAACGGTGTAACCATCGAACAAATTGGTATGAAATACGACCTTACTAAAGAACGTATCCGTCAAATCAAAGAAAGAGCGATCAAACGTTTGCAAAAAGCACGTTATAGCAATGCATTAAAAGCATACTTAGGATAATATATTCCTATTAGATATATTCAAACCCCTCTGCTAATCCAGAGGGGTTTTGTTTTAACCACTATTCTGCAAACAATTCACAATTTCTATTGTTTTAGCTATATAACTTTACACGATGAGCGTACGTATTTTATGTTTGTTTTTGGTGATGACTTTGCTGTCGTGCGAGAAAACGATTAACATCAATACAGATGCAACTTCCCCAAAATTAGTGGTGGATGCAACCATTGAAAATGATGTAGCACCTACCGTGGTACTTTCCAGTTCCTTCGGATACTATGCTAGCATTGATTCAACTGTTCTTCAAAACAGCTTCATTCATAATGCAATTGTCAGCATTTCAGATGGAAGTAAAACGCATCAGCTTAAAGAATACAAAGTACCCCTAGCGAATGGTACACTTTATTATTACAGCAGCGATCCAGCGAATCCTACCACTTTTATGAAAGGAGAATTTGGGAAGCAATATGAACTGAAGATCACTTACCAAAACCAGCTCTATAGTTCCATTACAACAATACCACAGCTAACCAAAAAGATAGATTCCATTTGGTGGGTACCACTTAAAAATTATCCCGATTCGCCACAAGTGAATATAATGACGAGGGTTACAGATCCGCCGGGTTTAGGTAATTATATTCGCTACTTCACGAAACAAAATTCTGATCCTTTTTATCCGGGTATAAACAGTGTTTTTGATGATCAGATCGTGGATGGCAAAACTTATTCCATTCAAATTGATCGAGGTGTAGATCGAAACGTACCAATAGATCGTAAGAATTATGGATACTTTATGAAAGGAGATACAGCAGTGATCAAGCTTTGCAATATTGATAAACCCACTTACGATTTTTGGCGGACTTGGGAATACGCATTTCAATCAGTTGGAAATCCATTTTCTTCACCTGGAAAAGTAACTGGCAATATCAATAATGGCGCATTAGGTGCTTTTTGTGGTTATGCAGTTCAATATAAAACCTTGATTATCCCCAAATAAACCCATTTTGTGTACAAAGAAATCAAGCTATTGATCTAAGGAATATAATTTTGTTCGCTATAAATACAACACAATGTCAAACGAAACAGTAGAAAAAGTACACGTATTAATTATAGGATCTGGTCCGGCAGGCTATACCGCTGCCATCTATGCTGCAAGAGCCAATATGAAACCAGTTTTGTATCAAGGGATCCAACCCGGTGGGCAACTGACCATTACTACAGAAGTTGAAAACTATCCAGGCTACCCTGATGGTATTCAAGGACCTGAAATGATGATCCATTTTGAAAAACAGGCCGCTCGTATGGGCGCTGATATCCGTTATGGATTAGCAACAAAAGTAGATTTCAGCAAACATCCACTTAGGGTTGAAATAGATGAAGAAAAATGGATCGAAGCCGATTCTGTTATTATTAGTACGGGCGCATCTGCAAAATGGCTTGGATTAGAGTCAGAGCAACGCTTAAACGGATTTGGTGTAAGTGCCTGTGCAGTCTGCGATGGATTCTTTTTCCGTGGAAAAGAGGTAGCTATTGTTGGTGCTGGTGATACTGCGGCTGAAGAAGCTGTATATCTTTCTAAACTTTGTACAACCGTTCACATGGTTGTACGTAGAGATCAAATGCGTGCTAGTAAAGTAATGCAGGAAAGGGTATTAAATACGCCGAATATTAAAGTTTATTGGAATAGTTTAACCGATGAAGTTTTAGGGGAAAATAAAGTGGAAGCTGTACGCTTATTGAATACTGTAACAAATGAAAAACAGGAGATCCCTGTGAGTGGTTTTTTTGTAGCAATTGGTCATGAACCTAACAGTAGTATCTTTAAGGATTTTATTGATATGGATGAAACTGGTTATATCAAAACTATTCCAGGCACTTCTAAAACAAATGTTCCAGGTGTTTTTGCAGCTGGTGATGTACAAGATAAAAATTACCGTCAGGCTGTTACTGCTGCGGGTAGTGGATGTATGGCTGCCTTGGATGCAGAAAGATATCTTACAGCCGCAGGTTTAGCTTAAGGATTTGATAATAATTGATTAAAGGCGATGGCATTCAGCTGATCGCCTTTATTTTTGCAATATGCTTAAGATCCATTTGGAAGAATTACAGTTTTTTGCCTATCACGGACTTTACGAAGAGGAACGTATTTTGGGTAATGAATTCGTGGTTAACATCAATATCGATTATTTGCCTAATCAAAAAATCATTCACTCGATCAACGAAACAGTTGATTATACTGCGGTATATGATTTATTAGCAGAGAGGATGAAACATCCAACCGATTTATTAGAAACTATTGCTACAGGCTTTTGCTATCAAGTGATGGAGAAATTTTCATCTGTACAAAACATTGAATTCAGTATTAAAAAATTAAACCCACCAATTCAAAAAATGGTAGGGAATGTTAGTGTCTCTTTCCAATTAAAAAGATCTGAACTGTAAATTTTCATTCATGAAATGCTTATTACTTTTTTTGCTGCTACCATTAAGCTTTGTTTTGAAAGCGCAAGATCCCGCTGTATTATTAAAAGAGGCAGATAATTTCGAGCGTCAGATCAAAGAAACAGAAGCACTAGATAAATACAAACAAGTTCTCACTATAGATCCTACTAATTTAAAAGCCCTTGTACGAGCTTCCGAATTAAATGCATCCATCGGGGGCAGGCTTACTGATAAAAACAGTAAAAGACTCTATTTTGAAACCGCTGCTGATTATGCAAAAAAAGCATTCGATGTGGATCCCAATAACGCAGATGCTAATTATGTGATGGGAATGGCTGCAGGTAAAATGACAGACGTTGAATCTGAGAATAAAAAAATTGTGGCTTACGTTAAAGATGCGAAATCTTATAATGAAAAAGCGGTTGCCATCAACCCCAAACATGCTAAAGCTTACTACAGCATTGGGAAATGGCACTATGAAATGGTTAACCTGTCTGGTATCAAGAAAATAGCAGTGAGACTTTTTTATGGTGGATTACCGAATGGCGACTTAGATTCAGCCATCTCTAATTTTGAAAAATGTAAGGTGCTTGATCCTTATTTTGCGCTTAATTATCTGGACCTAGCTAAAGCGTATCGCGATAACCATCAACCAACTCAGGCAATTGAAGTTTTAAATAAGTTAGTTAAATTACCCACCAGAACAGGAGATGACGCAGCCATTAAAGCAGAGGGTGCAAAAATGTTAAATGATATTCAATAATAGTTACTTCTAAAATAAATCAAATGGACATCCAAGAATTATTTCAACAAGCAGTAGTGAATAGTAAAACACTTTCAGAAAAACCGGATAACGAAACCTTACTAAAACTTTATGCGTTGTACAAACAAGGCACAGAAGGGGATACGCAAGAGTCTGGTCCGTCTAACCCATTTGATTTTGTTGCCAAATTCAAACACGAAGCTTGGGCAAAATTAGCTGGCACTACCAAAGAAGAAGCCATGCAATTGTACATTAACTTAGTAACACAATTAAAAGGCTAAGGATTTAAATTCTGAGCTTTTTCCATTTACCACTTTGCATATACAGGAATGATGGTATGAGAATGGTTGTCCAATAGATCCATTCACTGCCCCAACCCCAGGTAATGGGTAATTGCATTCTTTCTAGTATGGTATATACATAAATGCAATAAAAAATAAT
>CAIYAG010000454.1 GCA_903924075.1 uncultured Bacteroidota bacterium | reverse complement strand
GTGGTTAGTAGGCTCATCCAAGATCAGGAAATTAGCCTTGCTGACAATGGTTTTAGCCAATGCTACACGAGCTTTTTCACCCCCACTTAACACGCGTATTTTTTTATCAATATCATCTCCGCCAAATAGGAATGCGCCCATCAAGCTTCTTAATTCCACATCACTTTTCTTACTGCCACAACTTTGCATTTCTTCCAAAATGGTATGGGTCATGGTAAGTGCTTCTAGCTGATGCTGTGCATAGAAACTTTCTTCAACATTATGTCCCCAAACACGTTCTCCTGAAAATGATTCATTTCCCGCCACCATTCTAAGCACCGTAGATTTTCCTTTGCCATTGGCACCGATCAATGCGATCTTATCTCCTCGATCGATCTCGGCACTGGTATGGTCAACGATATTAATATTGCCAAAGCTCTTGCTTACATCTTTTAAAGAAACCAATACTCTCCCTGGAACCTTATCTAATTGGAAATTGATCCTGAGGTCTGGCCTTTCTAATTGTACATCCTCGATCTTATCGATCTTATCCAATCTTTTTTGAACGCTCTGTGCCTGTGCAGCTTTACTTGCCTTTGCTTTGAATCGTTCAATAAATCTTTCTTGCTGGCGAATATAATCTTGCTGATTCTCGAATGCTTTTTGTTGCATATCGATGCGGATCATTTTTTCCTGCTCATAAAATTCATAATCACCTGAGTAAATATGAATTTGCTGTTGATACACTTCTACGATCTTATTCACCATTTTGTTGAGGAAGAATTTATCGTGACTTACAATCACTACACTTCCTTTATAATGAAGTAGATATTTCTCAAGCCACTCAATAGATGGAAGGTCCAAGTGGTTCGTAGGTTCATCCATCAATAACACATCGGGCTGCTGCAAAATCATTTTAGCAAGAAGCACACGCATTCTCCAACCTCCACTAAATTCTTTGTACGGACGAATCAGGTCTTCATTACTAAATCCTAAACCGTGAAGCACTTCTTCTGCTTTGTGATGAATATTATAGCCATCCAGCACATCTAACTCGTGAAGGGCATCCGTATATTTAATCAGTAGTTCTTCGTTCTCTGAATCGTTTTCTAATTCGTGTCCCAGGGTTTCAATGTCTTTTTCAAGTTGGCGCACCCTTTCAAAGGCGCTTAAAGCAACTTCTGTAATGTTCTCGTTCGTATCAAAGCTTAACAGATCCTGGTGTAAATAACCAATGGTGGTATCCTTGCTTTTCTCAACAGATCCCTTAGAAGGCAGGTATTCTCCAACCAATACCTTTAATAAAGTTGACTTCCCAGTACCATTATAACCGATCAAACCCACTCTATCGCCGGGCTGAATATGCCAAGTGGCATCTTCCACAATTACTCTGGCTCCAAACTCAAACGTAACATTTTGTAATCCTATCAGCATCTCTTAACAAGTATTTAAGGCCGCAAAGGTAATTGCAAACTGCTGCCAATGCAATTTGCTTTAAATTTGGGTACAAAATTTTTTATGAAAAGCGCTTTTGCACTGTTTACAATAGTAATGCTCCTGTCTTGCAACGGGCAAAAAGACAAAGTAACACCAGAATCTATTGGAAACAACCAGGTTGCTTTAGTAAAACTGGCCAATTCACCAGCGTTTAACCAATCGTTCACTGAAGTCATGGACGCATATTTTGAGCTCAAAAACAACTTTATTGCAGAAAAGGATAGCGGCATCGCCCAATCTTCAAGGGCCTTGATGAAGGCAGCGGATAGCCTAAAACTAAATGAATTAAAGGCTGATAGTAACTTGGTATTAACTGCAAGGACATACTCAGAAGGTATTTCTGCTGAATTAGTTGGGTTATTAGGAGAGAGGGATCTTCTTGCAAAAAGAAAGTCATTTCAAATGGTAAGCGATCAATTGTATGATCTGATCAGAACCGTGCAATACAACCAATTAACATTGTATCATGCATACTGCGGAAATGCTTTTGATGATCAGGGCGCTTATTGGATCAGTAAGCCTCAAGACCTTCAAAATCCATATTTACCCAAAGCTGCAACACCTTGCTGTGAAATTAAAGACACCATTAAAATGGAAAAGCTTCAATAAATAGATCATTCAAAGAACTTTGTATAGCAACATTTGTTAAGGGTATATGCGTATTAAGCCAATCTTATTTTTCCTCCTTTTAATAGTGCTAACTATTTCTGTAATCGCCCAGGAAAAGTATACGATCAATGGCTATATCAAAGATTCTCTAACAGGCGAAACACTCATTGGCTCCAATTTCTATATTCGTTCTGAAGGCAAAGGCGTTAGCGCCAATCAGTATGGGTTCTATTCCATTACATTGAAGAAAGGCATTTATAAAGCATTGGTTTCTTTTGTTGGTTATCAAACAAAAGAAATAGAGATCGATTTAAATAGCAATCAGCAAAACAATATTTTATTGGTATTGAGTAATGTGGCCATCAATAATGTGACAGTAGTTGCACGTAAGCGGGATAATAATATTAAAACTGCTCAAATGGGCAAAATGGAACTGAACATCAATACAGCTAAAGCAATTCCAGCATTCATGGGCGAAGTAGATATCCTGAAAACATTACAATTAATGCCAGGGATCAGAAATGCCGGCGAAGGTAATGCTGGCTTTTATGTTCGGGGAGGAGGTGCAGATCAAAATTTGATTTTATTAGATGATGCCGTTGTGTATAACACCGGGCATTTATTTGGATTCTTTTCTATTTTCAATAGTGATGCTATAAAAAATGTAACCCTCATTAAGGGGGGGATGCCTGCACAGTATGGTGGCAGATTATCTTCTGTGGTAGATGTGGCGATGAAAGAGGGTAATACCAATAAAACACAGGTAGATATTGGAATTGGTTTGATCGCATCGAGGTTTTCCATTCAAGGGCCATTGAAGAAAAACAAAGCGTCCTATATGATCTCGGCAAGAAGAACATATGCAGATGCTTTAGCGAAACCATTCATTAAGAAAACAAGCGATTATTATGGCTCTGGTTATTTTTTCTATGATTTGAATGCTAAAATGAATTATGAATTTTCCGAAAAAGACCATTTGTATTTGAGTGGATATTTTGGGAGAGACAAGTTTAATTTCAACAATTCAAAACGCTCTTTTCAAACAGAGATCCCTTGGGGTAATTCTACTGCAACACTTAGGTGGAATCATATTTTCAATAAGAAACTTTTTGCTAATACTACCTTAGTGTATAACGATTATAAATTTGCTTTAAATGGCAGGCAGAATGATTTTAATATCAATCTTTCCTCAGGTATTCGCGACCTGAATGCCAAAACAGATTTTGATTATTATGCATCACCAGAACATAAAATCAAATTCGGGGTTCAATATACTTTTCACACTTTTTTACCGAATGTCTTGAGTGGGAATCAGGATAGCGTTGTGTTTACTCCGCAAAACGCCACAAAGAAATATGCAAATGAATATGCTGCATATATTCAAGATGATTGGGAAATCAATCCAAAGTTGAAATTGAATCTGGGCTTGCGTTACAGCCGATTTCAACAAGTGGGCAGGTATACCAAATATATCAGGGATACAAATGGGAATGTGTTAGATAGTGTGGTGTATGGCAAAGGACAAACTGTACAAGTATATGGAGGCTTTGAACCTAGAGCCACTATGCGCTACGAACTCAATGAAACCAGTTCTTTAAAAGCAGCGATCACACATAACCTGCAATACATTCACCTTGTTACAAACGCTGGTACAACTTTACCAACAGACTTATGGGTTCCTAGTACTTCAATAGTTCAACCACAGGTGAGTTGGCAATATGCACTAGGTTATTTCAAGAATTTTAAAGATGGCATGTTCGAAACTTCTGTGGAAACCTATTATAAAACAATGGATCATCAAATTGAATACAGAGAAGGCTATACACCATCTTTGAAAGATCCTGAAGAAGAATTTGTTTTTGGGAAGGGCTGGAGTTATGGCGCTGAATTTTTTGTGAATAAGGTAAAAGGAAGATTTACGG
>CAIYAG010000453.1 GCA_903924075.1 uncultured Bacteroidota bacterium | reverse complement strand
AGTATCAATATTTGATCTTGTTATTCCTTCCCATAAAACAGGATAGTATTGATCAGTTGCAGATTCTAAAAATCCATAATAACGATCAAAGCCCCTTCCAGTTGGCCAACGATTAAAAGGCCCTGCAGCAGTTCTATCAGAAACAGGCGTTAAATGCCACTTACCAAGAATAAAACTATTGTATCCATTTTCTTTTAAAACTTCAGCCATTGTAGCTTTTTCGAAAGGCATATTTCCATCGTATCCAGGTGCATCAAATGCGGTTTCTGTAAAATGGCCCATATTCACTGAATGGTGATTTCTTCCTGTTAATAGAGCAGCTCTAGAGGGTGCGCATAACGCTGTTGTATGAAAGTTGTTGTAAAGTAGCCCTCCAGCTGCTAATTGGTCCATCACTGGCGTCTCAGCCAATCCGCCAACAGTTCCAGCCGTACTAAATCCTACATCATCCAACATGATCAACACTATATTTGGCGCACCCACTGGAGCTTTAGGCTGATAGTCTGATTTATAATGTTTTGAAACTGTATCGTATTTTAAAGGGTCTTGATGGTATATTTTGGCTGGACTATATTGTGCAACTAACGTTTGTACAATGAAATAACTGACAATAAAAAAAATTCCCCTTTGTGCTTTTCTCATGAATTTCATTTGGCACAATGAATATAGAATGATTTTTAGACTTTAAAAACTCTAGTCTTCATACAAGTTTAATCTGTTTTTTAGGAATTGTATTTCTGATTGCATCTCTTTGATGCGTTGCAATAAGTTTACAATTGCATCAATTCCTTCAGGATTAATATTTAGTTCGCTGTAAAGTCTTACTACTTTTTCTGCTTCTGCTAAATGATTTTGTTCTACGTATTCAATTTCATTTACCCTTAGGATTTCTATTAGTCCATACGATTGTAACGAACTGATAACAGCTAATTCAACTCCATGCTGTCTACAAAAAATATCTACTGGTATGTATTCGTGCATTTCCATATAGCGTTTTTTTATTGAGATAATTTTTGAAGTTCTATAAATAATTCTTTTTGTTTGTCGGTAAGATCTGTTGGCACCATAACATGGTAAGTGATAAATAAATCACCAAACTCCCCTTCTTTTTTATACACCGGAAATCCTTTCCCCTTTAACCTAGACTTGGTTCCGTTTTGAGTTTCTGGTTTTATTTTCAGCTTAATTTTTCCACTCAGTGTTTCAATAGTTTTTTCTCCCCCCAGTATTGCAGTATATAAATCTAGATCAACAGTAGTATACAAATCATTGCCAGAACGTCTCATATTAGAGGCATTTGAAATGGCAAATTTGATAAAAAGATCGCCATCTGGCCCTCCGTTTACACCTTTTCCACCATAACCTCGCAATTTGATGGTTTGTCCGTTTTCAATACCAGCTGGTATTGTAATACGAATATTTTTATCTTGAATCTTCAGAGTCCTAGCATGAGTTGTAAACGCCTCCTCTAAAGTGATTGATAATTCGGAATTAAAATCTTGCCCACGATATTTAACTTGTGCTCTACTACTTCCACCACTACTTCCACCAAACATTGATGCAAAAAAGTCTGAAAAGTTGGACTCATCAAAATCACCTGCATAGCTTTGCTCACCTGTATTTCGAGGCCTACTATTTGCGCGTTGGGCTTGTTCATATTCTTCACCGTGTTCCCAATGCTCTCCGTACTGATCGTATTTTTTTCTTTTTTCAGGATCACTCAATACTTCGTTAGCCTCATTAATTTTTTGAAATTTAGAATGAGCTTCTTTATCGTTCGGATTTAAATCTGGGTGAAGTTTTCTTGCTAATTTCCTATAGGCTTTCTTAATGTCATCTTCGCTGGCATTTTTATTGATTCCTAAAGTTTCATAATAATCAATAAATGACATATAATGGATTTAAGAAGTAGAAGGTACGCTTAATTCAATAGACATTAAATGATATATCTCAGTATTGATGGGCCTAATTTTTATTCCCAATTCCAAAAAACAAGCAAAGTAACACATCTAAATACCTTGTGATTTCTTGCTCATTCAAGCCTGCTAGATGGTAGAATGCATACATTTCAGGCTCTCTGGTTCGAACAGTTGACAAACTTTTCGATGTACTTATTACGAATATTTTGTTCTTTGACAATTTTACAGAATTAGTTGAATTGCTGATGGGGCTCAGGTTTTGCAGCGGCATAATTACTTTTAATTTTCCGTTTTCCGTTACTTCAATCAAACTATTGGTTTTATTATAAGCAGCAGTAATCGAAAGATCTCCAATTTTACCCTGAAGACTATCGCGTAACTCATTTCTTCCATAATAAGTAAAGTAAGCAATCATATCTTTCTCTTTAAATACTTCCAATATCATTGGAGAAAGCACAAAAGATTTACCTGATGTTCCATCTGTATATTGTCTTGTAGATTCTAACCATTCGATTCTTAACCTTAATTCTCTTCCATCATTGAAATTTAGTCTTCCAAATCTTTTTTCTTTTGTTTTAGTCTGATATCCCCAATTAATTCCAGTTAAGCTATGAAAAAAATCAGCTGTTACAAACGACAGGTCAACTTTTGGCCAACTTGCTTCCCATCCTTCTCTATATGTTACAGTTGTTATAGTATCTGACTTATCATTTAGAAGTCTTAATATAAAATTATCTCCAGCAAGGAAATTTCCATTTGTCTTAAGGAATAGTTTTTCTGGTTGGGGCATCATACCCCTTACCAAGCTGTCATTTTCCAACGCTATTTTTTGGAACTCTTTTTCTGTATTAGCTAATGAACCAATCGTTATTTTGGCTGGAAGTGCCTTTCTGTTTTCTAAGAGCTCAGAAATTTGTGAAGTATAAAATTGTACAAATTCATCTTCAGAAAACCATTTGACACCCGTCATATATAAGTCCATAGAATAATACTCTAACTCATGTTCAATTACTCTGCTATAGATAACTTCACCGTGCGACTTAGCAATTACTTGCATTTTAAATTTTACTGCAAACCCAGTAGTTGCTCTTGTAAGAAATGACAATATTGAAACATCAATATCATTCTCATTTGCAGATTGTTCTGGCTCACTAATTTTGGCATTCCCAAACATTGTTATTTCGCGATAACCAATTTTTTCAGGAAGGCTTACAGTATCGGATTTAAAATGTTTTTTTAATTCGATTGCAGTGTAATACAATATTGAATCTTGGGTTGATTTTTTAGTAATATATTCAGGAAAACTACCAGTACTTAACCAGCGAAAAGCATGCTGCATCCATTTAAGGTTGATCACCTGGGCAGAACTGCTATTAGAAATAGCCATTAATAGTATCGCTACAATTATCGATTTTTTCATATTTCTCGTTTGAATATTTTTAGCATCACAACACAGAGAAATGCGTAAAGCATACTGCTTTAAATATAATAACTTATTTTAATTTTTGCAAGGAATTATGAAATTATTGGAATACTGAAATAGAAATTAGATCCTTTCCCTTTTTCGCTGGTAAAGTTGATTGTGCCATTGTGCAACTCAACTATTTTTTTTACAATTGCCAAACCTAATCCAGTTGAAGATTCATTGTTGGTGGGTTTATTAGCGGTTGTAGTGAAAGGATCAAAAAGGGTTGCATGATATTTTTCATCAATTCCTAAACCTTGGTCTATAACACTGGTAACAATTGTATTTTTATCTTCTTCATCGATTTTTATATTTACAATGATCGATGTGTTGGAATTGGAATACTTAATTGCGTTAGTTAATAAATTATTGACAACTTGCGATAATCGACTACTATCAAAATCAACATCAACTTGTTCAATTGTACTTTCAAAAACAATTTCCTGATTT
>CAIYAG010000452.1 GCA_903924075.1 uncultured Bacteroidota bacterium | reverse complement strand
TTGCCAAAGCTGCCAATCCATGTAGGCAATAGGTAGTTTCAGTCTTGTCAAAAACTAAATTATGTAACTATTTTATTTTTGATGATAGTTGCCTACTTAGTATTTGCAAGAAAACCCCAAAACCCTTTCTAGTCGCGATATTGAGGCAAAAACAGATTGTGAATTGTGGATAAATATCTGGTGATTATTCAGTATTGACGGGCATTTGAGCAATTTTTTTGTGGTATATTCGAGATAAAATAGGATAAAATGCGCCAACGTTTCGAGCAACAAATTACTTTGGGTACTACTGCAATAGCTGATGCGACGTTTCCACTCAAAAGCCGTGATGAATTACCTCCGACCTGTGCAGCACTGCAATATATTTTTATCACTCCAGACCTAAATGAAAAAATATTTGCACTACTTGAGAAAAAGATATGCTCTAATAAGAAGAAAACCGGCCGTACGGGTATGGATTTGTGGCATATTTTGGTGCTTGCAGTTGTACGTCATGCAACCAATGCCAATTGGGATACGCTTACCTTCTGGGCCAATGATCTGAAATTGGTGCGTAAAATACTGGGTATACACAATCCGGTACTTGATGAAACAAATCCGATAGAGTTCAAATACCAGTCAATATTGGATAATGTATCACTTATTGATGAGGAGCTGCTTTATGAAATTAACCATCTGGTAGTAGAAGCAGGACAAAAACTTCTTAAAAAAAAAGAAGATGAAGAGTTGAGACTCAAAACAGACAGCTTTGTAGTAGAAACCAACGTTCATTTTCCTACAGACCTAAACCTGCTTTGGGATAGTATGCGTAAAGGGTTAGATATGATAGAAAAGCTAAATAAGTTAAAGAAAATAGCTGGCTGGCGTAAAGTAAAATCCCTGCGCAAAGATTTTAAATCCCTTTTCCGCCACACCTCACAGATTGTGTTCAGGGGCAAGGATGAAAAGAAAAAGAAAGAAGCCGTAAAAGAATACCTGAGGGTCGCACTGGGGCTTAAAGATCGTTGTGACGCAATCGTAAAAACGCCGGCTGTAGTGCCTGGGGCACAACTAGAAGCCATGGCTCTTATCACTATGCTGGAAAGCTATAGCAAGTATGTGGGTAAATTCTGTGATCAGATAGAAAGACGTCTGATAAAAGGAGAAACCATAGCTGCAGATGAAAAAGTGTTTTCGATATTTGAGCCACAAACAGAATGGATTACCAAGGGTAAACAAAATAAAAAGGTGGAACTGGGGCTGCTGGCAATGATTACAACAGACCAATACCAGTTTATAGTTGATTACAAAGTAATGGAAAAAGAAAGAGACCAGGCCCAGATGGATGGTTTATTGAAAAGGATACAGAAAAAGTTCCCTTCCGCAAAAATAGCCAGCCATAGTTTTGATAAAGGGTATTACAGTAAAGAAAACAAAACCACCTTGGACGAATCGAACGTAGAACTAGGCATTCTACCTAAAAAAGGCAGGCACAACCATGAAGACAAGGAAAGAGAAAGTGATCATGAATTTATAAAGCTTAGGCGCAAACATAGTGCTGTTGAAAGCAATATCAATATGCTTGAACATCATGGGCTAAACAGGTGTATG
>CAIYAG010000451.1 GCA_903924075.1 uncultured Bacteroidota bacterium | reverse complement strand
ATTTTTCAAATCATTATTCACTTGCACCTGCGCTTGCGTAGACAAAGCAAAAATTGCGATGCTTACTGTGGAAAGGAATATTTTTTTCATCAATTAATATTTATAAATTCTATTTAATTTTTTAATGTGCTTCCGATGCAGCTTTCATTGCCAGTGCAAGTTCTTCCGGTGTTTTTTTCTTCACTCTTAAAAAGAAAAGAAGGGGAAGTACCAGCAAAAAGAAAATTCCAATTAATCTAAAAGTGTCTAAGTATGCCAGATAATAAGATTGCCTTTCAACAGAACCATTGATAATGGTCAGTGCCTTTGCATTAGCTGTTGAAGCAACATCACCCGTTTTACCCATAATATTTTGTGCAAGACCATTTACAGTAGCCGCTCCATTCTGCATATTGCTAACAAGATCGGATCGGTGTTGTGCATATTGTCTGGCGATATAATTGTTGGCAACTGCAATGCCAAATGCACCCCCTAATTGCCTCACCATATTATTTAATCCAATACCAGTTGCATAGTCTTTTGGATGCAAGCCCGCCACAGCTTGATTGATCAATGGTAATTGACTCATCGCAATACCCAATGAACGGATCACAAAGAGCCAGAATAAGTCACCTTTCCCAATGTCTAGACTTACGCGTGAATTCATGAATGCGTAAATAACGAACAATGAAAAACCAACTGCAATAAATGGGAGTGGGGGAACGCCTTTGCTTAATAAGATCCCCATGATTGGCATAACAATTACACCGAATAGTGTAGGGGCTAATAATGCCAATCCTGTTTCATAAGGTGTGAATCCCAAAACCCTTTGAGCCAGTACCGGATATACAAATACAGAAGTAAACAATCCAAATCCAGCTACAAAAGTAAATATGGTGGTGACACTCAAGTTTCGATTGGATAGTAATCTGATATTAACAGCGGGTTGTTTTACTTTCAATTCCTGCAGCACAAAGAGTCCTAAACTAACGGCAGCAACTAAAGAACAAACACGAATGGAAATACTGCTAAACCAATCTTCTGTTTCACCTCTTTCTAAAACGTATTGCAAACAACTGATCCCAGCCATCAATAGTCCAATACCCATATAATCGATCTTGATATTGGATTTGTTTTTTCCTTCACCGTCTTTCTTATCAATATATATGAAAGAAAGTGTTGTTGCTACTATCCCTATTGGAATGTTCACTAAGAAGATTAATGGCCAGCTGAAATGCTCCATTAAATAGCCACCTAGTGTTGGCCCAAGTGTTGGTCCGAGTACAATTCCCATCCCAAATAAACCTGCTGCTTTACCTCTGTCTTTTGGTTCAAAAGCATCAAATAAAATTGCTTGAGAAGTAGATAATAAAGCACCGCCTCCAATACCCTGTATAAATCGCCAGAGAATGATTTCAACTAGACTGGTCGACTGTCCGCACATATAGGAAGCCAACGTGAAAATGATCATCGATACGATATAGTAATTTTTCCGGCCAAAATATTCGGCCAGAAAACCCGTAAGTGGAATGATGATCACGTTTGCAATAGCGTATGCTGTAATAACCCAGCTGATATCTTCGATGTTTACACCGAGGCTACCACTCATGTCGTTCAATGCCACATTAATAATGGAAGTGTCTACCAATTCCATTACTGCTGCAGAGATTGTGGTGATTACAATAATTGCTTGTGCAAATCCTTTTGGGGTTGCCATAGATACTATTTATTATCAGCTGTGATGCTAACACTTAAACCAGCGCGCAATTCTTTTTTATATTTTGCTACGTCGTCGATCCAAACTTTCACTGGTACACGCTGCGTAACTTTTACAAAGTTTCCACTTGCATTATCAGGAGGTAATAGCGCAAATTTTGCACCTGTGGCCTCGCTCATGCTGGCAACTGTTCCAGTGATCTTTAAATCAGGAAAAGCATCCATTGAGATGGTCACTTTTTTACCAGCAGATAAAGCATATAACTGGTTCTCTTTGAAATTACCAACTACCCAATAAGTACTATCATTAACAATAGAAAATAAAGGAGTACCTGCTTGTACAAACTGACCTTCACTAATTGTTTTCTTGCCGATCTTGCCACTTTGAGGTGCATAGATCTTGGTGTAAGTCAATTTCAATTTTTGTTGATTAATTCGAGACTGCTTCACTGCCAGGGCAGCTGTAGCTTTCTTAACATTTGCATCTAATACTGCAATGCGACTTTGCGCAGAACTCAAGTCGTTCTGACTATTATCAAGTTGCTTTGACGCGTTCTCTGCTGCAAATTTGCTGTCGTCCAATTGTTTTTTGGTGATGGCTTCGCTATGATATAAATTCTGATCTCTTTGCAGATCTTCGTTAGCTTTCTGTTTTCTTAAAGTACTGATATCAATATTGCCCTTATTCACTTTTAATGAAACGATGGCGTTGTTCAAAGATGCTTTTGCATTTTCGATGTCCACTTCTGCTTGCGCATAATCGGCCTGCATTTCTTCTAATTGTTGTTGCAATTCTGCATCATCTAGTTCAACTAAAAGATCACCAGCTTTCACACTGTCATAATCTTTTACAGCAATCGTTTTTACAAAACCGGCAACTCTAGGTAAAACTGGAGTGATTTGTGTTTCTATCTGAGCATTATCGGTTGATTCGTGCGTCATTGCAAAATGCACTTTCTCATAACCGAAATAGCCGCCAATTAATAATACAGCGCCAACAACGATGAATCGAACGGGCGAGTTTTTCTTTTTTTCTGGTGCTTGTTCCATTATTTCTGTTTTTGTAATACGGGTTGAATTAATAAATGGTCTTGAACCATTTGTTTGATATGTTTTGTTAATCTGTTTTTTAATTCTGGATCTTTATAAGGATCGGCATCAACTTCTTTATTCATCAAAATATTGCACATGGTTCTTGATAACATCACTTGATTGATGGTGCCAATAATAGATGCAAAAAGTAGTTGCGGATCTACTTTTCTAAAGACCTTTTTACGGATTCCTTTTTCAATGATCGCAACAATATCCTGCGTATTTTTAATAAAAAGAGCAGTTACACTTTGATGTAACAATTCTCGATTGGTTACGAGCAATTCTTGTTGCAATACTCTATGAAAAGCCGGTTGCGATAAAAAGCGATTGATATAACCATCGATGATCTGATTGATCTTGTCGAGCTCAGAAAGAGAGGGATCGCTTTGTACAGCATCTATTTTTTCGCGCATGAAACGCGCTTTAGCCTCCAATAAAGTCACGAACAAGTTTTCTTTGCTTCCAAAGTAGTAGTTGATCATGGCAATATTCACATCGGCTTCATGAGCCAGATCACGGATGGAAGTACCTTCAAAACCCTTTTCTGCAAAAAGGGTGACGGCTACATCCATGATATGTTCTTTCTTATCGATACTCATAGTACTCATTAAAACACAAATATTAAACAATTGTTTGAATTAAACAAACGTTTAATTAAATTTTAAGAAATTTTAAAACTCGAAAGCCTATTGGTTTTTATTAAGTTTACGATTCCAAAAACTGAAATATGTACAGATTAGCATTCGTTTTGATACTTTCTGCCTTTTTTGCTTCAAATGTGTGGTCGCAAAGCACCTTTTCTATACCAGCCAATACCGGCTATGCAGTTCCTGCTGAAAAAGACGAGGAAAACCTATTTCAGCAAGGGAAAGGTCTGCAAAACTGGAACGACTTAAAGCAAGAAATACAGTACTTTTTCTATTTGCGTAATGTGGGTACGCTGAATATAGATTTAAATACAAAAAATGAGCAATTAGGTTCAGTTATATCAGTTGAAATTGCAGGAAAAACTTTTAAAGTAAATATTCCGCAGGGGAATGACATTCAGAAAAAGCATGTTGGAACGATTACTGTGATGGACAGTGGGTTCTATTCCATTAAAATTAAGGGCTTAAAAAAAGGAGGATTGGTTATTGCAGACATTGCTTCTATCGAATTAAGTGGCGCTGCTACTGTGAATATGCATTTTAATAAAAAAGCCAGAAGGAATGCAGCTTCTGTTCATTTGCGCTATCCCATTTCTGATACCACCAAGCTGGTTGCATTTTATAACGAAATAACTATTCCAGAGCATGCCGATATCTTACATAGCTATTACATGTCGAACGGATTTGCAAGAGGTTATTTTGGCATCCAGGTGAATAGCGAAAATGAACGTCGTGTGATTTTTTCAGTGTGGGATGCAGGAAATGAAGCGGTTAGTAGATCAAAGGTTGCGGATTCCAATAAAGTAAAATTGATCGCAAAGGGAGATGGTGTTTTTGCAGATGATTTTGGAAATGAAGGAACTGGGGGCCATAGCCATTGGGTGTATCCCTGGAAAACAGGCGTTACCTATAAAATGCTTGTAACTGCTCTCACTGATAGTGCTTCTCAAACTACTACTTATACAGGTTATTTCTTTATGCCCGAACAACAGAAATGGAAATTGATCGCTGCTTTTAAAGCGCCGAGAGATGGAAAACCATTGCGGAATTTGTATTCATTTAATGAGAATTTTGTGGGGATCAACGGACAATTACAACGGTATGCTTATTTCGGAAATCAATGGGCACAAAGAGAGAATGGAACTTGGGTAGAATTGACTGAATCAAAATTTTCTAATGATGCCACAGGTAAAGCTGGGGATAGAATTGATTATGGCGGTGGAGTAGAAGGTGGAATGTTCTATTTATGGAATGGTGGTTTTAAACCTGCAACTGCAAAACTGGGCGATAGCTTTACAAGACCCGCCACCAATAAAAAGCCTACCATTGATTATGGAAAAAATGTAGATAGTTCTGTTCAAGCGGCACTCGATCAGGAGCTCATTTTTAAAGCAATCAAAAATAAACAAATCGATACCGCTGGCAATCGCTCTGGTGTATATTATAAAATCTTGAAAGAAGGTGCTGGCGATATGGTGGCATTGAGTGATACATTAACCGTATTTTATAAAGGCTATTTATTGAAAGATGGAACCGTATTTGATCAGACAAAAGAGAAACCCGCAACCTTTCCACTGAAAAGACTAATTAAAGGCTGGCAGTTAGGGCTGCCTCAAACAAGGTTGGGAACTAAGATCCAATTGATCATTCCATCTGGTCTTGCATATACCATTAGAACAAGAAGTAATAGTATACCGCCAAATAGTGTTTTGGTTTTTGAAATTGAATTAGTTAGCCTTAAAAGGATGTCAGAAAACTAACATGCAGTGACGATTTTTTTGTACATTTAGGTAACCTTATTTTCAGTTAAACCTAATCTTGAATTGCAATGAGCAATGGACAAATTAATAAACCTTCAGTACTAGTTGTAGAGGATGATGCGTTTATACAGGCAATTTTAAATCAAACCCTTAGTGAAAATTTTACTGTTACCATTTTTACCGATGGTATGGAAGGGTTCAATTATCTGCAAAGCGGAAATATCCCTGACATTATTTTATCGGATTTAAATATACCCGGACTAGATGGAATGAGCCTTTTACAACAGGTTCGAAGTAGTGGTTTTTTTAGTTCTGTACCCTTTATTATCCTCTCAGGAAAAGAAGATACAGAAACAAGGATTCGTTGTCTAGAAGCTGGTGCAGATGATTATATTAATAAGCCATTTAATCCCCGAGAACTTGACGCAAGGCTTAAAAATATTTTGAGAAGAATGGGTAAAATCTAACTAAAGCAACACTCATGCAAGCACCAATCATAGCAGTATTAAATGCCGATGAGGAAACCCGGCTAATTCTGGAATCTTGTACATTTAACGATGCATCATTACAATATTTTTCTAACGGAATTGAATTAAGCACCCAATGGCAAACCAATGCTTTAAATGTGGTAGCCATTATTTCTCAAACTGAGATCATGGGCGCTTCTGGAATATCATTATTAGAAGCATTAACTAGCAAAAAATTTCCTCAAATACCTTTCTTCATTATCACGCAATCTGCAAGAGAAAATATGTTGCGTTTTTCTCTGGAAGCTGGCGTTACTGATGTGTTTGTGGTTCCCTTAAACGGGAAAGCATTAGAAACGAGAATCAATTTCTGTATTAGCAACTGGTCTGGTATCAATACTAGCGTAAAGCGTAATGTATTCAAGCCTTATAAAACCCCTTTTATTAAAAGGTTGTTTGATATTGTATTTGCTGGATCAGTTTTACTAGTGCTTTCTCCTATACTTCTATTGGTCATTTTAGCAGTTCGTTTAGAATCAAAAGGTCCGGTATTTTATTATTCCTTGCGTGTAGGAACAGGTTATAAGATTTTTAAATTTTTCAAGTTCAGATCCATGTACGTGAATGCTGACCAACGTTTGAAAGATTTAAAACACTTAAATCAATATAGTACGGCTGGCGCTTCTGTAAATGAACCTGCAGTTGATGATTCGCCCATTCTTTGCGATGAGTGTAGGGCTACAGGAAAAAAATGCAGGTTCCCCGTCTATGCGGATAATAACCAATGGTGTGAGAAAAAATATTCTGTGTTTAAAAAAGCAACTGCTAATTCCGCATTCATAAAGATCAAAGACGATCCGCGTGTTACTAAAGTAGGTAAGATCTTACGTAACACCAGCATCGATGAGTTGCCTCAATTGGTAAATGTATTGATCGGTGATATGAGTATTGTAGGTAATAGACCCTTGCCATTGTATGAAGCAGAAAAATTAACGACCGATAAATATGCCCTTCGCTTTATGGCTCCCGCTGGCATTACTGGCTTATGGCAGGTAGAGAAAAGAGGTAAGGGCGAAATGAGTGAAGAAGAACGTTTGATGCTTGATAATAACTATGCAAAGAACCATTCATTCTTGTATGATATTGGCTTGATCCTTAAAACGATCCCTGCATTGTTTCAGAAAGAAAGTGTTTAAAATTGTTTACATAAAAATGGTCCCATTTACTGGGACCTTTTTTTATGCTTATTTCTTTGCTAAAAATTTCAAGCAAACTGGGTTCGGGATACTCAAACTATTACCCGTATGTTTTAATAAACCACTGTTCTTATCGCGCTTAAAAATCTCAACTGTGCTGGTTAACTGATTGGCAACTAAAAGAAAATTACCTGTGGGATCGATACAGAAATTTCTTGGACCTTCACCCTTAGTTGGTTCGTATCCAATTGCAGTGAGTGTGCCTTTATTCTGATCAATTCTAAAGATGGCAATATTATTTTCCTTACCCCTATTGGATGCATACAAGAACCTGCCGTCCTGTGATATATGTATATCAGCACTTCCAGGCTGACCCTTATAATCTGCTGGATGTGTTGCTATGCGCTGCAAAAATTTGCTTGTACCATCTTTGTAATTGTGTACAGAAACAGTACCACTTAATTCTTCAATGATATACAAAAATTTGCCATTGGGCGAAAACTCCAAATGACGCGGACCACTTCCTGGCTCACAAACAATTACTTTTTGAGCAGCATTGTGTAATGGCTGTTTAATATAAGTATCGAACTGATAAATATTTACTTGATCCATTCCTAAGTCAGGAGTTAAAAGAAATTTTTCATCAGGACTGAAAAAAACAGAATGCACGTGTGCTTTTTCTTGTCTGTCTTTATTGATACTACTTCCTTCATGAACGATATGTTGTGTAAAAGAAGTAATTACGCCATTACTTTCTAAAGGAAAACTAGCTAAACTTCCCCCCGTATAATTGGCTACAAGGATCCATCTTCCATCTTTAGTAATAGAAATATGGCAAGGGTTCTCACTGCCACTTGACTGCTGATTTAAAAAACTGAGCGATCCATTTGCAGGATCAAAATTATACGCTGTTACCAGTCCGGCTTTATTTCTATCCACTTCATTCACAGCATATAAGTGTCTGCCATCTGGCGCCACTGCTAAGAACGAAGGATTGTCTGCATGGTCTGTATTGCTGACCCATTCTGCAGTTCCTGTTTTAGCATTGAAATGGTATACATAAATTCCTTTACTAGTTCCGGAAGTATAAGTTCCTACAAAAAGGTAAAAGTCTTGTGCAAAGGATACAGTACTAAATAGTAGAATGGCTAAAAGCAATTTGAGGCGCATAATTTCGATTTTGGAGACGGAAGATAAGAATTTAGTGAAAAGATAAAAGTGAAAAGTGAAAAATGGAGGAAGAAGTGAAATGATAAAAGTGAAAAGTGAAAAATGGACGGCCTTTGTCGAAGCTTATGCGCGGCTTGTTCTGAAATAGTTAACTTTAATGATAAATGAAGAATATTATGCGCAGAATTGGATTGGCTTTATTGATAATCATTTTTTTAGTTGCATGTAAACAAAATAATATGTCGAGTCATGAAACTGTTTATGCTTTTCGCCTGAAGCCAGGCGAAGATCTTCAAAAGGGATTAGAAAATGTGGTGAAGCAAAACAACATTAAAGCAGGATGGATTAATACTTGTGTGGGGAGTTTAACCGACTATCAAATTCGATTTGCCAATCAACCGAAAGGGGATACAGGCTCAGGACATTTCGAAATTGTAAGCCTTGTAGGTACCTTATCTATAAACGGATCACATATACATCTTTCAATCAGCGATAGCACTGGAAAGACCATCGGCGGTCATTTAATGGAGGGCTGCAAAATTTATACAACAGCTGAAATTGTAATTACTGCAACCGATAAGTTTAATTTCGAAAGAGCAGAAGACGGAACCACGCCTTGGAAGGAGCTGCAGATAAAGAAGAGTGAAGAGTGAAGAGTGAAGAACGGAAAATCAATCGTCATGCGACAATATTTTTTAATCCTCGGCTAGCCGAGGATTTTTCTTTATGATAAGGTCTTTTACAAAAAAAACCTAAGCTTTGCTTAGGTTAAATCGTTTACAGAAATCAACGTCCGTTCTTCACTCTTCACTTTTCACTTTTCACTATTTCTTCACGTATTTCTCCAACCAAGTATACTGCTCCCAAAGCATGTGCAATAAGTTCTCTTTACCTCGGTAGCTATGTGCTTCATAGGGAAGGAACACAAATCTTACGGTGCCTCCGTTTCCTTTGATGGCATTGTATAATCTTTCACTGTTGATTGGGAATGTGCCTGGGTTATCATCAGTGTCTCCATGAATTAAGAGGATGGGGGTTTTGATTTTGTCGGCATAACTAAACGGACTCATCTCATAATACAATTGTGGTGCCTGCCAATAAGTGCGGTCTTCATTTTGAAATCCGAATGGCGTAAGTGTTCTATTATAAGCACCACTGCGCGCAATACCTGCTTTGAACAAATTGGTGTGCGCTAATAAATTGGCTGTCATAAATGCGCCATAGCTATGTCCACCTACAGCTACACGATTTTTATCGCCAACTCCTAAATCAGTTAACTTATTGATCGCTGCTTCTGCATTCATTTGAAGTTGTGCCACAAAATTATCGTTGGGTTTTTTATCGGCACTTGCTGCTACAATTGGGAATTCTGCATTGTCTAAAACAGCATAGCCCTGTGTTACATAAAAAATGGGGGAAGCCCAGCTGATAGTAGTGAAACGAGATTGCGATCCACGAACCTGTGCGGCATCTGCGGCACTATTGAACTCACGAGGATAGGCCCACATCAACACTGGTAATAATCCGTCTTTTTCTTTATTATATCCTTTAGGTAAATAAAGATCACCTGTTAAGTCAACACCATCTGCTCTCTTGTAAGAGATCTTTTGTTTGGTAACTCCTTCTAATGCTGGATAGGGATTACTAAAACTGGTAAGCGGTCTGTCTGCTATTCTAAGCATCAAATTTTTCAAAAAGAAATTAGGGGCATCTTTCTGAGATTCCTTTCTGCTGATCAAAACCAGTTTATTAGCATCCAACACATCAGTAATATATTCATATACACCTTCCTGACAACGCCAGATGATTTCATTTTGTTTGGTGTTGAGATCGAATTTTGCAAGAAATGGTAGGTCTCCTTTTGGTGAAGAACCTGTTATATTGTTCATCAATAAT
>CAIYAG010000450.1 GCA_903924075.1 uncultured Bacteroidota bacterium | reverse complement strand
GCATCTTTTTTCATCCATTCTGGCATATAGTGGTTACTCCCATTTTTCCAGGTTGCAAACCAAAGTAATACCAATCGAACCTGATGCTTTCTTGATTGAACAAGCAGAGTATCAATCAAAGAAAAGTTGAACCTGCCTTGTATGGGTTCTATCTGTTCCCAGTAAATGGGGATTTCCAATGTATTTGCATGCATTTCGTGAATGCTTGAAAACACTTGCGGTAACATTCCTGGCCAGGCACTGGAATTGTGGGCCTGTGCACCTAGCACGAAAAATGGTTTTCCATCTACAAGTAATGCATGATGGCCATTCTTTTCGATGATTTTTGGGATCAATGCATCGGAATTTTGAGCATTTGCTTTTATGCATGCAATAGCAAAAAATGCAATGACCCATCTTTTTGTTGATTTCAATATCATATTTTTAGAATGCTATATTTTCAAATGATAAGATTATAATTTTATTCGAATTACGTTCAACGAATAAGGTTTTAAATCTAATGCCAATAGGGTTCCGTTGGTATGGATAGTTGTTTCATTTGGCGCTATTTCATTTGCATGATCCAAACTATTCTCAGCTTCTAAATCATTATTTTGTAAAATAATAACTGAAGCAGTGGTACCTATTTTTTTAACCCCGGCAATATTGATTTCAATGGGTTGATTCTTGCCAATAGTGTTTACAATTTTAATGATCAACTCATTACTTGCTTTGTCAATCGCGGAGCTTGCATAAATACTATCAGTTCCTGCAGCTGGTTGATGGTCTTTATTCAACATGGCAACGGTATAGCTGCCTCGGTTAGTCGCATATAATTTTTGCACATAATAATTGGGGGTACCCATCGATTTTAAATTGTTTACCCAGATCAGATCTGGTTTCCATTGCCAGCCTTCCACATGTGCAAATAAGGGTGCATAAGAAGCCATTTGAACAATATCTGCATTGCGTTCTAATCCAGTTAGGAACGCCGCTTCAGCAATGGCGGTGCGCCAATTGTTTTTATTATTCATATCTGTGGTGGCAATACTTTGGGCAGCATATTCTCCTACAAAAACTTTTGAGACTGCAGTGCGATCATAGCTGTCATATCTTTTTGCATTCTCTAAAAACCATTTGGGAGAACTATAATAGTGTTCATCAATATAACTGATCTTCATTTTGCGTAATTCGGTGTTCAAATAATTGAACACGTCACCGCTGGCCATAAATCCACTACTGCATACCAATTTGATGTCAGGATATTTTTTTGCAATGGCTGCTTGAAAAATTTGTAATCGATCAATATATTGTGATCCCCAATTTTCGTTTCCAACGCCGATCATTTTTAAGTTAAAAGGAGCGGGGTGACCAAGCGCTGCCCTGATCTTTCCCCATTTGGTATCTGCAGGGCTATTGGCAAATTCAATGAGGTCTAGCGCGTCTTGTAAATAAGGATCTAGGTCTGAAATAGCTGCTAGTTCTCCAGTATTGAATTGGCAGGCAATACCGCAACTCAAAATGGGTAATGGAGCAGCACCAATATCTTCAGCCATTTGAAAATACTCGTAAAAGCCAAGACCAAAACTTTGATAGTAATCTGGAGCAGGTCTGTCTTTGATCTCAGTATTCCATCTGTTGATCATCAATTTTCTTTCTTCCACTGGCCCGATTGTTTTTTTCCACTGGTATCTTGTTGAAAGGTCTCTGCCTTCTACAATACAACCACCAGGGAACCGAATAAAACCTGGTTTCATATCTGCAAGCATTTGAACCATATCGGCACGTAGCCCGCCCTTTCTGCCTTTCCAAGTATCGCTTGGGAAAAGGGAGATCATATCTAAGTCTAACTGACCTGAACCTTCAAACCAAATATTCAAATTTGCTTTTGTCTCAGTGGCAGTAGCAGTAAAACTTAATTCGGCTTTGTACCAATCATCACCTGTTTGATTTGGTTTCAAAATACTGGAGCCAATGATTTCTCCTTTTTCATTCGCTAATTCAATATGCATGATGGCGTTAGCGGTATGTTGGCGATACAATACAGAGAAATCGTAACGCAGATCTTTTTTGATTCCCATGCCATGAAATCCTTCGTTTGAAATACCGAGTTTTCCTTTTTGCGTTTTATCCATCGTTACCCTCAAAAATCTAGGGTTCGTGGCATCCTTATCTTTTTGATGGATCACGGTGATTTCTGAACCAAAATTGATACCCCATTGAAAGGTGCTGCTTGTGATTTTCCAGCCCATTAACGGATTGTCGAATTCAAAGGATCGATTTTTCACAAGCTCTGCATATAAGCCTCCATCTGCACCCTGATTGATGTCTTC
>CAIYAG010000449.1 GCA_903924075.1 uncultured Bacteroidota bacterium | reverse complement strand
TAATAAAGTTCTCTGTGGTTTGTTTGTTCTTAGGTTCCATGTCATTTTGTTTAGTGATTAATGAAGAATGGAAACACTATCTTAAAATTAATTATATTTAGTCTACTTTATGCTGACGATTTACATCAGGGTATGGTGATCATCAAAGATTTGATGACAAAAGGGCTACTTTTTTATATAGAAAATACAGACAAAGACATGTATGGGATGCACAACGCTCACCTGCCTATCCAATGAATGGAATGAACTGGAAATTATCTGGATTTAAAATGGCAATGGATGTAAGTAATCACAGATCGTTCATTGATTGGGGCATAAATCGCGATAGGTATCTAATGTTCGAATTAACTGATGAATTTGGTTACAACCCATCAGCATTAACAGACGATGTGAATCGCACTCGTACGAAATATAATGTTTCGCTTAAACTATATGAACACGATGGTATGTTGGTTAAAACCATTTCAAAGTGGGGCAAATTAATTGGCATTGGCTCTGGAGGATTTATGTACGAGCAGGAAGGTCAGTTAGGTACCTACTTTGCAGCTGAAGGGATTGATGTTTTTGGAGTAGTGAATTATCGCACCGATGTAGCTGAAATAAGATCTTTATCTGAAATACTCAGGTAATAAATGAATATGAATGATTAACAAAGGTTATCATAAACGTTGCAATAGTTTTCCTGGCAACAGAATGATTCCTTTCAATAATCCAAACAATCCGTCTACTGCGATACCCAAAATTCGGAACGGAATAGTGAGTATCCAAAAAATAGGATACAATACCAATGCAAGAATTGCCAATGGCCAACAAAAAATAAAGAGGAAGATCCAAGTTAAAAATGTAAGCATCAATTAAAGTACTAATTAACTTGTGGTAGGCAAAGTGAATAATTATGAACGGCAAGTCTCATGTGCCAGTGGATTCAAGTTTTGTAAATAAAAAGTCTATCACCTTTAAATGTTTTATTCCCCCCGGTCTAAAATATCTTTGGTGATAGACTTTATTATAATACAAAATTCTGTTGCTTGCTCAACAGAGTGGCAAGTTGTTTCTTTTATAAAAACAAAACAACTGCGATAAGTCGCAGTTGTTCTATGGAAGTATATGATTTTCATAGGCAAACCTGATCAGGTGCGCTAAACTTTTTACTTCAAACCGTTTATAAAGAGGAAGAATTCTCTTTTCTATTGCCGATTGTGTTACATTAAACTGATCGGCAATTTCTTTGTAGGAGAAGCCCTTGCTCACTAATTCCAATGCTTCTTTTTCCTTGATAGAAATAGCACAGTACTGAAATAATACCTTATTCAGTTCCTCTTCAAATTCCGTTTTATCAGGGCCATAAGCTGCATAGCGCATTACCTTTCCAAATTTGATACTTCGATTAATTTGAGAGCGGCCAATAATTTCAGTGATTTGGCCATTTTCAGAACGAAAAACCCCGATCCTAGAGATCAAGGGGACTAGGGTGCCGTTTTTATGAATTTTTTTAAGCTCGATCGTAAAACTATATTTTTCCAGATCTTCTGTCTTAGACTGGATAAACATCAAAGCCTTATCATTTAATTCATGAGAAAATGCTGCATATTCTGGACTAGTGATGCTGGTAATAGCAAGCATATTGATCTCATTATCGGGGTATCCTAATAGTTCTTCCCAACCTCTGGCAAAAATCATCTTATTCAATTTAAAAGAATAGATATACATAGCCTCTTCCGGAAAAAAAGGGAATGTTTTATTATAATGCTGTGCTTCTTCGCTGTTCAAATCGGCGGGGACGTCAGTGATATAAGACTTAGAGTATTCCCCATAAGTCATTTTGGATTTCATAAGCGAACGGTTTATACAGTAAAATAACTGAATTTTAATTACTTATAAGTTAGAAAGTGGAATGAATCAGCTGTTTTTGTTAGCTGATATATTGAATTTTTTCAATCATTTGATGTAGAGTACCTTACAATTCATCAACTTGAAACTATTCAGTACTATGTATAAATTTATCGGCATATTTATTCTGAGCTTTTCTATTGGGGGCCATGCACAAGTAGTTCAAAGAAATGTATTAGCAAATCGTTATTCACTTGCCCAAGTACAACAATCGCTGATAAAAAAGTCAGCGTATCATCCCTATCCCTTAAATAGTTCTGAATGGCATGCAAAGGTTTCGGATACCATCATTAAAAGCCTGATCGCAGGCGGAGAATCTTTTTTGAAATATAAGTTCGAGCCAATTAGTTTTTCATTAGCCATGGAGTTTAAGAGAAGTGGGGATAGGGCTAATTATGAAGCAGTTCAATTTAAAAAAAGAAGGGCATTGCTTTCAATGGTTTTGGCAGAGAGCATGGAAAATAAGGGGCGATTCATGGAGCAGATAGCTAATGGCATTTGGTCTATTTGTGAAGAAAGTTTTTGGGGTGCTTCTGCACATATTGGAAATACTTTTCTACCTGATCAGGATCAGCCGGTTGTTGATTTGTTTTCGGCTGAAACAGCTGCGGTTTTGGCACTAACTGATTATTTGGTTGGTAGTAAATTAGATACCATGAATGTTCAAATTAGACGTAGAATCTATTTTGAAACCAATAATAGAATCTTTGAACCCATGTTGCATCATTCTGAAAACTTCTTTTGGATGAGTAGGGTTAACCCTGTTAATAATTGGAATCCTTGGATTGTTTCTAATTGGGTGGAAGCAATATTATTATTAGAAAATAATGAGGAGAGAAGAGCACAAATGTTTCATCAATCCATGTCAGCTTTAGATGCCTATATCAATAGTTTGGGCGAAGATGGCGGTTGCGATGAAGGCCCCAGTTATTGGTTTGCAGCAGGTGCCAGCACTTTTGATTGCTTAGAAACTTTTGGCAATGCAACCAATCACCAGATCAATATTTTTTCGGATACCTTGATCCAAAAAATGGGAGCCTATATATACAAAGTGCATATTGATAAAAAGTATTTTGTCAATTTTGCAGATGCAGACCCCACAGTAAATATTGATGGTTTAATGTTATACAGATTTGGGAAAGCATTGAATGATAGTAATATGATTGGGATGGGACAGTGGGCATTTAAGAGCTATGGAACAGCTTCTAAAGCTTTATCGTCATTTGGCTTTTATGCACCTAGATATATTAAAAACATACTCACCACTGAAAACATCAACAATACACCCCAAACTTATACCTATACAAAAGATGCATGGTTGAAAGACGTACAGGTTTTAACTGCAAGATCAGGGAACGGTTTTTATTTAGCCACGCATGGAGGGCATAACGGTGAAAGCCATAATCACAATGATGTTGGAGATTTTATCTTTTATGCCAATGGAGAACCTATTATTATTGACGCTGGTAGAGGAAATTATACTGCCCGAACCTTTTCATCGCATCGATATGAGCTTTGGTTCACGCAATCTCAATATCATAATTTGCCAGTGATCAATGGGTATGGACAATTAGCTGGAAGAAAACATGCAGCTAAAAATGTAACAAGTTTCATCAATGATAAAGAAGCAATTTTAAAATTGGATCTTACTGATGCTTATGATGTTAAAGCTGGTATTGAAAAGTGGGTAAGAGAAATAAAGTTAGACCGAATAAAAAATCAAATCAATATTTCCGAGTCATATCAATTGAAAGAAGCAATAACGCCGATTCAAGAAAATTTCATCACGATTTGTAAAGTAGATGTATCTCAACTCGGGAAAATTAAATTAACTACTCCAACTGCAACACAATATTTTATTAATTATGATGCTAAGCAATGGAATGTGAATTCTGATTATCCTTCCACTGAAGGGCCAGAGTATAGTAGCTTTAAAACAAAATGGGGTGGTAATTTGGTACAGAGAATCACGTTGACAAAAAAGGCAATAAGCTCAAAAGGGAATCTGGTATTTAGCATTACTGATAAATAGCTACTAAAATTGATTTTTTAATTTTATATTAGATCACTAGCGTTTTGATATTAGTCGAAGATATTCAATTGGTTACGATTTAGCTCTTTGAAATTTTGTTGTATTGGGTTTGCGAAAAGTTGATTAATTGGTAC
>CAIYAG010000448.1 GCA_903924075.1 uncultured Bacteroidota bacterium | reverse complement strand
CGAATTGAATTAAAAACAATTAAACCCTAATCACATGGCCTTAGAAATTTATGGATCAATTATCGCACTTGCGTTAATATTGTTCTACTTACACCCAGCAAAGAAATCTTACAAAGAAAATACAGATCTCTAATATTTTAAAAAGATTAGTTAGCTCCCAATTTAAACGGTTTACTCATGATGAGTTAAACCGTTTTTTTATTTCTAAAAAAATATCGTGTAATCTTAAATATACAAGGAAGTTGGTATATATTTTTTTTAAATATATAAATATGTTTGTCAAAGATTAATGATCAACAAAACATTATTATGGCAGTAGATATGTATGTATTTCTTGTAGTGTTTGGATTGGTTTTATATTATCTACATCCACCTACAAAAACAAAGCATTAGTTAAACGAAAATATTTAATCCCAGTTTTTATTCGTACCCCCAATTTAGGCCCTCCATTTATGGAGGGCTTTTTAACTGAGTTCCTTCAAAGCTTTTACTAACACATCCAATTCTTTGGTAGTTGTAAATACGTTGGGTGTAATTCTACAACCATGCACGTTTGCTCCATCAATAGCTACTGTGTAAATTTTATATTGTTTTAATAAGGTTTCTGCTAGTAGCCCGGGTTTCATTCCTTCAATGCCCACGTTCGCAATAGCACATGATCTTTCAGGTTGTATAGGTGTATTAACCCTTACCTTGCCTACACCACGCACTTTTGTTGTCCAATATTGTTGTAGGTATCGAAGCCTTGCTTCTTTTTTTTCAGGGCCAAGTTTCAAATAATAGGCTACTGCGTCTGCAATTGCCAGATCAGTATGCACCGGATGTGTTCCTATATGGTTGAGTCTGCCAATGCTTTCTAATGTATCATTCTCAGCTAATAAAGGCCATATTTTTCTAATCTTTTCTTTTCGAACATAGAGTATACCCACACCTAATGGAACGCTTAGCCACTTGTGTAAACTTGCCCCATAATAATCACAATGCAGATCTGGTAAATTAAACTGAATATGTGCAAATGCATGTGCCCCATCTACCATTACTTCTACACCCTTGCTATGAGCCATGTCACAGATCTTCTGAACTGGAAGAATCTGACCAGTGATATTAACCATCTGTGGTACCATCATTAGCTTTGTTTTAGGCGTAATGGCATTGGCGTATAATTGCACGATTTCATCGTCATTTGCTGGATGATTGGGGATGGATAAAATTTTATTGACCATTCCAAATCGCTTAGCCGATTGTTTAAACATTTCTAACATGGAACCATAATCTTGTTCCGCCATAATGGCTTCATCACCTGGCTGCCATGGATAGCCTGCAATGATCATATCAAGAGATTCGGTAGTATTTCTGGTTAAAACCAATTCATCGGTACTACAACCCACCAATTGAGCCACCTGTGTGGCCATATTCTTTTTGTTATCAAACTGCACAGTTCGCATATAATAGGCACCTTGGTAGTTCACTTCTCTGATATGCTCAATATATTTTTCGAGAATCGGTTTAGGCAAAATATTGTAATACCCATTTTCTAGATTGATATAATCTGGTTTTAACAAATAATGACTTCTAATACCTTCCCAGAAATCCTCATCAGAAGCTAGGGTTGCAGCAGGTATTGTTTCTGCGGAACTGATCAAATCCTGTAAAGTATCTGATCTGAATGAAGCACTGATACCTGCCAAAGCAAGACCCTTTAAGAAACTACGTTTGTCCATTTTGAATGTATGAGCAATTAATAAATAATAGAAAGCAATTTGAATATCGGAAATTTACAAAGATTTAGGTACTCTTTCATTTACTTTAAAATAAGCATCATGCAAACCTGGATGATCTATGCACTACTGTCAGCTCTTTTTGCAGCCCTTACAGCCATTTTTGGGAAGCTTGGTTTAAAATCGATCGACTCAGACCTAGCTACCGCCATTCGTACTTTTTTTGTTTTAATGATTACCTGGGGCTTTGTTTTTTATAGAAGTAAGGCTGATGGCATTTACAACCTTTCTAGGCAGAATTGGCTCATGCTTTTATTATCTGCTATCGCAACTGGTTTATCATGGCTGTTCTATTACCGAGCCATGCAAATTGGGAATGTTTCACAAGTTTCTATCATTGATAAGTCTAGTGTGGTTATTACCCTGATACTTGCGTTTGTTTTTTTAAAAGAGCCTGTCACACCAAAGATTTTACTGAGCGGGGGATTGATATTTGCTGGAATGATGGTAATGGTTTGGAAATAAGTTTAAGTTTGCGCCATGCAAGTGTTTCAAACGAATAGCAAAATTATAATAACCTGTCATAAATGGTTATCTCCTGCACTTACCAAAGAAGTGCTGGCACTGGGTTTTAAAATTGATAGAAGCTTTCAGACAGGCGTTGAAATTACTGGCACTGTGATCGATTGTATCACTTTAAACTTGCAGTTAAGATGTGCCAGTCAGGTAATGTATTCTCTCAAATCGTTTATTTGCAATGACCCTAATGAATTATATAAAAATCTAGTAGTAATTCCATGGGAAAAATTGCTGACTCCGGATGGTTATTTCTCAGTAACCAGTAATGTGTTTCATCCAACCATTCAAACAAACCTATTTGCCAACCTTCGTGTAAAAGATGCGATTGTTGACAGAATGCGTGAAGCAACCAATTTAAGACCCAGTACTGGTTCTGAATTGAGTGGGGCAGTTGTGTACCTTTTTTGGAAACATGAAGAAGCTGAGATCTTTTTAGATACTTCTGGTGAAACACTTGCCAAACATGGATACAGAAAATTGCCCGGCAAAGCCCCCATGTTGGAAGCGCTGGCAGCCGCTACGATCTTATCAACGAAATGGGATAAAAAAGCCCCATTTGTGAACCCTATGTGTGGTTCGGGTACATTGGCGATCGAAGCCGCTTTGATCGCTACAAACCGTGTCCCTGGCCTTTTAAGGACTAATTATGCATTTATGCATATTAAAGGCTATTTACAAGAGTATTATTTAACTGTTCGCAATAAATTGGAATCACAAATAATGGTTCCAGATGGTTTAAAGATCATTGCTTCTGATCTAAGCGATAAAGCAATATCTATTTCGAAATTAAATGCTGCTGCCGCAGGTGTGGAGGATTTGATCGATTTTCAGGTTTGTGATTTTGAATCTACACAAATACCAGAAATGGAAGGGGCGGTGATTATGTTTAATCCAGAATATGGTGAAAGGTTAGGAGATGAAATTGAATTGAATGCCACTTACGCTCGTATGGGCGACTTTTTAAAAAATAAATGCAAAGGGTATACTGGCTATATTTTTACGGGTAATCTGGATCTGGCTAAAAAAATTCGTTTAAAACCAAGTCGAAGAATAGAGTTTTTTAACGCCACGATCGATTGTCGCTTATTGGAGTATGAATTATATGCAGGAACTAGAAGAACTGATAAAATAGAAAATCCAGCATAATCACTTAGTTTTTTAACCCTTTTTTCAATCTATCTTGCTGTAAACCAATTATTTATTGAAAAACACTTGCATTTCGTGAAATCTTGTTGTAACTTATAGTAACCAAAATTTCTGTTATGCATCAATATCATATTGTATCCAGAATTGCCATCTATTTATTAGCCGTGGTGATGATTGTTTTTGGTGTATTTTATTTTCTGAATCCACATGATCTGGTTGTTTTTATTCCAGATTTTATTCCCGGTGGTATTCTGATAGCCTATTTTGTAGGCACTGCTTTTATCTTAGTAGGGATCTCATTTATTACCAATCAAATGGTGAAATACGCAGGATATGCACTTGCTATTTTGTTATTCATTTTTGTATTAACTATTCACCTGCCTAATTGGCTAAATGCTGGAGATAAAGAAATGAAAACACTTGCTTTTATTAATTTGTTGAAAGACACAGCCATTGCAGCATTTGCATTGCATGTTGCTGCAGGTGCCCACCATCAGCATTTGCACTTAGAAGAAAGTGATTAGAATCGAATAAGTTAATTAGTATCTGAAATTAAATTGCTTGGGCAAAACGTCCACTTGTACATTTTTTGCGCTTAGTAATTCGCCATCTACTTGAAGTGGCATTTCCTTTTCTGCTTCAATATGAAAAGATTTGCCTTTTCTGAGTGAAACAAAAGACAATGTAGAATGCTGTCCTGATTTAAGTACGGGCAAATATCTTAGTCTTTGAAACAGATTCAATTTTTTGCAAAGGCATAGGTCTAAAAACCCATCATTGATCTCTGCGTTAGGGGTAATTTTAAAACCTCCACCAGCTCTAGATG
>CAIYAG010000447.1 GCA_903924075.1 uncultured Bacteroidota bacterium | reverse complement strand
TGTATAGAATGTGTTACTTACTTGTGTAAACTGTTGCAAAGCTACCTGTGCTGCGCCTCCTGTGATTGGGTTATTCCAACCACTAACGCCTGGTACCGCACTACCAACAATAAATAAAGTGCCTGATGCAGGTGGGGCAACTACTGGAGGTGGATTATACGGAGTAACCGTAAATACCAAAGTGTTTGAAGTAAGTAATGTAGCAACGCTTCCATTCAAGCTTGCTTTGATACGAACATCAAGACTTGCAGCAGTTCCAACTGTTAAATTCAAACCTGCGATCAATGAATTGAATTGGTCCTGTGTATATTTCACAGAAACATCCTTTGCAATTGAAACGGCTAATTTATTTGCACCAAAGTTGCTACCAGTTTTGTCGATCTCAAGCGTATAAGCAACGTCTTGTGAGCTGATTCCATTGATGAATTGATAGTTTGGATTTAACCAAGAAAATACGACACCTACTTGGTCTTTAGTTGCATATGAAAGGGGTATTGTACCACTTACAGAAGCAGAAAGAACCGGAGCAGTTCCACCTGAGTAGAATTGTTGTGCCTCATCCTTTTTACAAGAGCCAAGCAATAAAGCGAAGGCGCTTATAAAAAATAGTTTTGAGATAATTAATTTCATGACAATTATTTTTTTATGTTAATTTATATAAGGCAGAAAGCAGTGCTTCCCGCTAATATTTTTAATATCCTGGGTTCTGAGTCAATTTCACGTTAGAAGAAATATCAGCAGATGGTATAGGATATACTTTACGGAATGAAGCTACGCTTGTACCGCCAGCTACACCACCTTTCCAAGGCCATAAATAAGAAGATTCTACAAATTTATTATAGCGCACTAAATCTGTTCTTCTGAAACCTTCCCAATACAATTCTCTTGCTCTTTCGTCCAAAATAAAATCAGTAGTTAACTGAGTTGAAGTAAGGTTTCCAGTTGTATTGCCATAAGCACGTGTACGTAAATTATTTACATAAGTCAATGCTAAATTGGCATCACCACCAGCACCACCTCTCAAAGTTGCCTCTGCATAAATCAAGTATTGTTCTGCCAAACGGAAAATTGGGAAATCAATATCTGTAAAAGTTAAGTTTGGTCCTTTTACTCCTGCTTTTGTAACGTTTCTATATTTTGTTACTGCATAACCATCAGTAAATGTGGTAAGATCAGAAATGTCTAAATTTTGACCAGAAGTATAGAATTGAGCACGCTTATCAGCAGTTCCAGTTACATCAGGGAACATAGCAGGTAAGGCTTTTGTTGATCTGATTCCAGCCCATCCACCATCAATTCCAAAACTAGCAGCTGGCATTGATCCACCTACAGCAGCGTGAGTTAAGAAGGTGGTACCTCCATAATTCTGCGTTCTTAAACCATCGAAGTTGATGGTTAAAATAAACTCATTGGTATTGGTATTATTATCAGCCAACATCAATTGTGTATAGTTAGGAATCAAAGAATAACCTGCGTCAATTACTTTCTTAGAATAAGTAACTGCATCTGCAAATCTTGCTGTACCAGTATATACTTGCGCGTTCAAATAAATACGAGATAATAATGACCATGCAGCAGCTTGGTCTGCACGTCCGTACTCATTTCCTCTTGCAGCTACAAGTGTTCCTTCAATTGCTTTTAATTCAGACTCTATATAAGTAAATAAGTCTGTTCTTGAAGCCTGAGCTGGAAGTACAGAACCCAATGCATCTTTTTCAGTTGCCATTGGTCCGGTTCCAAACAAGTCCATAATTACCCAATACTGA
>CAIYAG010000446.1 GCA_903924075.1 uncultured Bacteroidota bacterium | reverse complement strand
TTGATTTGCAATTTGAATTTCAAATGACGGATACAGCAAATTCTGGTGTGAAGTACTTTGTGACAGAAAAGGAAAAAACAGCTGGTTCCGCAATTGGATTGGAGTACCAGATCCTTGACGACGATAAACATCCTGATGCAAAACTTGGATCAATCGGAAACAGAACCCTAGCATCATTATATGATCTAATTCCTGCAAAGAAAAATGGCCGAGAAAAACTTCCAATTGGAGAATGGAATAGAGGGCGAATTACTGTTTATCCTGATGGAAGAGTGGAGCACTGGTTAAATGGTTGGAAAGTCTTGGAATACCAGCGTGGAACCCAATATTACTATGCGCTTGTTGCAAAAAGTAAATACCTGCCTTATCCTAATTTTGGAATGGCAGAAAAGGGACATTTATTATTACAAGAACATGGAACTCAGGTCGCATTCAGATCAATTAAAATAAAAGAATTAAAATAAGCTTACCATTCAATTTAATTTTATGTCACATACAAGACGCAGCTTTATTAAACAAACTGCAAAAGCAGCCGCAGGAACCTATATTGCAAGTATTGGATTTAGTGCAAAAAGTTATGCCAGAATTATAGGAGCTAATGATCGCGTTAGGGTTGGTGTTGTTGGATTTTCGGACCGGCACAGAAGTTCTCATTTACCTCCTTTCATGCAATTTTATAAGGACATGAATTTTGATATTGTTTCCGTCTCCGATCTTTGGAAAAAAAGAAGGGAAGAAGGTGCGGCTTATCTTAAATCAAAAATGGGTCATGATATCAATGCGTATCGAAACAACGATGAGCTCTACGCTTCAAAAACCTGCGATGCCGTATTTATTAGCACCGCAGATTTTCAGCATGCATTGCACACTATTGAAGCAGTAAAAGCAGGAATGGATGTGTATTGTGAAAAACCATTTGCTGAAACGATGGAAGACAACAGAGCAGCGCTGAAAGCTGTTAAAGCTTCTAAAAGTATTGTACAGATCGGTTCTCAACGAAGAAGTGGTGCAAACTATTCGGCTGCTGCTGATTATATTCAGTCTGGAAAATTCGGACCCATCACAATGGTTGAATTAACCTGGAATGTAAATCAACCAGGACGTTGGAGAAGACCTGAACTAGTGGCGCAATGCAAAGAAGAAGACCTTGATTGGAAACGCTTTTTGATGAATCGACCGTTTGAAAATTTCGACCCTAGAAAATATTTGGAATACAGATTATTTTGGCCTTACTCATCGGGTATGCCAGGTCAATGGATGAGCCACCAAATTGATACAGTGAACTGGTTTAGCGGATTGCCGCACCCAAGGTCTGTTACTGCAAATGGTGGAATTTATCAATGGAAGGACGGCAGAAAAAATTGGGATACTACCACAGCAGTTTTTGAATATGGGCCTGCAAATGATCCAACAACTGGCTTTCAAGTGGTATTCATGAGTAGGATGCATAACGGTGATGAGAACCCCAGTGAGATTTATTATAGTAATGGTGGTGAATTGAATTTGATCACTAATAAAGTATCTCCAAAAGGTGGTTTGCGTGCAAGCGCCGCTTCGGCAATGAAAATGCAAGCCAATCTATTACCTGAATTGAGTTTATCTGATTATGTGAAAGTGGAAGCTGGTGCAAATACTGGTGGTGATGTCTTAACAACTGCACACGTTAAAAATTGGATGGATTGCATTAGAAGCAGAAAGCAGCCCAATGCCCCAGTGGAAGCTGGTTACAATCATTCAATAGCAACAATTATGTCGAACGCCGCATGTAGAACCGGACAAAAAGTAACTTTTGATGAGAAGTCACAGGAAGTAATGGCGGGTGGTAAAATATTTAAGTATTAATTGCTAACCCATTTTGCGATCACAGCTTCCAGTGTTTCAATAACAAATGGTTTAGTAATAAAATCATCCATACCAGCTTGAATACATTTCTCGCGTTCATCTTCGTGTGTTCCTGCCGTTAATGCAATAATGGGGATATGTTTGCCATTGGATAATGATCGAATTTTCTGTGATGCTTCATGCCCATTTAACTCAGGCATTTGAATATCCATAAATACCAGATCAGGACGATTTTTTTCAAACAATTCAATGGCTTTTAATCCATCAACTGCTTCAAATATTTCTGCGTTTGGAAGCATATTACTGATCATTTGTTTAACCAACAGAATATTAAACTCATTATCATCTGCAAGCAAGACTTTCATTTTTTTATAATTTACATAGTTGCTTGTCATGATATTCGTTTCTTGGCTTGATGGAAGCCCTGATTTGCTAATACATTCGTATAAACTTTGCATTAGTATTGGCTTAACTAATCTGCCAACTAAGCCTAATTCTTTGCTTGCTTCAATTATGTATTCATCATCGGCAGAACTATGTAATAGTATGATCGGAAGCTTTTCAGGTGAGAGTTTCAAACGATTCCTGATCAGTCTGATGGTATCTATCCCGTTGATTTCTGCCATATTAAAATCCATTAAAACCAAGTCAAAGTCATTTGGAGCTTCTAATAATTCTAAAGCCAATTTTCCACTCTCTACAGCCACGCTCTTTACATTTTTAAGAGCAAGCATGTCAGAAACTAAAATTCTATTATTGGCATTGTCGTCTACTATTAATACGTGTTGTATTTTACTAATATCAATTAATTCATCTGATTTAACTTGTTGAGCTGTTAGAGCGATATCAAAGAAAAAGGTACTTCCAATATTTGATTCACTAACTAATTGTAATTCACTACCCATTAACTGAAGTAGTTTTTTTGAGATTGCTAAACCAAGACCAGTACCACCGTATTTGCGTGTTGTTGAAGCATCTTCTTGTGTAAAAGCATCAAAGATCTTCTTTTGATTTTCAGGTAAAATACCAATGCCTGTATCTCTTACTGAGAATCTTAATAGAATTTGATTGTTTGCTATAATTTTAAGGGGAGTGATCTTTAGTTCTATTTCTCCTTTTTTGGTAA
>CAIYAG010000445.1 GCA_903924075.1 uncultured Bacteroidota bacterium | reverse complement strand
GTTTTTCAATGGGGCATTATTGAATGATCCTAAGGGCTTACTCATCAAACCTGGAGAAAATACACAAGCTGGTCGACAAATTCGTTTTACGAACCTGAAGGAAATTACTAAAATGAAAGTCACTTTAAAAGCCTATCTATACGAAGCAATAGAAGTAGAAAAAGCTGGCTTAAAAATTTCGCTTAAAAAAACTTCCGACTACGCCGTCCCAGAAGAATTTCAAGCTAAGTTAAAGTCTATGCCCACCCTGAAAAAGGCATTTGAAGCATTAACGCCTGGTCGCCAAAGAGCGTACCTCATGCATTTTGCTGCTCCTAAACAATCAAAAACACGTGAAACCCGAATTGAAAGTTATTTAGAAAAAATCCTAAGCGGTAAGGGGATTTCAGATTGTACTTGCGGATTATCTAAACGCTACCCTTCCTGCGATGGATCTCACAAGTTGATTAAATTATAGATATCTTCCAATGATTCAATAAAGCTTTCAATCTTACATTATGCAAACCAGAAAGGATTTTTTAAGAACTGCTATGACGGTTGCTGCTGCTAGTCCGTTTTTATCTATGAAATCCTTTGCGGAATTAGCAACCTCAAAAAATGATCCCATTTATTTCGATTTACATAGTCACCCTGGTTGGAACTTTGCAAAGAAAAATTTTGGCGATAATACAGATGCTGCATTCAGTAAAATGATTACAAACATGAAAGAAGGACATCTTACCGGTGCATTCTTTGCTATTGTTGCTGATGCGGGTTTATTGAAACCAACAGCAACTGGCATTTCTGTTACAGGCAAATATGGTGCAGGGGAAGGATGGAAATCCTATAAAAATCAAGTAACACTATTAAGAACAGTTCTTAATAGTTTGGGAGTGCCAATTTCAACCAATGCTAAAGACCTACGCGCAGATAATAAAGAACCCATTTGCTATATCGCAGTAGAAGGAGGTGATTTCTTGGAAGGCAGTTTAGATAAATTGGAGGAAACTTATAAAGATGGTGTTCGATCCATTCAATTGGTTCACTATGCGCCGAATGAAGTGGGCGACTTACAAACAGCTGATGCCAATTTTAATGGGCTATCTTCTTTTGGTAAAGAACTGATCAAAAAAATGAATGAATGGGGAATGGTCATTGATCTGGCACATGCTTCTTATCAAACTACAAAGGATGTTGCTGCAATAACTAAAGCACCCATCATCTTATCTCATAGTATGCTTGAAATGGAGGCAGACCGGCCCATTGCTAAGCGCGCCATTTCTAAAGAACATGCAAAACTCATTGCAGATACAGGTGGTGTGATCGGTGCTTGGCCATCGGGATTTAATAAGAGCTTTGAAGAATATGTCGATAATATAAAACGACTAGTTGATGTTGTTGGAGTTGAACATGTGGGTATTGGTACTGATATGGATGCGAACTTCAAACCGGTTTTGAGCAAATACAGTGAGTTTCCAAAATTGAATGAAGCCTTACTTACGAAAGGTTTTTCAAAATCAGAAACAGGAAAACTAATGGGTGATAATGCAAAAAGAGTCTTATCAAAAATTATAAAAAACTGATGATAGTTTCATTCGTAATAGCAAAAACGGCAGCAGAATTTGCTGATGGCAGAAAACTTTTTGAAGCATATGCATCATCCTTAAATTTCAATCTTTGCTTTCAGGGATTTACAGAAGAATTAAAAGCCTTAGATCAACAATACAATACTCCAACTGGCGCTTTAATTATTGCTTACGATGCTAACAAAGCAATTGGAGTAGTAGGTGTTAGGAAATTTAATACAGATAAAGCTGAATTAAAAAGGATGTATACTTTGCCGGAATATAGGGGGCAAAAAATTGGTAAAGAGCTTTTAAATAAAGCTATTCAAATGGCAACTAAATTGGGTTATGAGCAATTATTATTGGATACACTCCCAGAAATGCAAGCAGCTATTAAACTATACCATGATTTTGGGTTTACCGAAGGCTCAGCTTACCGATTCAACCCATTTGATGAAGCAATTTATATGCAGCTGGATCTATCTCCTTCTAGGGAAAATTAATTATGCTTTTTGATTAAAATTTAGCAACTTAGGATATCGTTTAACAAACTATTCCCAATGCGCCCACTTTGCATTTTGGTAATGGCAATTTTTGTATTGTCTTGCAACCAAAAAAATACTTCAGAAACCAATACATTACAGACTTATTTCAGCTATCCTGATTCTATTGAGTCTGGAGGGGTGAGATTGATCCCTATACAAACACCTGTAGGTAATTTCAAAGTGTGGACCAAACGCTTTGGCAACAACCCAAAAATAAAAATTCTTTTGCTACATGGCGGCCCTGCAATGACACACGAGTACATGGAGTGTTTTGAAACATTTTTTCAAAGAGAGGGATTTGAATTTTATGAATACGATCAATTAGGATCATATTATAGCGATCAACCAAAAGATAGTAGCCTTTGGACTACAGAACGGTTTGTAGAAGAAGTTGAACAAGTGCGTAAGGCTATTCATGCTGATAGTAGTAATTTTTATGTGCTTGGCAATTCATGGGGCGGAATCCTTGCCATGGAATATGCACTGAAATATCAGAAAAATATGAAAGCATTGTTGGTTGCCAATATGGTAGCCAGTGCACCTGAATATGCTAGATATGCGGAGGAAGTATTATCTAAACAGATGAAGCCTGAAGTACTTGCCGAAATCAAACTTCTAGAAGCCAAGAAAGATTTTAAGAACCCTCGATATATGGAATTATTGATGCCTAATTTTTATCATGAGCATTTATGTCGCTTACAAGAGTGGCCCGATGGCGTGAACCGTGCATTTAAACATGCAAATGAAGAGATTTATACTATGATGCAGGGGCCAAGTGAATTTGGCATTAGTGGCAGACTTGCAAACTGGGATATCAAAAGTCGTTTAAAAGAAATTGCGATACCTACATTAATGATCGGAGCCAAACATGATACGATGGATCCCAAAGCAATGGAAGCGCAAAGCAAATTGGTTCAGAAAGGCACTTTCCTCTATTGCCCCAATGGTAGTCACTTATCTATGTGGGACGATCAAAAAGTATTCATGAATGGCGTAATACAGTTTGTCAAAAATGTAGATCAAAACAAATAATATTTTATCATCTAAACCATGTTTTATGAATCCCACTCTTAAAAACATTTTGGCTGTAGTAGTTGGCTTATTGTTAGGAGGAATTGTAAATATGGGAATCGTTATGATCAGCGGTTCTATCATAGCCCCTCCTCCTGGCACCAATCTAACAACAATGGAAGGCATTAAAGCAGCACTTCCACTTTTTGAACCGAAACATTTTTTAATGCCCTTTCTTGCTCATGCAGTAGGCACTTTTGTTGGCGCTTTGATCACTGCTAAAATGGCGAAGACCCGTAACATGCAATTAGCATTATTAATTGGAGTTTGCTATTTAATAGGCGGTATTGAGAATTTTAGAGAACTCCCTCAGTCTCCGACCTGGTTCATCATTGTTGATCTTGTGGTTGCCTATCTGCCAATGGGGTATTTGGGTGGAAAATTAATCACCACTAAAAATTAACCAATGGCTAAGAACAAAACAACAGAAACCATTTCTAGCGTTACAGATTTTGTAAACGCTGTGAAAGATCCCATTAAAAGAACAGATAGTTTACAAGTAATTGAACTGATGCAATCTGTTTCTGGCTTTGAACCCAAAATGTGGGGGCCTTCGATCATCGGGTTTGGGTCCTACCATTATGTTTATGATAGCGGAAGAGAGGGTGATATGCCAATAGTAGCATTCTCACCCCGTACAACTGGCCTTGTTTTTTATCTTTCTTGCAACCCAGAAGAACGGGAAAAATTTCTAAATGAACTAGGAAAACACAAATCCGAAAGAGGCTGTGTTACCATCAAAAAGTTAGAAGACATTAAAATACCAGTATTAAAAAAAATGATCCAGGCAACATTGAAAAATAGAAAAGCTGTACATTCAAAAACTAAATAATCTTTAACCTTCACCACCATGAAAACCTTGTACGATCAGGAAGCTTGCAAAGAAATTTTGCAAAGAATAGACAAGTTAAGTCCAGATACCAAAGCAATCTGGGGGAAAATGAATGTGACACAAATGCTTGCCCATTGCGGCGCAGGAATGGATATGGCTTCTGGAAGGATCAATGCAGATCAAACATTGATAGGAAAACTGATTGGCCGTTTTTTCAAGTCGCTCTATACAAATGATAAACCTTTTGGAAAAGGAACTCCAACCATTACTGAATTGATCAAGAATGACGCAGTTGATTTTGAAAAGGAGAAAAATAATTTTAAAAAATTATTGCAAGAATTCTCAGAAGGCGGCATAGAAAAATGCACTAAACATCCTCACCCATTTTTTGGTAAACTAAATCCTGAAGATTGGGGTATTGGGATTTATAAACATAGCGATCATCATCTTCGTCAATTTGGTGTGTAAATGAATCTATTCGAAACGAGAGCCGATCACACCAATAATTTATTGCCCTATGACGGTACTGTAAATTATTATGGACGCATCCTCAATAATTCATCCGCCAATAGTTATTATGAGGCTTTATTACATACAGTTGATTGGAGAAATGATGAGGCTATCCTATTCGGGAAAAAATATATTACCAAACGAAAAGTAGCATGGTATGGTGATCGGTCATTTGAATATGCTTATTCTAATACTACTAAAACCGCACTGCCTTGGACAAAAGAATTAATAACACTAAAGTTATTGGTAGAAAAAGAATCTGGTGAAACTTACAATTCTTGTTTACTCAATCTCTATCATACGGGTGATGAAGGAATGGCCTGGCATAGTGATGGAGAAAAAGATCTGAAAAAAAATGGCGCCATTGGCTCCCTTAGTTTTGGAGCCGAGCGGAAATTCTCATTTAAACATAAAGCATCAAAAGAAGTAGTGTCTTTACTTTTAGAACATGGTAGCCTACTTGTGATGAAAGGGTTAACTCAAACACATTGGTTACATAGATTACCCCCAACAAAAAAAATATTTCAAGCCAGAATTAATCTTACTTTTCGCACTATTGTATAATTTACAAAACTCATATTAATTTTTATGATTACTGAAACCTTAGTATCACTTTTTAATAGAGACCTCAACCGCATAAAAACAGAAATTGAGCAGTATAAGGATGAAACAAAGATTTGGATAACTGATCAAAACATTTCCAACTCTGCAGGAAATCTTTGTCTGCATTTGTTAGGCAATCTGAATACTTTTATTGGCGCAGAAATTGGTAAAACAGGCTATATCAGGAATCGGCCCCTTGAGTTTTCACTTAAGAATATTCCAAGAGCAAAACTCATAACAGATATTGAGAACTTAATACAAATTGTAACCAACTCACTTTTGAAAATGGCTGAGGAAGATTTTAATAAAGAATATCCTATTTTAATTTTCGAAAAGCCTTGCTCTTACGAATACATATTAATTCATTTAACAACCCATTTAACTTACCATCTTGGTCAAATTAATTATCATCGGAGATTACTTGATAAATAGCAGCATATTATTCATTAAAATCAATTAACTACATACAGCGATGTCAACAGAACTTACAATTGTAAATACAATCAATATAAACACACCGGCAGCTACTGTCTGGGACGCTCTTACCAATCCCGAAATAACCCAGGCTTATATGTTTGGTTGCGAAACAGTTTCTGAATGGGAAATTGGTTCAGATCTTTTATGGAAAGGTCAATACCAAGGCATGGATATGATCTTTGTAAAAGGAAAAATACTCCAACTGATCCCTAATCAGTTATTAGTGTATACTGTATTCGACCCTAATTCAACTATCCCGGATATCCCTGAAAACTATCTAACAGTTACCTATCAATTAGATCAAAAAGATGGCTTTACGAAATTAACTGTTACACAGGGCGACTACCATAAAGTGGCGGAAGGTGAAAGAAGGTATCAAGAATCTTGGAACGATGGTCAGGGCTGGAATCCGATCCTGGAGGAAATTAAAAAAATATGCGAGGCTGATTAATTCTTAGCTTTAAAAAATCATTCCAAAAACTGATAATGTAGCCTGCCATGAAATCTTATAGTATTGAACAGATCAATTCTGTTTTACAAGGAACCTTAATTGGAAATACAACAACTTTAATTACAGGTCCTGAACAATTAGAAATGGCTTCCGATAGCCAGATCAGTTTTATCGGCCATAAAAAATATTTGAAATTTTGGGAAAGCTCCAAAGCTTGTGCTGCGATCATCAATCAAGAATTTGAATTAGAACCTGGAGAAAATAAGGCACTCATCAAAGTAAAGAATGCCGACTTAGCGATGGCGCAATTATTGGAAATGTTTATTCCAGAGAGCCCTCGTTTTGATGAGGCTATTCATCCAAATGCAACTATTCATCCTACAGCTATCATCGGACAAAATACACGCATAGGTGCAGGTGCTTACGTTGGTGCTAATACCATTATTGGAAATGATGTTACACTTTATCCAAACGCAACTGTTTTAGATGATTGTAAAATTGGAGATCATACCATTATTTGGTCCGGTGCAGTAATACGCGAGCGATGTGTTGTTGGTCATCATTGTACGATTCATCCAAATGCATCTATAGGGGCAGATGGATTTGGATTCAGACCCAGTGCAGATGGCAGAGGATTGGTGAAAATTCCTCATATTGGCAATGTAGTACTTGGAAATTATGTGGAAGTAGGTTCTTGCACATGTATTGATCGCGCTAAATTCAGTTCAACCATTATTGGAGACGGAACCAAGCTGGATAATCTTGTACAAATAGGACATAACAGTAAAACGGGCAGGTCTTGTTTAATGGCAGGCAGCAGTGGATTAGCAGGCTCAGTAACTTTGGGTGATGGGGTAATTATTGGAGGTGGCACTTGTGTGAGCGATCATATTACTGTTGGAAATGGTGTTTTGATAGGTGGAATGGCCGGCGTAATGAATGATGTGCCTGATGGCAAAAAAGTATTGGGATTCCCTGCTGTTGATGCAAGGGATTGTTTAAGGCAATGGGCTTATTTAAAAAATGCAGTTGCTAAAAAATAAACTTAAAAAAAAGTGCCCCGAAAATTCAGGGCACTTTTTTTATACAAATGAATCTGCTTCCCGATAAGCTTTGATCAACGCAATTTCACCATCTCTACCCTGACCAAAAATTCCATGCTCCATTCCTAATACACCTTTGTAACCCTTGTTGTATATGTGTTTGAAGATATTCTTGTAATTGATCTCTCCTGTACCCGGTTCATTTCTTCCAGGATTATCGCCGATCTGAAAATAGCCAATTTCATCCCATGCCCGATCAATATTCGGAATCATATCGCCCTGGTTTCTTTGCATGTGATACATATCAAACAATATTTTGCAAGAAGGGCTATTAATAGACTTACACAATGCATAAGTCTGATCAGAACGTCTTAAAAATAATTCAGGTGTATCGCTCAATGGCTCTAACACCATCACCAGGTTTTCTTTTTCCAGAATTTCTGTGCCCCTTCTCAAAGTTTCGATCACATTGGCTAACTGAAAATCTAGCGATTTGCTATGATCATAATTCCCCGGCACAACGGTCATGAATTTTGTATTGGTTCTCTTAGCAACCTCAACAGCCAACTTGCAACGCGTAACAAATTTTTCTCTCCAGGCTTTATCGCCACTTGTCATGGATACGCTCAATGGCCAGTTATCGAAATTGATGACAAATACACCCATGGTCATCCCAAGTTTTGCCATGGCATCCCCAATTTTTTGTTGCTCGGCAGGTGTCCGATCCATCATACCATTGTCTTCCATCGCCCTGAAACCTACACTATAAGCGAACTTTAGCTGATCTATAAAATCTCTTCCAGCCAGGTTATTAAACATTCCATCGTGTATGGCATACTTACAATGAAAAGGCGTGCTATCATCCCAATGGTTAGTCCTGTTTTCAGACGCCATCAGGTTTGAAGCTGTTAGAAGTGAGCCTCCAGCTAATAAACTTTGCTGCATGAATTTTCTGCGTTCCATATTCTAATGATTAGTCATTAAATTTAACTAATAGATTCTAAAATTAACCCACTTGCGTACTATTATTTTAATAATGATCGGCCTGTTGTTGATCTCGTCCGTTTCAGCACAGGAAAGAAAATTTCATTTTGTACAAAACAAAATGGGCTCTCCTTTTAATCTGATCATTGTTAGTTCCGACAGTTTAAAAGCATTGCAGTTTTCCAATAACTGTTTTTCGTTGATCGATTCATTCAGCCATATTTATAGTGATTATGACAGTACTAGCGAACTCAGTAAATTATCAATCAATGCCGGCAATGGATTTCAAAGTTGCTCACCTGCATTATGGGATCTCTTCCTAATTTCAAGGCAGGCTTATGAAAAGAGTTTACAATCATTCGATATCAGTATCGGCCCTTTGAGTACCCTTTGGAGAGCAAAGAGAAAAAGGCGACAATTTCCTGATTCAGCAACTGTGATCGCAACAAAAGAAAATGTGGGATTAGCAAAAATATTATGGAACGATTCTTTGCATCAAATTTTGATCCCCAATAAAAGTATGCACTTAGACGTGGGTGGAATTGCCAAGGGATATATCGCACAGAAGGTCATAGATTATTTGCATCAAAATGGGATCGATGCTGCACTTGCAGATGCAGGTGGCGATATAAGTATTGGTAAAGCGCCTCCCGGAATAGCAGGTTGGATCGTTGGTGTAAATGTTCCAGAAACTACGGATGACCTCATGAGTCGAAAACTATTATTATCGAATTGCTCCGTAGCAACTTCAGGCGATGCCTATCAATATATCGAACATGAAGGAATAAAATACTCCCATATCATCGACCCCCGAACTGGCTATGGAGTAAGCTATCAAAGAAATGTAACAGTGATTGCAAAAGATGGTGCTACTGCAGATTGGCTGGCTACCGCATGCAGCATTTTGAGTATTGAGGACTCCAAAAAAATTTGCAACAAAATGCAAGCAGAACTATTTATCAGTAGCATAGAAAATGGGAATCTGGTGATTTCTCAAACAAAGGGGTTTAAACAATATTGGGAAAAACATTGATTTGAATACTGATAAAAGTTCTTGTCATAGTTTGATTTTATACTTAACTTGATTGATAATTTTTTTTCGTGAAAACTGCTTTGCTCCTCTCCGCCATTTTTTGCTCAACAGGGCTATTTGCGCAAACTACTACTGAATTTAAGTCTTACGATCAACCCATCACTGGTAGTTCGCAAAAGTTTAAAATGGTACCAATCCCAAGCGGATCTTTTGTAATGGGCAGTCCGTCTACTGAAGTTAAAAGAGATGCTGATGAAGGACCACAGAAAAAAATTCAAGTCGATGCTTTTTGGATGAGCGCTTTTGAAGTAACGCGAGATCAGTTTGATATTTTTTTGAAAGACGATCAAACTAGTATGAACTCAGATGTGGATGCGATTACTAGGCCTAGTCCGCAGTACGTAGACCTCACCTGGGGCATGGGCAAAGAAGGTGGCTATCCTGCCAACAGTATGAGTCAGCGAGCAGCAATCATGTATTGCAGATGGTTATATCAAAAAACAGGTATCTTCTATCGTTTACCAACTGAAGCAGAATGGGAATATGCATGCAGAGCGGGAACTACCACTGCTTATTTCTTTGGTAACGATAAATCTAAATTAAGTGAGTATGCCTGGGATTTGGAATCTGGTGATGATAAGTATGAAAAAGTGGGACAAAAAAAGCCAAACCCCTGGGGCCTCTACGACATTTTAGGTAACTTAATGGAATGGACGCTCGATCATTACGATCCTGAACGATATAGTAAACTGGAGGAAAATGCAAAAAATCCTGTAACAGAAGTAAATAGTTCCAAATATCCGAAAGTATTGCGTGGTGGCAGTTTCATGGAATCGGGAACGGCTTTTCGTTCCGCTAAACGTTTTCATTCTGAGCCCGCATGGAATAGAAGGGATCCGCAGATCCCCAAAAGTAAATGGTGGTTGACAGAAGCAAAAAATGTAGGGATTCGATTGGTGCGTCCACAAATAGCTCCTACTGCTGAAGCCATTAATGAGTTTTTTAAAAACTACCTGGGTCTATAAACACTTAAAATTAAAAGTTATGTCTAACGATGCTTTAAACCATTCTTCACGCAGAAATTTTGTGAAGCAAAGTTCAATTCTTGCGGGCTCACTAATCGCTGCCCCTTTTATTTCAAGAGCCAATTATTTTTCTGGCGCGGGTGATGAAATTAAGATCGTGCTGGTAGGATGTGGTGGTCGGGGTACAGGCGCTGCCATGCAGGCTTTATTGAGCAAACAGAATGTAAAACTGGTTGCCATGGCAGATGCATTTAGAGATAATTTGGATAATTGTTTAAAGTCGTTAATTGAAGAAGCCAAAAACGATGGTAAGGGGTTAGAGAAAAAAATTGATGTGCCAGAAGATCGAAAATTTACAGGCTTCGAAGCATATAAAAAAGCGATCGCACTTGCCGATGTAGTAATTCTTACAACACCTCCTGGCTTTAGGCCCATTCATTTTGAAGAAGCTATTGCACAAAACAAACATGTGTTCATGGAGAAACCTGTAGCTACTGACCCTGCAGGCATTCAAAGAGTTTTGGCAGCTGCACAAATTGCGAAACAGAAAAAATTAAATGTGGTAGTGGGCTTACAAAGACACTATCAAAATTCATATCGCGAACTATACAAACGCAAAGATCAGATCGGAGAGATCACATCAGCGCAAGCCTGGTGGAATAATGATGGCGTATGGGTGCGTCCTCGTAAAGCCGGGCAAACTGAAATGGAATATCAGATGCGCAACTGGTATTATTTTAACTGGCTTTGTGGAGATCATATCACTGAGCAGCATATCCACAATCTTGATGTCATTAACTGGTTCAAAGGAGGCTATCCTGTTAAAGCACAAGGTATGGGAGGAAGGCAAGTACGTAAGGGAAAAGAGAACGGTGAGATCTTCGATCATCACTTTGTAGAGTTCCAATATGCAGATGGATCGATCTTGAATAGTCAGTGCCGACATATTCCTGGCACATCCAGTAAAGTGGATGAGTTATTGGTTGGTACAAAAGGAAAAATCTTCTGTGGTGCTGGAAAAATTGTAGATGCAAAAGGCAACCCGATCTATCAATACGATATGAAGGGTGAAAACAATCCCTATCAAACAGAACACGATGAATTATTTGCAGCAATTGTAAAAGGAGAATTCAAATTTGCTGATGCCGACAATGGCGCTTATAGTACCATGACATCCATACTTGGAAGAATGGCAACTTATAGCGGACAAGTAATTGATTGGGATAAAGCCATCAACTGCGGACTAGATATCCATCCAAAAGTATACGCCTGGGATGCACCAACACCAATAGTTCCAGGGCCTGATGGCTACTATCCAATTGCGGTTCCGGGAGTAACAAAGTTTGTATAGATAAAATTAAGTGAAGAGTG
>CAIYAG010000444.1 GCA_903924075.1 uncultured Bacteroidota bacterium | reverse complement strand
TTTAAATTTTCAGCCATCCATGTTTGTGTTCCAATCACTACTGTTTTATATGACTTTCACTCATAGTCTTTCACTTGTGAATTAACAAATAAAACAGAAAGCAATGAGGTGCTAATTAGAAATAGATACTTCTTCATAAAAATCAATTTTAAAATTTAAATTTTTGATGCCTATTCACTTAACAATTTGAAAAGTTTATTATCTCTGCTATAAATGTCATCTCTAAAATTTAGGTTACCATCATTTCCAACAAATGCTGTGAAATAACCAATATAGACGGGGATACGTTTTTTAAGCGTTACAGTGGTTTCTTTTGTTTGATGCATGGCAGCGTCAATCTTAGCTTCTGTCCAACTAGGATCTTGTTTCAGAACCCTTATTGCCAAATCCCTAGGCTTTGAAACGCGTACACAACCATGACTAAAAGCCCGCGCATCTTTTGCAAACAAGTCTTTAGATGGTGTATCATGCAAATAAATACTATTTACATTCGGGAATAAAAATTTAACTAAGCCTAATGAATTACTCGGGCCAGGCAATTGCCTTACTTCCCCTCCATTCTATTCCATTCTGTGAGAAGATAAATAGTTAGAGTTCCTAGCCATACCTGGCTTAACCTCTTTATTAATGAGGCTTTGAGGAACATACCAATACGGACTCATTACAACATACTGCATGCTTCCGCTAAATATTACGGTCTTTGTCATTAATGCACCAACTACAACATTGCAAGTCCATGCTTCTGTATTATTCTCATAATAATGCAAAGTATATTCCGGAATATTTACTAAAATGAATTCATTTGAGCTGGTGTCTTTAGGTATCCACCTAAACCTTTCAATATTCACAATCAACTGTTCGATTCTTTTTTTAATAGGGACATTTAATTCTTTAATGAGAGAGCTTGTAATGAGAGAATCTGGTTTAAATCCATACCTGGGCTTGATCCTATTTACAATTGCAGCCAAATCGCTCGTATAAATCTTGTTAGTGTCAAGTTTAATTTGGTAACCGAGTTCTGAAATTCTTTTTGAAAGAAGAGGGATCAAAGCTGCTGTATCATTGAGTTTTAGCGGTTTGTTTTTTATTAGCGCTGGAATAACTGTTTCAATAGCGTTTGTCTTGCTGAGTTCATTATAGATAGATAATTGCTTTTTCAGTCCAGTGTATTGTGGTATTCTTTCTACCGTGGTGCCAATCCCTTTTAAAGAAGTGTCAGCTAAATTTTTCTGTAATAATTCTAAATAAGAAAACTTTTTTGTTGGCAAGAACCAATTGATTGATTCTAAATTAGAAGATATTTTTCCAGTATATACCTGTTTGATATAATTAAAATATTGGCCCGTGATCATTAGATCCAATTCAATATCAGACTTGAATTTTTCACCAGGTTTTTGTTCTTTTTGGATCCATTCATAAAATGCATCTTTATATGGAATGGTTGCAACAATTCCTTCTTCATCCAATTTATTGATCCTAGCAAATAATTTATTGGATAGCTCTTTCAAACCATCCTCGTCTTGCCAAATTGTTTTATAATTATTTGCGCGATATACTGTGTCAAACTGCTTTTGAAATGATTTAAATAAAGGGTATTTTTTAATAAACTTTACAATTTCAATGCTATCAAAAAACACTCCCTCTTTCGCTAAAGGAATAGTTGGAATTGCCTCAATTTGTGTTAATAAATGATCAATTCCATCAGATGTTTTTTTGCTTTTACAAGCCAATAAAAACAAAGGAATGCATAAAATAATAATGACCTGAATAATTGCGATTTTCTTTAAAAATGATTTCATAAATAGACAGTTTTTTTGACTAATTTTGATATGAATTTTTATCATCTTTCAAAAGGCTTTGGGAGGGCTGAAATTAGCCTTGGTATTGATTTTGCTAAGTTACTGA
>CAIYAG010000443.1 GCA_903924075.1 uncultured Bacteroidota bacterium | reverse complement strand
AGGCCTCGAAAATCTGACAGAATTTCAGAGATTTGTACTACCTTTATATCATGAAACAAAGACTTTATATCGACACTTCAGTTTTTGGCGGTTACTTCGACGAGGAATTTTCCGAATTCACAAGACCGCTTTTCGAGAGACTTCAGAAAGGAGAATTTAGACTTTTGTTCTCTGCTGTTACTCAAGACGAACTGAGTTCTGCTCCTGAGAGAGTTAAGAAACTTGTTACAAGTTTAAGGGTTGAGAACACCGAATTTATGGAGACCAACGACGAAGCGGTTGAATTAGCAACTCAGTACATTACAGAAAAAGTTGTCGGCCAGACAAGTCTTGCAGACTGCCTCCATATCGCATTGGCTACAATAAACCGGGCAGACTATTTGATTAGCTGGAATTTCAAACATATTGTGAATGTCCAGAGAATTCGCGGATATAATGCAATTAACATTAAGAATGGCTACAAAGAATTGGAAATACGTTCACCCAGAGATTTTATGACCTATGAAGACAACAGCTAAGAAAACTTTTGACGCAGTGAACTTCATGCGTGAACAGAGAGAGAAATTAAGTGAAAAGCTCTCCAAAATGACAAAAGATGAGATTGTTGAATATTTCAGAAAGAGGAAACTGGATAGTTCAACTAAGCCCAGTGCATAACAGCACCTACCCACAATAGGCGGGTTGGTTCAAAAGTGGTGTTAAGTTTTTCTTTTCATTATTGTGCATTCAAGACAGATATGCAATTCTAAGCCGCCTACTGTGGGTAGCTGCGAACCGTTATGCGTCACCCTAAAAAAACGGACTGACCAGCAACAATTTGGCAGAAAACGGAAAGACAGACAGACTGCCCACCCTTCTGCAAAATTAAAAGAGCTGCAAAGCCAGCGCACATGCTGACACATTTTGCAGCACATTTAATTTTGCCCCGACACACCAGATCCACACATTTCTCGACTTTTAGATTGTTCACAATTTTAAGTGACCTTATCAAATACTGACAAAATTTTTCTATATTTTTGTAAGGAGATTTAAAAGTAAAAAAAACAAGATGCGTCAAGAAAAAATATATGATATAGTGGTAGACAACACTCTGACAAAGGTTGAAGATCACCAGTTTGCGCTATTTAATGAGCGTGGCACTTTCACATTTACTCCAAAAAATGAAACTCTAAAAAATCCATTCTCGGTTGTTTCATTGTTTTCTGGTTGCGGTGGAATGGATCTGGGCTTTTATAAAGAAGGTTTCAAGATACTTTGGGCAAATGACATTGACCCAATTGCTTGTGAAACCTACAGAAGAAATATAGGCGACCACATTGTTGATGCTGACATAACAAAGATTGATTATAACTCTATCCCAGAAAGTGATGTTTTACTTGGTGGTTTTCCTTGCCAAGATTTTTCTGTAATTTGGAAACGTGGCGGAATCACGACAGAAAGAGGAAATTTGTACCGGAATTTTGTTGATATCGTTCATCTGAAAAATCCGAAATTATTCATTGCAGAGAATGTAAAAGGAATTCTTTCTGCAAATAAAGGCAAAGCCATAGAACAGATAGTTAATGACTTTTCAACAACAGGAAAATATGGTTATAATATTTCGGTCAATCTAATAAATTTCGCCGACTACGGAACACCGCAATTAAGACAACGTGTACTAATTATTGGAACTCGGAAAGACATAAAAGAACAATTTACAATTCCAGAACCAACTCATAATTCCAATAATTACGTTTCAGCAAAGGAAGCGTTAAGCGGGGTTGAGAATGTTAAGTATAACAATGAACATCAAAATGTTCAACCTTCTACCATTGAAAAGCTTAAGCTTATACCTGCTGGTGGCAATTTCTCTGACATTCCACGAAACTCTCCGCATTATGTAAAAGGAATGATTTCACATGTTTACCGTAGGTTACACCCTGACAAGCCATCGACAACAATTATTGCAGCTGGTGGTGGTGGAACCTGGGGCTATCATTTTGATGAACCAAGACCATTGACAAATCGTGAGCGAGCACGATTATTTGGTTATCCTGACGACTTTGCTTTTGTTGGTTCTATAACAGAAGTACGCAGACAAATTGGAAACTCAGTAGCTCCAGTCGGTATTCAAGTATTTGCTAATCACATAAAGAAATTTTTAACTAACGTAACTGCCAATGTTTACTAATACTTCGTCCTACGGAGGGGATTTTAAAACTGTCTTAAAACAAGAATTTAAAACCTCGAAAAATATTGTTGTTGCATCAGGATATGCTTCTACTGACATCATTCAGGAATTCAGGGATGATTTTATAAAAATAGCTACAGAAGGCGGTAGTGCTAAATTATTGCTTGGAATGGCATTTTATGAAGGTTTAAGCCAACAAAAACTCGACATTCTTAGAACACTTTGCATTGACCTGAACAAACTTAACAAGCATTCAGGCGTTTATGTAACCTACACAAGAAGGTATCATGGTAAAGTTTATCATTTCTATACCGGTAAAAATGACAATATTTTCGTTGGCTCATCAAATTTTTCTTCAAGTGGAACCTTTGGGAACATTGAATGTACAATTTCGATAAATGACCAACCAACCAAAACCAAGGTAAAAGACTTTTTAGACTTTCTTTTATCAAAAGAAAACTCAATTTCAATTCTCAAAGCTGAAATTGTTGTTCCAGGCTCAAAAAAATATGAGAAAACTGTTTCATTAGTTACTTTAGACAATCTGGAGCGTTACAATCCAGCAACTATAAACATTTCAAAACTTCCAAAATTTATCTTCCCTTTAGACAGAGTTGCTGAGAAGGAAAAATCAAGTCTAAATGTTTACTTTGGCAAAGGGCGATTAAATACTAAGACCGGACAGATTAAGCCCAGACCTTGGTATGAAATTGAATTAATTGCAAACGTAAAACTCACATCAGACCCATTATACCCGAAAGGTGATTTCCTAGCATATACTGACGATGGATACATCATACCAATGCGAACACAAGGCGACTACAAAAAAAATATCCGCTCAAAACAAAGTTTGCAAATATTTGGCATGTGGCTCAAAGGAAAACTACAGAAAGCAAATGTTCTTATACCGTTAACACCCGTTACTAACGACACTTTAATTGAATATGGAAGCGATACTTTGACTTTTGCGAAAATTTCTGAAGGTAAATACTACATGAAATTCTAGCCACCGCATTTGTCAGCACATTTGCATTTTTCGCCGACGCACAAACCATGCGAAAAAATGCAAAAGAGCTGCCAAGCCGACGCACCCAGAAAAGACAATTTACTGACATTACAAGGCAGAAAAACAAGGGCGAACGCATAATAAATAGGAATATGAGCGGTCTGCAAGACCCAGCGATTATTCCCGGTTGAACTACATCCCTGGGGCGGCTATGCATTTTACGGCGGTTTTTGTGTTTTCTGAGAAGGGAACTCCCGGTTAGGATTTAGGGGTAATCCCGGTTTTATCGTAAAATCCTGTAGATAATTCTATTTTTTGATGTT
>CAIYAG010000442.1 GCA_903924075.1 uncultured Bacteroidota bacterium | reverse complement strand
GTGGTTGCGGTTGATGGTTTTTCATAATAAAAACAAAATATGTAATATATTACATATATTAATTTAATTACGTGAATTGTCAACTAATTTATGGGTAGTTAGCGTTGAGATGCAGTATTAGCGTCCCAACTCCCTGCTAACAGGGTAATTTACAGGGAATATGATGATTTGAGGCTTTAAAAACCGCACCTACTGCCCTGAAAAGCTATGTCAGGCTTAATTTGGCAACTACCCTACCCCTGCCCGTATCAGGGAATAACAGGGAATGGGCTTGGTCTAGATGAGAACCAGTCCGTTTTGTAAAAACACTAAAGCTTTTTGCCTAAGCGCCCTAAAGCAAAATAATCATACCGGTTTTCATCGGATTGAATCAGGTCGATCCCATAATGACTAAAAATAGACTTAATCAAAGGCATATCAAATACATGGTGATGCAAACCTCTGTTCGACAAGTTACTTAAAGATCTTTGTTTGAACTGCGCTAGATTGCCCGCAGCAATGTCCCTAGACAGGTCGTGGTGTAGCAATATTTCATCTAAATGTGTTAAGTCATCTTCGGCTATATTGCCTTCATAATCAGATAAAATGTGATTAAAATCCGTATATGGTCGCTTACGATCAAAATTACTTTCTTTTTTTGGTAAAACTAAAAGTAGGTATCCCTCCGGTTTAATAACCCTCACCCACTCATCCAAGGCCTTTAGGGTATTAGCTACATGCTCCAAGCAGTTTGAGGATATCAAGAAATCATAGGTGTTACTTTTAATATCCTTTAAATCTGTAGCTTCTGCAATAAATTGCTTCCCTAGTCTGCCCTTATAATAATTAAAGGTGTTACCTCCCTCAATCACGCCCTCCCACATGGTCTTATTTGAAAAATTAACACCATCTAGGGTAGATATCAGCGCATAGATCGGAAGCGTTGTTTTAAAGGCTAGACTTGGCCCTCCAATCTCGATACCATGTTTACCCATCAGAGTTTCATTGTAAATATAGGTGGTAGGTAACCTTTCTTTACTATATTTAATATAGTAAAGCAGGTCCATACAAGATTTTGGCAGTAGATTGCTTATCAGCTTTTTTAAATATGTTACACCTTTAGTCATTTAATAGTTTTTCCCAAATAACGCCTAATTGACAAAGTCACCCCGTCCGTGCGCATTTGTAACAGAGATAGGCAAATGTAAGGCGGGGTTAATAATATTAATATAACTAATTTAATTTGATGGTTTTTTACAATACCAATTAGTAAAACTGTTAATACAGAGGCTAAAGTAAAAAAAGCTAAATTCCATAATCGTTTATCACGCTTAAAATGCAGTCTATATGCAATATACACTAGCCCAAAAAAGTCCACCGAAGCTCTGGCACACCAAGCCATCGCTGCACCAACTACACCGTACTCTTTTAATAGAGTCCACAATAAAAGCAAATACGGAAGTAATTCCAGTAAATGCAATTTAGCGGTTAAATCAGATCTGCCAGCCCCTTGCACTTTAGCGAAGACAATTTGCGCTGCACTATTAACAAGTACACCAGCCACTAACCAAGTCACAACATCAGAACTTTCCAACGAAAAGCTACTTCCTAACCATAGCCCTAACCACTGAGGAGAAAAAGCAACCAAGATAATGGATACAGGAAAAAGCAACATCAGAACATAACGAACACCTTTATCTAGCATATTTATAACTATATTTGGTTGAGAACTAAAGTGTTGAGAAAATAATGGAAACAGGACACCTGATATAGCAACAGGAACAACCAACAACTTAGTTACTACTTCATAAGGTGCAACATAATAAGCAACTGATGCTACCCCTAACATGGATGCAATCACAAAGCGATCCAAGTAAACCATGAGTGGCCCAATAATATTACTAAGCGTCATCCACGACCCGAATTGGAATAAAGGCTTTATCCATCTTCGATGAAAGGATGTCGTAATTGGATTTAATATATCAGAGCGATTCACGCAGACGATATGCAAAATCCAGACAACGATGCGCACTACAATAAGTGCGTAAATTGCACCCACTAAAGATGTAGAGAAAAAAGAGGCTAAAAATGGACCTAGAAATGTCCCAACACCCATGACCATCCGAATCAAACTAGCCTCTTTGAATAGGTGCAAGGACTCTAGAATACCCCTTAAGGCCGAGGTATGAACGACTATTGGGATTGAAATTGATAAAACTGAAAAGGCCACTACCGTCTCAGTCCTAAGTAAAACTGAAACATGTAGGAGGTTGGTCACAATGAAAGGTACGGCTAACCAAAGCACTGCCCCGCCAACTAGTCCAAGAATCCACATTAAACGGAAACTAGTGCGCACAAGCTCAGCAATGTCGGTTTCGTCTTGCCCTTGCGCCAACAGCATTGAGACCTGTTGCGTTAGCGCACGAGAGAGGCCAAGATCAAAAAGTCCAAAATAGCCAACCAAGGACCAGGCTAAGGTTAATAAACCAAACCGCTCCAATCCGTAAGCTGAAATGATCACTGGAAACAGCATCAGTCCTGCCAGCAATGGCAAAACATTACCCATTAGATTCCAAATGATATTCTTTTTAACTGAAGTCATGGTGATAGGCGCTTCTGAAATTAGCTAGGATCAAAGCGTGTTTTAGGAATTAACGTGC
>CAIYAG010000441.1 GCA_903924075.1 uncultured Bacteroidota bacterium | reverse complement strand
CTGAAGAGGTATTTAGCTGGTACCGCATCAGAAGAAGAACGCTTTGCCATTGAAAACCATATGGCAGATGAGGCATTTATGAATGATGCAGTTGAAGGTTTACAAAATTTCAAAAGTCAGCATCAAATGCAGGACTATGTAAACCAGATCAATAAAGAATTACATAAGCAAACTAAAAAGAAAAAAAATAGGCGATTAAAACGTCATATAGAAGATCAGAATTGGACATTAATTTCAGTTATTCTGATCATTATTTTATGCATCTTAGGTTATTTTGTAATTCACATGACCGAGCAACCTCACAAAAAAGAAATTCCTATTGAGCAAAATAAATGATCGCTTAAGATCTACACAATTTTTCAATTAATGCGCTATGTTGAGGATAGCTTGCAATTAGTGCTGAGGCATCTGCCATCTCGAAATCCATAAAATCAAATCCTGGAGATACGGTACAACCTACAAATGAAAAAATGGTTTCTTCTGCTGGTTTCGAAGCAAACCATGATCCAGCAGGAACTGTTGCTTGGAACGTTTGCCCCTTTTCAATGACTGATCCTAGCTGAATTATTTCTAATGCCCCATTGGTATGAATCACATAAATATTTAGTGATTGACCTGCATAAAAATGCCATGTTTCATCACTTTGTATACGATGAAACGCAGAAAAATTTCCTGCTTCCAATAAAAAATAAATGGCTGTTGAAAAATTTCTATTCCCATTGAATCTTGCAGGCAATGCGTCCATATCTATCAATTCAGTTGAGCGATAGGTTTCTCGATAAAATCCACCTTCAGGATGTGGCTGCAATTCATAATATGCCACGATCTCATTGGTTGAAAGTTTTGTTAACATATAATTGATTCAATAACTAATCTTCATCCTCTTCTTCTGGAACAAAGGGAGCGCGTTTTTTGTGTTTTGGAGAAACTTCATTGATCAATTCTGCAACAAGTGCAGTCCATCCGCTCTGATGACTAGCACCCAATCCCCTACCACTATCTCCATGAAAATATTCATAAAATAATACCAAGTCTTTATTTTCCGGCAAACAATAGAACCAATTTTGCTCTGCATTTAATTGCCTGCAATTTGCCTCATCTAATTCAAATAAACTGATCACTCTTTTTGTTAATTCATTGGAGACCTCAGTCAAAGACATAAAATTACCAGAACCAGTTGGGTAATCGATTGTGAGCGATTCATCATAGAACTCTCCAAACTTTTTAATGCTTTGAATGATCAAATAATTGATCGGCATCCAAACAGGTCCGCGCCAATTGCTATTCCCTCCAAAAAAGTCGGAAGTGCTATCACCAGGATCATATTGGATCGAATAATCTGTGCCCTCAATATTTACACTGTAAGGGTTTTCTTCGTGGTATTTCGATAATGCTCGAATACCGCCAGGTGAAAGAAATTCTGTTTCGCTCAATAATCTTTGTAATAAAGCAATGAGTCTGTCTTTCGGAATCAGAGAGATCAAGATCTTATCTTCTTCAGCCTTCTCTTCGTTAGGCCAAAATTTTTTATTTTTTCTTCGATACTGTTCAAACCAATTAATTCGCTTGGTGAAATCCTGAAGCTTTTCAAATACTTTTTTAT
>CAIYAG010000440.1 GCA_903924075.1 uncultured Bacteroidota bacterium | reverse complement strand
TGCACCAGGTTGACCCAGCGCTGAAATTTTCAAATGTCCTAGATAAGATCCAATCAAGGATGATCGTATTTTCGATCCACTTCGAAGATTAATTTTCCAGAAGAACTTTTTCCCATTTCGTGATCGCAGATGATAAGTTTCGATAAATTGCAGTATCGAAATGAACGACATGCAAAACTACCTCATCAAGAATACCTGTATCGTGAATGAAGGCACCCGCTTTTATGGCGATCTGCTAATCAAGAATGGCCGTATTGAAAAAATTGCCGCTTCCATTCAACTTCCCGAGAATTGTTTGGAAATAGATGGAAGCAATCAATTTTTAATACCCGGTGCAATCGATGATCAGGTTCATTTTCGTGAGCCAGGCTTAACGCATAAAGCCAATATCTATACCGAAGCAAAAGCAGCAGTGGCTGGCGGCGTGACCAGTTTTATGGAAATGCCCAATACAAACCCTCCAGTTTTTACCCAAGAATTATTAGAAGCAAAATATGCCATCGGCAAAGCTACCTCTCTAGCCAATTATTCTTTCTTCATGGGTACATCAAACGACAACTTGGAAGAAGTTTTAAAAACCAATGAAAAGAAAAATGATGTTTGCGGTGTAAAAATATTCATGGGCTCCTCCACTGGAAACCTATTGGTTGATAACCCCATGCTGCTCGAACAAATTTTTGGTGGCACCGAATTACTCATTGCCACACACTGCGAGGAAGAACGTATCATTAAAGCCAACCTTGCTGCACTAACCGCCGATAAAGAAAAATTAGAACCATCAGACCATCCCATCATTCGCAATGATGAAGCTTGTTTTGAATGCTCTTTTAAAGCCATCCAATTAGCAAAAAAATTCAATAGCCGATTACATATCCTGCATATCAGTACTGAAAAGGAATTGCAACTTTTTACCAATATGATTCCTTTAAAAGATAAACGCATCACTACTGAAGTTTGTGTGCATCACCTGCATTTTACAAGCGATGATTATGCGCGTTTAGGAAATGAGATCAAATGTAACCCTGCCATTAAAGCACCACATAATAAAACCGCTTTATGGGAGGCCTTATTAGATGACAGGTTAGATATCATTGCAACAGACCATGCCCCGCATACATGGGCAGAAAAGCAAGAAGACTATTCCCATGCACACGCTGGCCTTCCACTAGTTCAGCACTCCGTATCACTGATGCTACACTATGTAAATGAAGGAAAGATAAGCTTAGAAAAAGTGGTGGAGAAGATGAGTCATGCCGTTGCAGATTGTTTTCAGATCAAGGAAAGAGGTTATATCCGCGAAGGTTATTTTGCTGATCTGGTGCTGGTAAATATGAATCATACAAACCAGGTTGCTAAATCGAATATCCTGTATAAATGCGGCTGGAGCCCTTTAGAAGGTTTCGTATTTCCTGCAACCATCACAAATACTTTTGTAAACGGGCACTTGGTTTATGGAAACGGGGTGTTCGATGAATCTAAGCAAGGAATGAGACTGCAATTTGAACGCTAATCTAACACATGCAAGTAGATAAAACCACGCTAACCGACCTGTCGATCTTTCACCACGAAGAAGAACAATCTGTTTTTCATCATTTTAACTTTGCCCAAACCAATGGCGGCAGAGAATATTTTAGATATATTCTTGCAAACCCTCTAGATTCTGTAGCTGCCATTACTGATTCGCAGTTAACCATTCAGGCATTAATGCATGTGCAAGAAAAATGGCCTTTGGACTTGATCACTAATGGCACAATCATGATGATCGAGAAGTTTTATGAAACAGCTATTGATCCATATCCAAAACAACCAGATTTAGTAAGTAGTTCTATTTATAAGGTCTTACATGGTGCTGATTATAGTATCACCAGATATACAGTTACACATGCTATTTCTTTTTTAAAAGGAATGCAACAAATTCTGCATTTAATTGGAAATGAAAAGAAG
>CAIYAG010000439.1 GCA_903924075.1 uncultured Bacteroidota bacterium | reverse complement strand
TATTAAAGCAGTTATTAAATAAGTAATTACCAATTAGTTAGCTTTATTTCAATCATATAACCCTAACTGCTGTAAAACCATTACCCTTTTCATTTGTTGAAAATTTAAAATAATAAACATGCATTTTAGAAGACAGCTCTTAACTATGATATTTTTTGTGTTCGCGTTGATCACTGTTGCTGCACAAACAAAAAGTATCAATTTTCAAATTTCAACACTCTCAAGTTCTGTAGGGCATTGGAAAGGAACATTAACCTATTTAGATTACTCTGGTTCAAATTTATATAGTATGCCTGCAGAAATTGACATCAGCTATACTGGTAATAAAGTAGGATATATTATGGCTTATACCTATCCAAATGAACCAAAAGCAAATAATACAGATACCACTTATACCAAAGGATCTGGGAAGTATTTTGGCAGAGAAAAAGTGATCAGCTTTGTAAAAAACAATTCAAGAGATTTTACTTTAATCACAGAGTTCGATGATGTAGATGGAAATGATAAAAGGGAAGCTACTATTCGACACAAATACAAACTGGAAGGAAATTCCTTTATCATTCGAATGGATGTTAAATTCAAAGGCACTAACGAATGGTTCAACAGACATGAATATCAATTTACCAATGAACAAAAGGTAGTTGTTAATGATAAAGCTTTATACAACAAGATAAAGGCACTGGATAGTTTATTATTCAATGCCTACAATCATCAGGATCTGGCAAAAATGAAAAATTATTTTACAACTGATTTAGAATGGTATCAAGATAATGGTGGATTGATCAACTTTGAAACGGTTTTCACCAATTTCCAAAGTATTTTTAACAACCCTAATAAGCTTTCTAGAGAATTGGTGTATGGTACTTTAGAAGTGATTCCTATCAAGGATTTCGGAGCCATTGAAATAGGCAAGCACAGATTCAAACATATGGAAAATGGAAAATTAGAGATCGGAACATTTAGATTCTTAATGATCTGGAAGAATGTAAATGGAGATTGGAAAATATCAAGAGTGGTTAGTTTTGATCATTAATATTGAAAGGGCTTACATAAATTTTAAACAATGAAGAAAGTAATTCTTTTTATTGGCTTTGCATGCTTGATCATTTTTGAATGTTTACGCGTTTATTTGATCATGCCTATGCCTGGCAGCCAAAGAACAAATAGTATCGAACTAGCTTATTTTTTAGGCTCTAATAAAAACATTATTCGACTGATTGGTTATTTACTTATTGCATATCCGCTTTTCAATATTCTCAGCAAGGGAAAAAACAAGGAAAAGATCATAGTAATTATGCTCTCCATTTTATACGCTTCAATCTTTTATGTATTTACGTTTATGATGGAAGCAGATAAAATGTTTTATCAGCCCACTAAAACAGATCTTTTTGATGCCACTAAAAATAAAATACCATCACACAAATTGATCATTGGAGTTGCGTTAAATGGTGTTTCAAAAGCCTATCCCATTCAGTTGATCGGGTACCATCATCAAGTTCGAGACACGATCAATCAAACACCAATCATGGTTACTTACTGTACAGTTTGCAGAACCGGCCGGGTTTATAGCCCCATTGTAAATGGCAAAACAGAAACATTTCGTTTGGTAGGTATGGATCATTATAACGCTATGTTTGAAGATGCAACTACCAAGAGCTGGTGGAGGCAATCAACAGGAGAATGTATTGCTGGCCCTCTGAAAGGATATCAGTTAACAGAAATAAAATCAGAACAAGTAAGCCTCAGTGTTTGGTTAAGGCAGCATCCTGGCTCATTGGTATTACAACCCGATGAAAAGTTTAAAGAAAATTTCGAAAAAATGGATGCTTATGATAAAGGGAAATCAAAAAGTGGTTTAACCAAACGAGATTCATTATCGTGGAAAGAAAAATCATGGGTCTTGGGTATTCAAAACAATCTGGATGCAAAAACTTATGATTGGAACTTCCTTGTAAAAGAAAGAATCATTCAGGACTCTATTCCTGAACTTCCTATCCTACTATTATTAGAAAATGATACAGCTTCTTTTCATGCATTTAACAGAAGCCTTCACAAAGAGACCTTATTATTTGAAAAGAAAGGCGACTCAATCCTTGACCAGAATACAAAATCTCTCTGGAATTATGATGGCTTATGTGTTGATGGAAAATTAAAGGGTGAATCATTGCAAAGGATTGATTGCTATCAAGAATTTTTGCATTCCTGGGAGTTTTTCCATCCTAAGAGTGTACGTTATGTAAAAAGATGACTTTAACTTAGTTGTCTATTTAGCATCATGACGCAACAAAAAAAAGAACAAAATCAGATCTATTTAATATTGATTCTAGGTTTATTAACTGCTATCGGTCCATTATCGATAGATATGTATCTACCTGCATTCCCAGATATTGCTAAGGGCTTAAATACTTCTGTTTCCTCTGTAATGCTATCGCTTTCTTCTTTTTTTATCGGAATCTCTGTAGGTCAATTAATATATGGACCCCTCTTAGAAAGATTCGGGAGAAAAAAGCCACTCTACTTTGGATTGATCATTTATGCAATTGCCGCAATTGGTTGTGCAACTACTCTATCTGTAAACGGCCTCATACTTTTCAGACTCTTTCAAGCATTAGGTGGATGTGTTGGAATGGTAGCCGCAAGAGCAATGGTGCGAGATCTATTTGAAGTAAAAGATAATGCCAAAGTATTTTCAACACTGATGCTCGTAGTAGCTGTATCGCCCATTATTGCACCAACGCTTGGAGGTTATATTACTGCCTATTTAGGCTGGAGGTATATTTTTGGAATGCTGATCATTGTGATCACCATTATTTTGATTGCTGTTTATTTCTTGCTTCCTGAAAGTAAAAAACCTGATTCCAATTTTTCGCTTCGTCCTTCAGCAATTGCTTCAAGCTATCTCTCCATTATCAAAAATCCACAGTTCGCCATTTACACTTTCACTGGCGCCATCGCCTATGCTGGCTTGTATTCGTATATCAGCGGATCGCCTTATGTATTCATGGTAATATATGGTGTGAGTGAAAAATATTATGGTTGGATCTTTGCAGTAATTGCAGGAGGATTAATTAGTGCTAGCCAGCTAAATAATATGCTCCTAAAAAAATATCGTTCTGAACAAATCATAAAAGCAGCACTCTATTTTCAAAATACGATTGGCATTATCCTGGCAGCAACAGCCATCCTAGGAATGCATCAACTATACTTTACCATTCTCTTGATCATGCTTTTCCTTTGTTGCCAGGGATTTATTTTCCCAAATGCATCTGCACTATCCATGGCGCCATTTGCACAAAATGCAGGGAGTGCCTCTGCGCTCATGGGTTTTATTCAAATGAGTGTTGGCGCATTCATGTCTGCCATGGTAAGTGTTTTGCAAAATGGCACTGCTATTCCTATGACAGCAGTGATGGCAACCTGTTCTATTTCGGCTTCATGCTTATATGGCTTCGGCAAAAGAAGGGTTATCAATAATGCGAGTAAAATTCTTGTAGAAGAAGAAGATGTTGAAATGATTAGTACCCTATAATAATTTGATACCCTCATTTGAAACTAATATTTAAGAATTACGCACAGCAAAGGTTTGCGGGTTTTTAAGATTTCGGCAGCCTAGATTTTATGATTTAACTTAGTAGCACTTCATTTATTGCTCAATCCTATTGTATGAATACTAAGTTGCTTGCAATCACATTTGCAGTTACCGTTTTCTCTGCCAAAGTAAATTTTGCACAGTCCGTTACAAACCAAAAAAAGTGGTGGAAAGAACAAGTCGTTTACCAGATCTATCCGCGCTCTTTTAAAGACTCTGATGGTGATGGCATTGGCGATTTAAAGGGCATTACATCAAAATTAGATTATTTAAAAACCCTTGGTGTTGATATTGTATGGCTTAGTCCACACTTCGATTCACCCAATGCTGATAATGGTTATGATATCAGGGACTATGAAAAAGTAATGGCTGAGTTTGGAACGATGAAAGATTTTGATGAAATGCTAGCTGGGCTAAAAAAGCGAAATATCAAATTAATTATCGATCTAGTAGTTAATCACTCAAGTGATGAACATAAATGGTTTCAGGAAAGCAAATCTTCAAAACGGAGCCCTTATAGAGATTATTATATCTGGCGCCAAGGCAAAGATGGTCATGCTCCAAGCAATTGGCCCTCCTTCTTTGGTGGCCCAGCTTGGGAAAAAGCCGGACCAGATGGCGAATACTATCTACACTATTTTGCCAAAAAACAACCCGATCTAAATTGGGAGAATCCCAAGCTCCGTGAAGAAGTGTATTCAATCATGAAATTTTGGTTGGACAAGGGTGTGGATGGTTTTAGAATGGATGTGATTCCGTTGATCTCAAAAAATCAACAATTTCCTGATTTTGATTCTATTACAATTCAGCATCCAGAATTTATGTATGCATTCGGTCCAAGGTTACATGAATATTTAAAAGAAATGAATAGTAAGGTATTGTCAAAATATGATGCAATGACTGTAGGTGAAGTATTTGGAGGAACACCAGAAAAAACAAATTTGTTAACGGATGAAAGAAGAAAAGAAATCAACCTCGCTTTTTCTTTCGATGTGGCTAGAGTTGGTCGAAATAACTGGTATCAGAATAAATGGACGCTTCCAGAATGGAAAAAATTATTCACTATACAAAGTGATCTTGATCAATATCATTGGCCAACTGTGTTTCTTTCAAATCATGATAACCCAAGAACCGTTAGTAAATTTGGTGATGACTCACCTGCATTCAGGGTTCAGTCTGCAAAGCTTTTAGCAATGCTGATCCTCATGCAAAGGGGAACTGCATTTTTATATCAGGGAGATGAAATTGGAATGACCAATTATCCTTTTACTTCTTTTTCACAATTCGATGATGTTGAGATCAAAGGGAATTACAAACAGGTACTTGCAAGTGGGGTTACTGCAGAAAAATATTTAGCTGAATTGAATAAATCGGGAAGAGATCATGCAAGAACGCCTATGCAGTGGAGTGCGGATAAACAGGCTGGTTTTACAACGGGTGATAAAAGTTGGCTAGCGGTTAACCCTAATTACAAAGAGATCAATGTTCAGAATGAACTAGAGAACCCAAATTCGGTATTTAATTTTTACAAACAATTATTAGCTATTAGAAAGGGAAATAATGATCTTATATATGGCAGTTATAAAGATCTGGCGCCTGATCATAATGCGGTATTTGCATTTACAAGAACCGGAAAAAATAACGAATACCTGGTTGTGCTAAATATGTCTGGACAAAAGGTTGCATTCGATTTAGATGCAAAATTCAAAAATTACAAACTGGTGATCGCCAATCAGTCTTTGGAAAAAACTACTTTAAGTTCTACTACTTTAGAGTTAGAACCTTGGGAAGCATTGATGTATAAAAGTCATTAAGCTGCGTAAAAAATAGTTGTTGTATTGTGTCAGTATGACGCAATAATTGTTTAATTTGATACCCGCGATTGTTTTACCATCAAATTAACCATATGAAAAGAAGACATTTTTTACAAAGCATTTCATTAGCAACTGCTGGCTTATACACCAATCAACTTATGGCAGATTACACGAAGAAAAAATCACTAGGAGTTCAACTCTATACAGTGAGAGACGCAGTTTCGAAAAACCTGGAAGGGGCACTGGAAAGACTTGCCGCACTTGGATTTGACAATATTGAACTCTTTGGTTACAATGGTACTTTCTTTGGAAAAACGCCAACTGAATTCAAATCAATTCTAAATAAAACAGGCATTTCGGTTTTCAGTTCACACCATACTACCGGTTTTGCCATGAAGGGAAAAGGTACTTTGACAGATGGCTGGGACAAAGCGGTAGAAGACCTTCATTTTATAGGTGCAAAGTATATGGCTTGCTCATACTTATTTCCAAACGAACGTACAACAGAAAATTATAAAGCGCTTCCAGAATTATTAGACAAGTCTGGCACCGTTACAAAATCTGCTGGCATTCAAATGGCATATCACAACCACGATTTCGAATTTCAAAAATTTGAAGACACATTGGTATATGACCATTTACTTACTAAAACTTCTAGCGATCTAGTGAAAATGGAACTGGATCTTTATTGGATCTCAAAAGCGGGACAAGACCCAGTAAAATATTTTGAAAAATATCCTGGTCGCTTTGAGCTATGGCATGTCAAGGATATGTCTGCTGGTGCAGGAGAGATCACTGAGATTGGTAATGGTGTGATCAACTTTGATCGAATTTTCGCAGCTAGAAAAAAAGCGGGTCTGAAACATTGGTTTGTAGAGCAGGATACGAGTAAGGGCGATATGTTTGAAAGTTTAAAAACAAGCGTAGCCAACCTTTCAAAAAAGAATTACTAAATCAACATTTATAAAGTGCAGATTTTAAAAAGGTTATAGTGTAAACTATGACCTTTTTGCTTTTTATGTAGCGCTCCAACAAAATCTGCTTCCTTAAATTTTGCTTAACCTACTTTTAATGGATATTATTTTCTCTATTTTCAATCCTTGACTGTGAAAAACCGTCATTGGAATAATTGAAGAAACTGATTGCCATATCATTATTGCTTGTATTGATGTTCAACATGGTTGGATATAAATTCGTGGCGAATTATTTTGAATTGAAAGCAACTCAGGACTTGCAAACCTTATTAGATCAAAACAATTATTCAGATGCAGATTTGATCAGTTTTAAGTTTCAATCGAGTTTGCCTTACCATTCAAATTCAAAAGAATTTGAAACCATGAATGGTAATATTGATATTAACGGTGTTAACTATCAATATGTAAAAAAACGCTTCTATAATGATTCACTTGAAGTATTATGTATCCCCAATATCGTAAACTCGTCCATTAAAAATTCGCAGAACGATTTTGCAAAACAGTTGATTGATAACACTGCTTCCACCCAAACAAAAAAGTCGCCTTCCAATCAAATTGTTAAGATTACTCTTTCAGATTTTACGATAGAACATCATTTTGATATTTATAATCAGATCTACACATCAAAGCTCACACATGATTCATATCATATCATTGATAGCAGTTTTGATTTCTTGCACTGTTTAGACCAACCACCCGAGGCTAAGATTTAATTTACTTTTTACAAGATGTAATATTCTGAAAAGAATATTGAACAGCTTTCTGCGTATGCACGTGTTATTCGTTTAACACAATAGCATCTAAAATCTTATAACCTCAACTAATTGAAATGAACCAAATCATATCTTATAAACGCATCCTAATAATAATGGGTGCTTTGTTTTCTTACACTGCATCATTTGCGCAAACCGACCAGGATGCGATTATGATGAATAAAAATTTATTCTGTACAGGCCTTACTTATAGTACCAGCAATTGGAATAAATACTGGGAAGGTACCAATCTAAGAGACAATTTAAATATTGGCACCATAACTACTAATGAATTAAGTGTTATGGGTAATTATGGCATTAAGAACAATTTAAACATACTATTTAGTGCCCCTTATGTTTCAACGAAAGCTAGCATGGGTGTATTACATCCAGCTTCAGGAATCCAAGATTTTTCTGCTTGGGTAAAATGGATGCCGATTGAGAAGTCTTTAAAGAAAGGGACTTTTTCATTGTATTTATTGGGAGGAGCGTCGTTACCAATGACAGATTATATCGTTGACTATTTACCCTTATCAATAGGATTAAAAAGTAGTACTGTTTCTGGTAGATTATTAATAGATTATCAATTAGGACATTTTTTCATTACTGGATCTGAGACCTATACCATTCGAGGAAATACGAAACTTGAAAGAAATAGTTATTATACAACAAGTTTGTTTTTGACAAATGAAGTTGCGATGCCAGATGTAAATACAGTAAGTGTAAGAACCGGTTTTAGAAGTAGCAGATTAATTGCAGAAGCAATTTTAACTGATATGAAAACCTTGGGGGGATTTGATATCACCAAAAACAATATGCCCTTCCCAAGCAATAGAATGAATGCAACTACCATTGCAGCTAATTTCAAATACGTGATTCCAAACTTAAGCGAGCTTGCATTGGTGGGTGGAGTGAATCATGTTATTGCAGGTAGAAATGTTGGTCAGTCAACCGGCTTTTATGGAGGATTTTTCTACGTTTTAGATTTTTCTAAAAAACAGAAAAAGTAATCTAGCCAACAATTCTTCAACTCAAAAAAATTAAAATGAAAAATTTATCTATAAAAATATTATTCGCCCTTTCTTTTGTAACGCTAGTATATTGCTCTAAGAAAGTTACAGGTAGAACTGATAATTTACCAGCTTTGAATCCACTAAGCATTGATATTAATGCAGGTAGTTGGAAAACTGTTTTATTAAAAAGACCAGATACATTTGCTGTTGCAACACCACTTGCTGTTACTAATGTGAATTATGTTGCAGAACTAAATGAGATCAAGGGATTACAAAAGTCCCTTACATCAGATCAGGAAGCTAATATTAATTACTGGGCCGCTGGTGGTGTATTAAGATGGAATGAGCTCATGCGTGAATTGGTTGCAAAATATAATTTGCCGCCTTATCAAAATCCAGATGGCACTTATCCAATTCCAAGTTCTACAAATCCATTTGCTTATCCATTGTTTCCATTTGCAAATCCACCTTATGCAGCAAGGGCCTATGCATATATTTCAGCTGCACAGTATGATGCATTGGTTGCATGTTGGTATTATAAAAAATTATACAACCGTCCTGCACCCTATACAACAGACGCAGCGATCATTGCAAAAGTTCCAACAACTTCGCTCCCTTCCTATCCATCAGAAGCGGCTGTTCTTGCAGGTGTTACTGCAGAGATGATGAAGCTTTTATTTCCTACAGAAATTGCCGCCATTCAAATGAAGGCCATCGATCATGAAAATGCAGCGATTATGTCTGGTGCTGCAACAAGAAGTGATTTGGTTGCTGGTGAGGCTTTAGGTCGCCAAATTGCACAAGTATTTATTGCACGTGCTAGAGCAGACAATGCTGGTAAAGCAGTAGGTACACCAGCTGATTGGGCAAACTTTGAAACCTCTACTGCAGCAAAGGGAGAAATTCCATGGATCAGTCAGGATAATCCAAAACGCCCGGGTATGTTACCCTTTTTTGGGAAAGTAATTCCTTTCTTATTTGATACTACTACAGTAAAAGCATTGGTACCACCGCCGCCACCTTCTACCTCAAGTAGTCAGATGAAACAAGAAACAGATGAGGTATATAGCTATACCAATAACCCAACATTAGAAAATAAACAATTGGTTTTATTCTGGGGCGATGGAGTGGGAACCTACACACCTCCTGGTCATTGGAATGCCATTGCATCGGAAGATTTTATTCCTAAAAACTATAGTGAAGTAAGATGGGCTAGAAATATGGCACTACTAAATATGAGTTTAATGGACGCAGCGATTGTTTGTTGGAATACAAAATATACTTATTATAATCCAAGGCCTTCACAACTAAATCCTGCAATCAAAACATTGACAGGCTTACCCAACTTCCCATCTTATATTTCTGGACATAGCACATTTAGTGGTGCAGCTTCTACCATTCTGGGTTATCTAAATCCTGAAAGAGCAGCTGCTTATACGCAGATGGCAAATGATGCATCAAAGTCGAGATTAGTTGGTGGCTTGCATTATAAATCTGACTGTACTGTAGGTTTAACTGTTGGTGCCAGTGTAGGTCAGTATGCAATTGATAGAGCAAAAGCAGACGGATCAAATTAATCCCAATCATTTTTATTAAGCAAAAACGCCATCAAAAAAGATGGCGTTTTTTTTATTCTGCCTTACCGAAAAAAAATAATTTGGTGATTTGACTATTCATCGTATTTTTACGATGAATATGGGAGCCAGTAAAACAACAGAGTATACAGAAAAAGAGATCGCATTGGCAAATTATGCTAAGGCCTTATCACATCCTGCCCGAATTGCCATATTAAACCTATTGGTAAAAAAGCAGGCCTGCATCTGTGGTGATATTGTGGATGAATTGCCTTTATCTCAAAGTACCGTTTCGCAACACTTGATAAAGTTGAAAGAAGCGGGTTTGATCAAGGGCGATATCGATGGTGCTTCTGTATGTTACTGTATTGATGAAAAGGTTTGGAAAAAAGCGATGTCTCAGATGGGCGAACTTTTTCAAACACTGTTGAATACAAAATCAAAGTGCTGTTGATTTTTTTTGAACTTATTCATCGTCATATTACGATAGTATAAACCATTTAAAATACATGTTATGCAAACAGACGAACAATTAAAAGAAATAGTAAGACAGAAGTACAGCGAAATTGTTTTACAAGACAAAGAAACCAATATGTCATCCTGCTGTGGAGCAGGTGGGTGCTCAACGGAGGTATATAATATCATGAGCGATGACTATACCAACTTGAAAGGCTATAACGCTGATGCAGATCTAGGTTTAGGATGTGGCCTACCTACCCAATTTGCTAAGATTAAGAAAGGCGATGTGGTAGTGGATCTAGGAAGCGGCGCTGGCAATGATTGCTTTATTGCTCGCCACGAAACTGGTGAAACTGGTAAAGTAATTGGAATCGACTTTACAACTGCCATGATCGATAGAGCAAGGACCAACGCAGAAGTACGTGGTTTTAATAATGTGGAATTCAGACAAGGCGATATTGAACATATGCCTATCACTTCCAATGTTGCAGATGTTATTGTGAGTAATTGTGTGTTGAACTTGGTTCCAAATAAGGATGGTGTTTTCAAAGAAATTTATAGAGTATTAAAACCAGGTGGCCATTTCAGTATTAGCGATGTAGTAATTACTGGCGTTTTACCAGATGGTTTACGCAAAGACGCTGAAATGTATGCTGGATGCGTGTCCGGTGCGATACAAAAAGACGTTTACCTTGAACTGATCAATACAAATGGGTTCGAAAATGTGGTGATTCAAAAAGAAAAACCAATTACCATTCCAGATGATATTTTGAGTCGCTATTTAACACCTGAAAAAATAGAATTACTTAAATCTGGTGTAACTGGTATTTTCAGCATCACCGTGTTTGCTCAAAAACCATTAGAAGAGAAAAAAGCTTGCTGCACACCTGGATCTGGTTGCTGCTAATAAAAGAATCACAAGCAAAAATAAAATATGAAAAAAGTACTCGTACTATGTACTGGCAATAGCTGCCGCAGTCAGATCGCACACGGATATTTGCAAAAATTTGCAGGAGATAAAGCAGAAGTGTATAGCGCTGGCGTTGAAACGCATGGCGTTAATCCAAAAGCTATCGCTACCATGAAAGAAGATGGGATTGATATCTCAAACCATACTTCGAATAATGTGTTGGAATATCAAGGCATTGATTTCGATTATGTGATCACAGTTTGTGATAATGCAAAGGAAAGATGTCCGTATTTCCCTAGCAGAGCCGAGAAATTTCATTACAATTTTCCTGACCCGGCAAAGGCAACTGGCACAGAGGAAGAAGTTAAAAGAGAATTCGCGAGAGTACGTGAATTAATAAAAAATTACTGTCTTGCTTTTGTGAAGGAGCACCTATAAAATATCAAAAGTGATTATTACAATTGTTTGAAAATTGTAATAATCACTTTGAATTGTGTTAGCACGAAATTTTAAACTATTGTTCTTTTGTATAATTAATATAAAGAACAATGAATGCTGTTAGCAAGAAAAATAGATATCAATTTATCTTTACACTTTTAATAGTTACTCTTTCACAGATATCGTTTGCTCAAACAAGCGACAGTACAAAAAAAGTCTACCATTTTTCAGGTACCGCTTTAATTACAAATAATGGCATATCGTTTATTCCTACATTCTCATTAGGCAAACCCGCTACAATCATTAATTTATCGATGGGAGATAAACGTTTAAGCTTTGATCCCGAATTCAGATTCTCATTAGAAGGGAAACCCTGGTCGATCCTTTTGTGGGGCCGATATAAAGTAACAAACACAGATCGATTCAAATTTACGGCTGGAACACATTTGGGTCTTTCTTATAATACACCATCAGCCACGATCAATGGCACTACTTACGAAATCATTCAGGTTAAAAGATATTGGGCTGGAGAATTGGTACCTAACTATATAATAAATAAACATATTAGCGTTGGGTTATACTATTTATTTTCTCATGGCCTTGATGCAGGTACCACTAAAAACACACACTTTCTTACCCTGAATTCGAATATCACCAATATACCGCTGACAAAAGCATTTTTTGTAGGCCTTAAACCGCAGGTGTATTATTTACAGATGGACAATTTGAATGGTTATTATGCAAGCGCAACAGTGTCGCTTAATAAAACAAAATTTCCCATTTATGTATCAGCAATTTTTAATCAGAAGATCCAATCAACAATTGTAAGTAACAACTTTGTCTGGAATCTTAGTCTGAACTATGCTTTCAACAATAACTTTATACATAAGTAAAAGGGAAGATTTTTTAATCAACTACTATTTGAATTTTGTAACTTACTAGTATGAATAAAGTTGAAACCATCGAGGATTTTTATAAAAGAAAATTCGACTGGATGCCTGAAAATCTGAAAAATGAAATTGGGCATTTCAACGTATTTAGATTGGAGCCTTTTGTAGGTGATAAAGCACAACCCGTACCATACAAAAGGCGCGATTTCTATAAGATCATGTTGGTGAAAGGGAATAGTAAAGTGTATTATGCCGATAAAGTGATCGAAGTTCAAAAACAAGCCATTTCTTTTTCAAACCCTCAAATCCCTTACAAGTGGGAGCATTTAGATAATATTCGAGAAGGGGCATTTTGTATCTTCAATCAACACTTTTTTCATCAGTTTGGCAACCTGGGGCAGTATTCCGTTTTTCAACCCAATGGAACACACCTCTTTGAATTAAATGATGAACAGGTTTCTCATGTGGCCGCAATTTTTGAAAGAATTTTTGAAGAGATCAATTCTGAATATGTTCATAAATATGATGCTTTAAGAAATCTGGTTTTTGAATTATTGCATTTTGCCAT
>CAIYAG010000438.1 GCA_903924075.1 uncultured Bacteroidota bacterium | reverse complement strand
TCAAATGAAAAATAAAAATTTAGCCGAATTAAGTATTGAACAACTACTCAAAGAAAAGAAACAAACATCGTTCTTAATAGGGGTGCTTAGTGGAGTGCTAAGTGCATCATTTGTTATTGGAATAGTACAGATGCTTTATGAAAAAAAGTTTTCAATTATAATCATATTACCTTTTGCATTTCTGCCAATTGTAGTATCACACTTTAAAACAATAAAGAAAATCAAAGAAGAAATTAATTCTAGAAACAACTTGTAGTAAAACAAAAATAAAATCTAGAAAAGAAAACTAAATCAAATAAGCTAAATGGAACATCATTGCTTAAACTGCGATTATCAAGTAAGCGACAATTATTGCCAAAACTGTGGACAAAAATCAACTACACATCGCTATTCTCTCAATCACTTTATTGAGCATGATATCATTCATGGCATTTGGCACATTGACAAGGGCATTTTGTTTACAATTAAAGAACTCTTCACAAGACCTGGACATTCTGTAAGGGAATTTATTGAAGGGAAAAGGATTAATATATTCCCTTTTGTTTCACTGCTGATCCTATTACTTGCCATTTCAAGTTTTTTAACCCACTATACCCACATTCATATTACCGATTTAATGCCAGAGTCAAGCAAAGCAACAATGAGTGCTTTGGATAAATTAACAACCGAATACCCAAGGCTTACACTTGTAATTATGATCCCACTCAACTCTGTTTTTAGCCTTTTTTGGTTTCGAAAAGCAAAGCTGAATTTTACCGAACACTTGGTGGCTAATTCCTATAAAACCGCTGCTGAAATGATGATTGGGCTAATTTTTACTATCATCACTATTTATTATACAAATATTAAAGGCCTCACTTATATCTATTATTTCTTTGTAGTTGTTCTTAGTTATGCATATTCGATATGGTTTTTCTACCAATTGTTCTCAAAATCTGGGTACACCAAAAAGGGCTTGATTTATAGAGGTTGTATGTTTATAGTGAGTTATATGATTATTGGAGTTATTCTTACTATCATTAGCAAGCTCTAAATAAAGTAACATTGGATAAGATTTTTGCCCAATTAAGTTAGAATGCTTAAATAAAATATTACACGCCAATGAACCACTTCTTTATTTTTGGGGTTATATATGGAGATGCAACAAATCGTTAAGGTAACAGACCTCACAAAACAGTTTAAAAACCTCTTAGCCGTTAACCATTTATCCTTTTCAGTGAACGAAGGGGATGTGTATGGATTTCTCGGACAAAATGGAGCGGGCAAAAGCACCAGCATTCGGATGATGCTTACACTCATTGAACCAACAGCCGGACATATCGAGATCTTCGGGATGGACTTGGCCAAAAATCGCAGAGAGATCTTACGCAATATTGGAGCAGTGATTGAAAAGCCTGATGTATACAAATACCTTTCTGCTTATGATAACCTGCAATTATTTGCTCGCTTAAGTGGGATCAAACCAACTCGTAAACAGTTGATGGATCAATTAGAAATGGTGGGGCTTGCACAAAGAGCGGAAGATAAAGTGAAGACTTTTTCTCAAGGGATGAAACAAAGATTAGGCATTGGTATCGCGCTAGTTCATAACCCACAACTCATTATTTTAGACGAACCCACCAACGGCTTAGATCCTCAGGGAATAGCAGATATCAGAAACCTGATTTTACACCTAAGCCGCGAATCCAATAAAACCATTATTGTTTCTTCGCATTTACTAAGCGAAATTGAACAGATTGCTACACGAGTATTGATTATCGATAAAGGTCAGAAATTGGTAGAAGGTAATGCTTCCGAATTGCTTGATCCTTCTCAAACAATTGTTGAGCTACAAACAATGGACAATGCATTTGCAGCGCAACAATTGAAGCTGAGTCCCTGGGCTGATAAAGTGCAGGGTCAGCGTAATAATACCATTGTAATTAAATTGGATCGAAGAGAAATCCCTGCCTTGCATACGGATCTTGCAAATATGCAGATCCAATTATTGTCACTTCAGCCAAGGCATTCCTTGGAAGATTATTTTTTACAAGTAACATCAGGCAATCAACATGTTGACACTTATTCAAATTGAGCTCTATAAAATATTTCGCAGACCCAGAACCTATATTGCGTTCGGGGCTATTGCTTCATTGATCCTGATCATCCAATTTGGGTTAAAGATTGATGGGAAAACCTATGCAGATTTTTTAATGAAAGACGTAGGCGGTACCATGGAAATTGATGGCAATATCATTAACGGATACCTGATCTGTTATATCATGCTGCAATTATTATTGGTGCATGTGCCACTGTTAGTAGCGTTGATCGCGGCAGATATGATTTCAGGAGAAGCCAATATGGGAACCTTGCGATTGCTTTTATCTAAACCTTATAGCAGAACAGAATTATTGCTGGCTAAATTTTTGGCAGCAACAGTTTATACGATCATGCTTTTGATCTGGTTGGCAATCCTTGCTTTGTTTGTGAGCATGTGGATCTTTGGTGTGGGTGATATGTTTTTAATGAAGAGTAGTTATGTGGTACTAATCAGTCAAAACGATGTGTTCTGGCGTTATGCAGGTGCATTTGTATTTGCTGCATTAGCAATGGTAACAGTTGCATCACTAGGATTTTTCTTATCGATCTTTGCTGAAAACAGTATTGGACCAATCGTGGCAACAATGAGCATTATTGTGTTCTTTACCATATTGAGCACATTGAATATTCCCATATTCAATGCACTCAAACCTTATTTATTTACCACCCATTTGATCAGTTGGAAAGAGTTCTTTGATCTGAAAGTGAATGATGCGAACGAAGCCATCATTGGAAGTATTCAGAATCCGCAGCGGATCATCACTTCTGCCTTAGTATTATTATTACATATTGTAGGTTTTGTTGGCGCTGCCATCTTCATCTTCAATAAAAAAGACATACTCAGCTAATTACTATTAAAGTAGCAACATGTACAAGATATTTCTGTTTGTATTCGCATTTCAATTAACCCTTTTGGTACAAGGGCAAGACATGACTGGTTTAGTGATGAAAGTAAAAGCCAAGCTTGATCAAGTAAACGATTATGAAGCGGATGGTAATATGAAAACCGATGTTAGCTTTATCAAAGCGCCTGTTGGGAAAGTGAAAATTTATTTCAAGAAACCCAATAAATTTCGCCTGAAAAAAGAAGGCGGAATCTCTCTGTTGCCCAAGGGCGGGGTGTCTGTAAACATGAGCAGCATTATTGCTACGAACGATTTTGTGGCACTAGCTGCAGGCGAATCAAATGTTAACGGGGCTACTTGTAAAGTTGTAAAACTATTGCCGATCAACGAAGCAAGCGAAATCGTCTTAACCACTTTGTATATTGATGAACCCAATTTATTAGTACGCAAAGCTATTACAACAACTAAGGAAAATGGCACTTACGAAATGGAGATGAACTATGGAGCGTTTGCAAAATTCGGATTGCCTGAAAAAGTGATCTTTAGTTTTAATACCAAAGACTATAAACTGCCTAAAGGAATTACGCTAGAATTTGACGATAATGAAAAAGCGCTCACCGAAGCACAAAAATTGAAAAATAAAAAAGGAAGGGTAGAGATTACCTATTCAAACTATATCATTAACAAAGGAATTGCTGATGCAATTTTTGTGAAATAAAATTTAGAAAACTTCAACAGTCCAAGACCTTTCAAAAATTTCAGCAGGCGCTAATTGATTGATTCCTTCTTTTTCTGTAAGCTCTCCAGAAGCATCTACGCTGTCTGCAATACCACACCAGGGCTCAATACAAACAAAATCAGCATTCTTAGCTGCCCAGATTCCCATGAATGGAAAATTAGTATAGTGCAATTTTAATCCGTGCTGATTTTTATGATTGAGAATGCCAATAAAATCTGATTTCAATTCTTTAAATACCAGCGCATCTTTTGCAAATAAGGCTTTGGTTAAAGGAATGCTATTGCTATTATTTAAAAGGGGTTCTGTATATTTTTCAATCAATCCATCAACTGATAAAGGATAAATCCCCGCTGTCTCATTCGCGCTGAATACCAACCGATAATCTTCATAATATGTACCATCAACTATAGGAACTTTAAATGCTGGATGAGCCCCTACTGAAAACAAAAGTGTTTCATCACCAATATTTTCAACGGTATAGGTTACCATTAATCGATTATTGATCAAACTATATTCAATAGAAAATACAAAATCGAAAGGATACACTTCTTTAGTAGTTTCATCAGATACCAAACTAAAACGAATACTTTCTGTTGAGTGGCTACGCACAGTAAATACTCTTTCACGTGCAAAGCCGTGACGGCCTAATTGATAAGTAATACCTTGATGCTGATAAGATCCATTTTTCAATCCTCCAACTATTGGAAATAAAACCGGACTCTTCTTACCCCAGAATGCAGGATCTCCACTCCACATATATTCCAGCGAATTGTCTTTATTGATAATGCTTTGCAGTTCAGCCCCAGCTGCACTGATTTGCACTGTAAGTATTTTATTAGAGATCTCAAACATGGGTTACATTTTATCCTTCGTTTTCTTCGATACGTTCATCAACAGCATTGGCTAATATACGTGCACTCATTTTTCTGAGTGGGTTGCTGCGCATTTCTTTGTAACCATTGCGCATCCGATAAATATCGCATGCCACAAATGTTGCTACAATAAAACTATTTGCATCAGCTTTATCCTTACCTGCAATATCAAAAGCGGTACCGTGATCTGGACTGGTTCTAATGACTGGTAAGCCAGCTGTATAATTTACTCCTTCGCCAATTGCTAAAGATTTGAAAGGGATCAAACCTTGGTCGTGATACATTGCCAAAACCGCATCAAATTTTTCATACTGTCCGCGTGCAAAGAATGCATCAGAACTATATGGTCCGAAAACCAACATACTGTTCCTGGCTTCTTTCACTGCAGGCTTGATGATATTTTCTTCTTCTGCACCAATCAATCCTTCATCACCTGAATGTGGATTTAATCCGAGTACTGCAATTCTAGGTTTATCTATTCCAAAATCTTTTTGAAGACTTGCGTGGATGATCTTTAATTTTTGAATGATGCTTTCTTTTGTAATGTGTTTTGCAACATCAGCTACACTCACATGTTCTGTAACCAAACCAATGCGCATATTTTCTGCCACCATCAACATCACAACATCAGATACGCCAAAGAAGTCTTTGAAATAGGGTGTATGTCCTGTGTATTGAAAGGCTTCGCTTTGAATATTTTTTTTGTGAATGGGTGCAGTAACCAAACCATTGATCAACCCATCCTTCAATGCCTGAGTGGCTTGTGTTAAAGATTCAAGGGCATATTTACCACCTATTTCGTTTAATTGACCGGGATTGATAGCTACTTCTTCTTCCCAACAGTTGAAAATATTCACCTGCTTGGGGTTTAAACGTTGCAGTTCTTTTACGCTTGTATAACTGAAATTAATTTCAGGTAAGGTCTTTCTATAGAAATTGATACACTTATTGCTTGCAAAAACAACCGGGGTACAAATTTCCAAGATCCGATGATCGGCCAGGGCTTTTATGATCAACTCAATACCAATTCCATTCAGATCGCCACAGGTAAAACCTATAATTGGCTTTTGCAATTCATTGCTCATTCAAAAAATTTATAGGGTAAAAATACGGATTATTAACCGCATGTGGTTAGTATGCCAAAGGCATTCGGCTTATTCGCAGGGCTTTGGGCCTAGCTAGCTTAAAAAACTTAATTTTGTGACAATGGAATATCGTTTAAAGAAATCATTGGGTCAACACTTCTTAAAAGATGAATCGATCTCTAAAAGAATTGTTGATGCCTTACAGACTGAGCCCTTTACCCAGTTATTGGAAGTGGGTCCGGGTGCAGGTGCCCTGACAAAGTATTTATTGCCCCTCAAGGACATAGATTTCAAGGCGGTGGAATTGGACGACGAAAAAGTGGTCTACCTCGAATTAACCTATCCTCAGATCAAAGGAAAGATCATTCACAAAGACTTTTTACATATTGAAGTTCCTTTTGAAGGGCAGTTTACTGTGATCGGCAACTTCCCTTATAATATATCTACGCAGATCGTGTTTAAAGTGGTTGAATGGAAAGATCAAGTGCCTACGATGATCGGGATGTTTCAAAAAGAAGTTGCCATGCGAATTGCCTCAAAACCAAATACGAAAGTGTATGGGATCATGAGTGTATTGGTACAGGCATTTTATGAGGTAGAATATTTGTTTGATGTACCTCCCGAAAGTTTTAATCCCCCACCGAAAGTAATGAGTGGTATCATCCGATTAAAAAGAAAAGATACAGTTGTGGAAATGAAGAGTGAGAAGGCATTGTTTGTTTTGGTAAAAGCAGCGTTTAATCAAAGAAGAAAAATGTTGCGAAATGCGGTGAGAGGTTTGTTTGATGAAGAAGTGTTGAAGGATGAGATCTTCAATAAAAGAGCAGAACAATTAAGTATCGAAGACTTTGCTGCACTTAGTTTTAGAATAAGATAAAAAGAAATAAAATTTTTAAAAAATGGAAAGGCCTGTATTGATTACTGCAAATGTGCATCAGTATTTAAAAGACAAATTGATCAGTCATGGTTATAAACCAGTGTTCATTCCAGGAATAGGCGATGAAGCTATGATGCTTGCTGTGGCTAGCATTGAGGGTTTAATTGTTACAACGCGCAGGGTAACAAAAGATATGATCGATGAAGCCCCTAACTTAAAATGGATCGCTCGTTTAGGAAGTGGGATGGAATTGATCGATACAGAATACGCTGCATCAAAAGGTATTAAATGCGTAAGTAGTCCGGAAGGAAATTGTAATGCAGTAGCTGAACACGAATTAGGAATGTTGCTTACTTTGATGAATCGAATTGCCTCCAGTAATCTTGAAATCAAAAACGGAAAATGGAGAAGATCAGAAAATAGAGGAGAAGAGTTAACAGGTAAAACCGTAGGGATTATTGGATATGGAAATACCGGATCTGCATTTGCTAAATTATTGGCAGGGTTTGATGTAACAGTTCTTGCATATGATAAATATAAAGATGGGTTTGCTGATGGCTATGTGAGAGAAACTGAGATGGAACAATTGGTAAGGTATGCGGATATTGTTAGCCTGAATGTGCCACTATCTGAAGAAACTTTTCATTTGGCAAACGATGATTTTTTTAATGCTTTTGAAAGAGCTCCCTATTTTCTTACTGCCTGCAGGGGTAAGGTAACAGACACCCTTGCTTTAAAAAGGGCGCTGAAATCTGGTAAGATCAGAGCCGCCGGGATTGATGTTTTAGAAAATGAGAACCTGGATAGCTATACGCAAACTGAATGGGAAACCCTTAAGTGGATCTTAGACCAACCCAATACCATCGTCACCCCACATATTGCCGGTTATAGCGAGGAAGCCTACTATAAAATGGCCAAAATTGTGCTAGATAAGCTAGGCTTAGAATAGGCTTGGCAGGATTAGCGCATTTCAATTCTGTTTTTTTAAGAAAGATTTTCTATTTTTGCAGACCTACAACGCTACAGTCAAACGTGGCGTTGTATTTTTTTTACTGCTTCTAAACAGAAAGAGTATGAGCGATTATGTAACACAGGAGACCTTCGACAAGATGCGTGAAGAGCTGCACAGGATGAAATCGATAGATCGTCCGGCATCTTCAAGAGCAATTGCAGAAGCAAGAGAGAAGGGCGATTTGAAAGAGAACGCCGAATACGATGCAGCCAAAGAGGCGCAGGGTATGCTTGAAGCCAAGATCAAACAATTGGAAGGAGTTATCAGCAATGCGAAAATTGTAGATCCAGGTACTATTGATACAAGTAAAGTAACGATCCTTACCAAAGTAACCATTACCAATATGGCAACTAAGAAAACGGTTGAATACCAGATAGTGGGAGAAAAAGAAGCCGATCTTAAGTTGGGTAAGATCTCTGCAAGCTCGCCGATTGGTAAGGGTTTGTTAGGCAAAGTAGTAGGTGATGTTGCCGAAGTACAGGCGCCGAATGGCATTATCAAATTCAAAATTGAGAATATTACAATCTAAGAATTGACCTTTTTTACTAAGCCCCACATGATTTTTCGTGATGGGGCTTTTTTTTAGGATATTTGATAAGAATAAAATCTGCACCATGACAATTTTCTCCAAAATCATAGCCGGCGAAATACCATCTTACAAAATTTCTGAGAATGAAAAATTTTATGCCTTTCTAGATATTTTTCCAATGGTAAAAGGTCATGTGTTAGTAGTGCCCAAAATAGAAACAGATCAGTTCTTTGATCTATCTGCTGATTATTTATCCGAAATCTTGTTGTTCTCAAGACCAATAGCAAAGGCAATTGAAAGAACATTCGATTGTAACCGTTGTGGCATCAGTGTAATGGGACTGGAAGTACCCCATGCTCATTTGCACTTAGTACCCATTAATAGTGCAGACGATTTGAATTTCACAAGAGCGAAATTAAAATTGAGTCCTGAAGAACTTGCAGAGATACAAGAGTTAATTGTTTATAATCTTTAGTCTATTTTTTAACCCTGCCTGGGTTTTTTGCAATGAAATCATCCCATCCTTTCAGGCCTTTCACTGCTGTGCCGATAACTGATGATGTTTGATAATGATGACATAACGCAACTGCTAATGCATCTGTAGCATCGAAGTACTTTGGTTGTTCATCAATCGATAAAACGCGTTGTAACATTTTCCAAACCTGCTCCTTGTCTGCATTCCCGTTCCCTGTGATGGATTGTTTCACTTTTTTAGGCGAATACTCTGTTACAGAAAGTTTTGCTTGCATGGCTGCAGCAATTGCTACTCCCTGTGCCCTTCCTAGTTTCAACATACTCTGAACGTTTTTTCCAAAAAAAGGAGCTTCAATTGCAAAAGTAGAGGGTTGGTATAACTTGATTAGTTCTATCACTTTTGTATGAATCATCTCTAATCGTGCATAAATGTCTTTTTGCTGAGACAATTTTAGAATATCCATCAACAAAACCTGAGGTTGGTTGTTTTCTATACGCAATAGGGCATATCCCATCACAGTAGTGCCAGGATCTATGCCTAAGATGATTTGCGACTTTTTATTCATTGGGGTAAAAATAAACTATTTAGCAGCTATTTTTCAATCTCGTGATGTTAGCCGTTCTTTGTAATGAATTAAAAAATGGAAGCTGTCTAGAAAACTTAAAATATTCCTGAATTATTTTATAGGCCCAACACTTTTTGTGTGGCTGTTTTTTTCTATCTACTATCAGATAAAGGGACAAGGCGATCTGCGTCAGTCATGGCAATTGATCAAAGAAACACTTTATGGCCCATCAAACTGGAAATTCATCGTTGTTGTATTACTGATGTTTCTGAATTGGGGTTTAGAAGCAAGAAAATGGCAGATCCTGGTTAGTAGAATTGAAAAAATCAGATTTGGGAAAGCGTATAAAGCTATTTTAACTGGACAGGCATTTGCATTGAATACAATTAACAGGTCGGGTGATTTTGTGGGAAGAATTCTTTATTTACAGGAAGGAAATAGATTAAGAGGGGTAGCATTATCATTGGTTGGATCAATGAGCCAAATTGTGGTCACTTTTTTTATTGGTTTGATTGCATTGGTGGATCTGCGATATACAATTTTAAACCGCAATAATCAGCTAGAGGTGCTTAACGAATACTTGCTAGATGCTTTGATGATCTTACTGTTTATCGGGGTTATTGTATTTACAATTTTGTATTTCAATGTTTCGCTTGTCACACGTCTCATTGAAAAAATCCCGTTTGTTGAAAAATATAAATTCTTAATCGAAAAAGTGGAAGCACTTCATTGGAGAGAATTAACAAGAATTTTGTGCTTATCTGTGGTTAGATACGTTGTATATATTGTGCAATATGTATTATTGCTACAATTATTTGGAGTGGAATCGGGTGTGCTGACTCTGGCAATGATGGTTTCGGTGTTTTTTTTGGTGATGGCATCTATACCTTCTATTGCTTTAGCAGAATTAGGATTTAGGGGAAAAGTGAGTTTGCAATTATTTGGACTATTGAGCACTAATCACCTTGGAATCATTGCAGCAGCTGCGGGTATTTGGGTTATTAATTTAATCATCCCAGCGATTCTTGGAAGTGTTCTAATTTTAGGGGTACGCTTATTTAAAAATAAACAAGATAATAAACTGATTGTTTAAATTAATGGAATGACGAACTGGAAAAAATTGATATTATTTGTACTACTACTAAGTGTTTCTCGTAGGCTAACTGCAGGGGATGACTTTTGCGGTATAAAGAATACCTGTTTCCAGGAAGGCGAAAGCATTTCTTTTGTTGTGTTCTATAATGTAATAGGCATGTATGTAAATGCAGGAGATGCAACTTTTAATTTAACACTTGATCATGTGAACAATAAGCCCGCCTATCATGCGGTAGGAATTGGAACATCAAACCCCAGTTATGATTGGATCTTTAAGGTGAGAGACCGCTACGAAACTTATTTTGATACTGCCAATTTACAGCCACTCAAATTTATTCGCAATATTGATGAAGGCGGATTTAAACATAGCGAGAATGTGAGCTTTAATCAGCAAGCTAATACGGCTGTTACAACTAATGGGGTATTCAAAGTTCCAGGATGTGTGCAGGATGTATTAAGTGCTATTTATTATGCCAGGAATATTGATTTCAGCAGGTTACAACCTGATGATAAAATTCCATTCAACATGTTCCTTGATAATGAAGTGCATAATCTGTATATCAAATACGAAGGAAAAGAAGTGATCAAGACCAAATATGGTAAATTCCGGGCCATTCGTTTCAAACCATTGTTGGTGAAGGGCACCATGTTCTCTGGTGGCGAGAAAATGACAGTATGGGTGAGTGATGATCCTAATCATATACCGCTTCGAATTGAAAGTCCGATTGTGGTAGGAAGTGTGAAAGTAGACATGATGCAATACCGCAATCTACGTTATCCCCTCAGCTCCAATTTGGGCGTGCGATAGAATTTCCTATAATTCAGAAAGTTTAAAACTGGTTTTTTGCCTTATCCCCTTTTCTGTTTGCTGCAGTGTGCAACATTCATTATAAGCATCGTGCTCAAAATATAACAGATAATCTTTTTCTACTGCTTCTGTTAAAAAAGATTTTTTCTCCTTTAACGTAGTGAGCGGAAACATATCATAAGCCATTACATAGGGCAATGGGATATGATTTATAGATGGCAAGAGGTCTGCCATATAAACAATGGTACTACCCTTATAATGAATTTGGGGTAACATCATTTGATCTGTGTGTCCATTTACAAATCGAACGCTAATATTTTCTGAGAATTTAGAGGTGCCTAGTTTGCCATCTATTTCTAATCCACCTGTAGGTAAGGGAATGAATTGAAGCTGCCCACTTTCTTTAATGGGTAGAATATTTTCTTTCAGAAAGGATGCTTTCTCTCTGTCGTTTGGAATGGTGGCCCATTGCCAATGTTGTTCGTTAGACCAATACACTGCTTTATCAAAAGCTGGTAACAATTTATCACCCACTCTTTTAATACTTCCACCACAATGGTCAAAGTGCAAATGAGTGAGAAAAACGTCAGTAATATCTGAGCTGTGAAACCCATGTACGGCTAGGGCTTTATTGATATCTGAATTGCCACTTAGGCAATAGTGTCCAAAAAATTTCGCATCTTGCTTGTCGCCAACTCCGTTGTCTATCAAGATCAAACGGTTGCCATCTTCGATTAGCAAACAGCGTAAAGCCCAGGTACACAAATTATTTTCGTCGGCAGTATTTAATTTGTTCCACATGCTTTTAGGAACTACACCAAACATGGCGCCGCCATCAAGTTTAAAGGTCCCTGCTTCAATAGTATATAGTTGCATGGCTTAGGCTAATTCTGTTTTTTGTCTTTTCATTGCAACCAATAATAGGAAAAAACCGATTAAGAAAAATGTTACCAATGCTAAAATGCTGTTGCGTTGCGAACCTGTAAGTTCATTGATGTACCCGAAGCTTAACATACCAATTACAATGGCAATTTTTTCTGTTACATCATAGAAACTGAAGAAAGAAGTAGTGTCTTTTGTAACAGGCATCAATTTTGCGTAGGTACTTCTGCTTAGTGATTGAATGCCTCCCATTACAAAGCCCACCAAAATCGCTAGGGTATAGAACTGAGTGATTCCATTTCTTGGAATGAAATAGCCATCCACACAAAGTATGATCCAAAACAAAATGGTAAACATCAATGCTCTAAAATTGCCAATTTTTTCAGAAAGCTTCGCAATTAAATAAGCACCAGGAACTGCCACTATTTGTATAATTAATATGGCGATGATCAAATTGGTTGTTGGAATATTCAATTCACTTTTCCCATAAAGTGTAGCCGCCAACATGACTGTCTGAACTCCCATATTGTAAAAGAAAAATGCAGCTAAATATGTTTTTAAAACAGGAAGTTCTTTCAGCTGTTTCAATACTTTGTTTAACTCTTTATAACCATTCGTAAGAATGCTACCTTCATTTCTTTTGTGTTCGGAAGGTTTGCCTGGAGGAAGTTTACTCAATGCTAGTTGTCCGAATCCCCACCACCAAATCCCCACTAATAAGAAAGAGATTTGAGCAGCCTTACTTCCATCAATTCCAAAAGTCTGTGGCGACATTACAAATACAAAACAGATCAACTGTAAGATCACACTTCCAATATAACCCATGGCGAATCCCTTAGCACTAACTTTGTCTTGGTCTTCAGGGGCTGCAATTTCAGGAAGATAAGAGTTGTAAAAAACAAGGCTACTCCAAAATCCAATACATGCTATTATCAAACAGCATAATCCATAAACCAAGTTGGTTTTATCAAAAAAATACATGGCACTACAAGCAAGGCTTCCCATTGTACAAAAGAAAAATAGGAATTGTTTTTTATTGCCTTTATAATCAGCAATAGAAGATAAAATGGGCGACATGATTGCCACTATAAAAAAAGCAACTGCAAGTGAGTAATTATAAAGCGATGTATTTACGAATTCTCTGCCAAAAAGCTTAACAGTATCGTTTAAAGTGGCATCATTGCCATCGCCAGTTACAGCTTCATAATAAGCGGGGAAAATAGTAGAAGTGATCACCAGATTGTAAACACTATTAGCCCAATCGTACATGGCCCATCCATTAATTACCTTTTTAGAAGCAGTTTGCATAGATGCTATTTTTGTGTTTTAAAGATAGGGGAAAGAACGCAAAAGAGCGCGACCCTTGGTCGGAAAGAAAATTGCTCAGAAAGTGATAGATTAAGACAGGTGACCAGTATAAATAAGGATCAAAAGAATGATTCCAGCAATGATACGGTACCATCCAAAAAGGCGAAAGCCATGCTTTTGTAAATAGCCGATAAAGAATTTAATGGCAATAATAGCAACTACGAATGCGATAAGATTCCCAATAGCTAGTGCAATTAAATTGTCTTTATTTGTTAAAAGTTCAGGTGTTTCTTGGTAGGCTTTAAGTAGTTTATATCCAGTAGCAGCGGCCATTGTAGGCACGGCTAAGAAGAATGAAAATTCTGCGGCTAGGTTTCTGGTTAATTTCTGTTGCATACCACCAATGATACTAGCAGCACTTCTGCTGGTTCCCGGTATCATGGCTAAGCACTGCCAAACGCCAATCATAAAAGCTTTTGATAAACTAATATGCTCTTCAGTTTCAACAGTTGGCGTTTTGAAAAGTTTATCAATAAACAACAATACAAAACCACCTAAAAGCAAAGTGATACTTACAGTTAATGGGCTCTCTAGCAAAGCATCAATTTTTTTAGAGAATATAAAACCCAAGACCAATGCTGGTATTACCGCAACAACCAATTTGATATAAAAATTCAATCTGTCTAAGCGGAAAAATTTTTTCCAGTAAATAACTACAACAGAAAGAATGGCACCCAATTGAATGGCAATTTCAAAGAGTTTGGTAAAAGCGTCTTTTTCTATTCCCATGAATGAGCTTGCAATGATCATGTGTCCTGTAGAAGAAATAGGGAGGAATTCAGTTAGTCCTTCAATAATCGCAATAATGATCGTATCAAAAAGGGTCATAGTAAAAGTATAGTGATGAATTAAGCTTTTTGTTTTTTGAAGATCGCATAGATCTCTACGATCAATCCTGCAACTATTAAAATAGGAGCAATGGTAATTCGGGTAGTACTATATACTTCTTTGGTATCAAACACACGAGGGTCAGTACTTTTTCCGCCACTCATTAAGATGAATCCAAGAGCCACAATACCGGCTCCGATCAACATCCATACTAAATTATCTTTTGCAAAAAGTGGGGTAGCAATTTGTTTTTTTTGTTCGCTCATCACAGATATTTTAAGATTGAAAGGTAATGGTTATTAGAAAATAATTATTGTATGCTAGGTTAATCTTGGTTAATAAAGCTCGTCGAGTTTCATTTTTAAATATTTCAAAACGGCCCGATGGGTGCTGAAAACTGAAATTCCAACGCCTAACACGATCATCCCAAAGAACAAAATGAGTGTAAGATTGATATCCCGGATCGCTTTTAATGGTTCGAACTGACTTTCAGCCCATCCTATTAAAGTAAATAATAGCACAATGGCAATTCCAGAACTAATTAAGCCATTGATCACTGCTTGAATATTCATTGGTTTTGAAATAAAGCCCCTTGTTGCACCAACCATTTGCATGGTCTTGATCAGGAAACGATTACTAAACATTGCCAGGCGTATGGTATTGTCGATACTGAAGATCACGATCACGCAGAGCAAAACGGCTACCACCAAAAAGATCAATCCGATCTTAGAAGCACGTTCGTTCAAATTGGTTACCAAGCTTTGAGGATATTGTAATTCAGTAATTTGGTTGCCATAAGCCGCCATTAGATCATCGGATATTTTTTGCAGGCTATCTTTATTTACATAGTTAGCCTTCGCATAGAAGTCGATACTTTCTGGTAAAGGATTCGAGTCAAGGATCTTCGCCCAATCGTCGTTATTTTCTTTATTCCAGATCAGTTTTGCATTGGCTTTATCTACATACACCACGCCTTTTGCATAAGGTTTAGCAGAAATGAACTGCTGGATCTGACCAATGGTATCCTTATTCATAGTGCGCAAATAAGCACTCATACGGATATCTTCTTTGAATGCATTGCCCACTGAATTGATGTTCAGAAAGATCCAACCCATGATGCCCAAAAGAAACAAAACGAGCGCAACTCCTACGATACTATATATATAATTGGGTTTGCTACGCTTTAAAGAAGATTTACCAACAACAGCCATAATGATACTTTTTTCCTTTCCCGGTTACAATTGTAAGTCGGGTACTGATAGGCAAATGTAGGCTTTTGCCCGCTAAACACTTACATTTGCAACCATTCAAAACCCGATTTTACATCTGAAAATACTGCTTTAGCCCCGTAAATGGGTTAAAGATATGTTAGGATTGAACTGGGCTATCAACATTACACCCTTGAACGCTTTTTAAAAATGGAATACGACTTCAGGAAAATTGAGAAGGATTGGCAAAAAAAATGGCAGAACAATCATGCCTATCGTGTAAGTAATACCAGCGATAAGCCGAAGTATTATGTGTTGGACATGTTTCCTTATCCAAGCGGTGCAGGTTTACACGTAGGGCACCCATTGGGATATATTGCTTCTGATATTTTTAGCAGATTCAAAAGATTAAAAGGATTCAATGTGTTACATCCAATGGGCTATGATGCCTTTGGCTTGCCAGCAGAACAATATGCCATTGAACATGGTGTGCATCCTGCAGTAAGTACGCATAAGAATATCGATACTTTTAGAAAGCAACTGGATAATATAGGTTTTTGCTTCGATTGGGAAAGAGAGATCCGTACATGTGAGCCCGTTTATTATAAATGGACACAGTGGATCTTCTTGCAATTATTCAAGAGCTTTTTTAATCGCGCAAAACAAAAAGCAGAATCTATAGAGGTATTGATCGCTTCTTTTGAGCAAGCAGGAAATAGTATACATCCATTCCCTGCAGCAGTAAATTATTCACCTGCTACATTCAGTGCAACAGAGTGGAAAGCATTTTCTGAAAAGCAACAACAAGAAATTTTGATGAACTATCGTCTGGCATTTTGTGGCTATGGCGAAGTGAACTGGTGTGAAGCATTGGGAACCGTTTTAGCGAATGATGAGGTAGTGAATGGAGTGAGTGAAAGAGGCGGACATCCAGTAGTGAAAAAGAAATTGCGTCAATGGTATTTAAGAATTACAGAGTATGCCGATCGTTTGCTGGAAGGCTTAGACCGCGTGGCTTTCAGCGATTCAATGAAAGAAATGCAGACGAACTGGATTGGGAAAAGTTATGGTGCTGAAATAGATTTTGCAATTAGCAGTGATGCAACAACAGATGCATTAAATCTGAAAGTATATACTACTCGTCCGGATACCATTTTTGGTGTTGACTTTATGGTCATCGCCCCTGAACATGAATTGATCGATCAAATTAAAACTGCAACACAACAAACAGCGGTTGATGAATATTGTGCTTATGTAAAAAGCAGGAGTGAAAGAGAACGTCAGGCCGAGAAAAAAATCAGTGGATGTTTTACTGGTGCTTATGCCATCAATCCTTTTAACGGGAAACAAATTCCGATTTGGATCTCTGAATATGTGTTAGCAGGGTATGGTACTGGCGCCATCATGGCTGTGCCTTGTGGCGATGATCGTGATTATAAATTCGCGAAGCACTTTAATATTCCGATCACCAATATTTTGGGTGATGCATATAATGGAGAAGAAGCCAATGCAACCAAGGATGCCAAATTGCATAATAGCGATTTCTTAGACGGCATTGTTATGCGCGATGCCATTGCAATCGTTAATAATCGTTTAGAAGAAATGGGCATCGGTAAAGCCAAAGTAAACTATCGTATGCGTGACGCTGCATTTAGCAGACAACGTTATTGGGGTGAGCCATTTCCTGTAAAGTGGAAGAATGGAACAGCTTATCCTTTAAGCGAAAATGAATTGCCATTACTTTTACCAGAAGTTGATTCTTATTCTCCTGGTCCGGAAGGCGAAGGTCCGTTAGCAAACATTCCTGAATGGGTTGCACAGGAATTAGAAACCAATACCATGCCGGGTTATGCAGGAAGTAGTTGGTATTTTTTGCGTTATATGGATCCGCACAATACTGAAACCTTCTGCGACCGAAAAGTAAGTGATTACTGGAACCAGGTTGATCTTTATATTGGTGGAACTGAGCATGCTGTGGGGCATTTATTGTATAGTCGCTTGTGGACGAAAGCCTTGTACGACCTAGGTCATATTGGTTTTGATGAGCCCTTCAAAAAATTATTGAATCAGGGAATGATCCAAGGATCTTCCAGATTTGTGTATCGCTTAAAGGGAACAAATACCTATGTTTCTTTAGGATTGATCAGTGATTTTGAAACGGTCGACAAATTACACGTGGATGTAAACATCGTTGATGGTATTGAATTAGATACTGCAGCATTTAAAACATGGAAACCAGATTTCGCGTCAGCAGAATTTCAATTAGAGGATGGAAAGTATATCTGTGGCACTGAGGTAGAAAAAATGAGTAAGTCGAAGTTCAATACCGTGAACCCTGATGAGCTGGTACAGAAATATGGAGCAGATACCTTTCGCATGTATGAAATGTTCCTCGGCCCTGTTGAGCAGAGTAAACCATGGGATACCAAAGGTATTGAAGGAGTGCATCGTTTCATCAAAAAACTATGGCGCTTATTCTATGATGAAATGAAGGGTAAGGTTTGGAACGAAGATGCAGCAACAGCAGAAGAATTAAAAGTATTGCACAAAACCATTCGCAAAACTGAAGACGATACAGAACGTTTCAGTTTCAACACGGCGGTAAGTGGATTTATGATCTGTGTGAATGAGCTGGCAGATCTGAAGTGTAATAAGCGTTCGGTATTAGAACCTTTATTGATCTTATTAACGCCATATGCACCGCATGTTTGTGAGGCATTATGGGCTGAGTTAGGCAATTCCGGATCAATTCTGGATGCGGCGTATCCAACCTTTGAAGCCAAATATGTAACTGAGTCGTCTAAAGAATACCCTGTTAGTATCAATGGAAGGGTTAGAACCAATATCAATATCGCTTTAGATGCCACGGCAGATGAAGTGGAGAAAATAGCATTAGAGAATGAATTAGTACAGAAATGGATGGAGGGCAAGCCGCTCAAGAAATTCATTTTTGTGAAGGGTAAGATGATCAATGTGGTGATCTAATCGAAAATTTTTAGATATAACAAAACTGCTCCGATAGGGGCAGTTTTCGTTTGTGTAAAAATCCAGCAAATTCGCGCTGCATTTATTACATTGCTGCACCAAAATTTATGCTATGAATTGGAAACACGTATTGCTTACTGCAATGGTTGGTTCTTCAGCCCTTTTTGCCGGAGCACAGAAAATCAATTTTACGCAGGCTGATCTGCTTGCAAATAAAACACCCAAGAACTTTTTGAATAGTGTTCCTTCGGTTGTGAAATGGGTAGACGATGAGCATGTGATCTTGAACCTAAAAGTTCATCCAGACTCCTCTTTTAAAAAGCAGTTGTTAGACATTAAATCTGGAAAATTTAGTGATTGGAATGAGGGCACAACTACTGTTGTTACTGCTTCTGCTAAGCAAATTGTTGTAAAAGATAATGACCTTTTCTATAAAGCAAATGGGGTTGAGAAAAGACTAACCAACGATAAAGCAGAAGAGAAGAATCCTACATTTTCTCCCGACAGCAATTTTGTTGCTTACACAAAAAATAACAACCTCTATACTGTAAATATCAGCACAGCTAAAGAAAATCAGTTAACTACAGATGGCACTAGCACCACTTTGAATGGTTGGGCTAGCTGGGTGTATTTCGAAGAGATCTTTGGCCGCCCAACTCGTTATCGTGCTTTCTGGTGGAGACCTGATAGCAAACAATTGGCGTTCATGCATTTTGATGAAAGCATGATACCGATGTTTCCTATTTACAATAGTGAAGGATCTCATGGTTTTGTGGAAGAAACTCGTTATCCAAAAGCTGGCGATAAAAATCCCGAAGTAAAAATTGGATTCATTGCTCCAGAAGGTGGTTCAACAGTATGGGCCGACTTCAATGAAAAAGATGATCAGTATTTTGGATGGCCAGTTTGGAAACCGGGCACCAGTAATTTGTTGGTGTATTGGATGAATCGCGGTCAGGACAATATGAAAATGTATGATGTAGATCCAGTTACTGGAAAGAAAAAAGAGATCTACGATGAAAAACAAAAAACATGGATTGATCTGGAAGATCGCGTGAGTGGAAGGGTGAATTTCATCAATAACAATACTCAGTTTATCATGCAAAGCGATAAAACAGGATGGAATCATTTATATCTCTATAGCAGTGATGGCGTTTTGAAAAATGCAATTACTTCAGGAAACTATACTGTTACTGGAATTAAATATATTGATGAGAAAAATGCGACTGTTTATTTCACTGCAAGAAGCAGGGAAAACACTGCCAGAACTGATTTCTATAGTGTAAAATTCACTGGCTCTGATTTGAAAAGACTCACATTCGGAGAGTATAATCATAACGTAAATCTTTCTCCAACTGGTAAATATTTCATCACTACCTATAGCAATACAACTACTCCAACGAAAGTTACTTTGCTTGATACTAAAGGAAAGATCGTCAAAGAATTAGGCGATGCAAAATCAGACGAATTAGCAAAATACAATGTTGCTAAAACAGAATTGATCCGCATTAAAAGTGCAGATGGATTATTTGATTTACCAGCGATGGTTACTTGGCCAATGAATATGGACCCGAATAAAAAATATCCGATCCTGATCAGCATTTATGGCGGACCAAATGCAGGTACCGTAATGGATGGCTGGAACTGGTCTGCGAACCGTCAGTTCTATGCGCAAGAGGGTTTAATACAAGTAGCATTCGATCATCGTGCTAGTGGTCACTTTGGAAAAGCCGGCGTAAACTATATGCACCGCAATTTGGGTTATTGGGAAATGGAAGATTATAAGACCATGGCTAAATGGTTTATTGCAAACGGACAAGCAGACAGCACCAAAGTATGTATCACAGGATTTAGCTATGGTGGTTATATGAGTTGTTATGCATTGACCTATGGTGCAGATGTATTTACACACGCAATGGCTGGTGGCAGTGTGGTTGACTGGCGTTTGTATGATAGTCATTATACAGAGCGCTTCATGGACACACCAGAAGAGAACCCACAGGGTTATAAAACAAGTAGTGTATTAACCTATGTCGACAAGTTCAAAGGAACTTTGCAATTAGTACATGGCACAATGGACGATAATGTACACATGCAAAACAGTATTCAATTGGTAGCTGCATTACAGAACAAGGGTAAGGATTTTGAATTCATGTTATACCCTGGTGGCCGTCATGGATGGGGTGGTGCGCAAGGTGTTCATTTTGCCAATCTGAAAACTAAATTCATCTACAAATACCTTTTAGAGAAACCAGTTCCGAAGGGAGCTTTGAGATAAAAGATAAAAGATAAGAGTGAAGAGTGAAATTGAAAGGCCCTGCTTTAGCGGGGCCTTTCAATTTTGTATATAAAAATTATTGTTGGAATGCAATGATTTTGGTCATTTTATTTTATCTGCCAATTGCTTTATTTAAATATCATTCTTAATATATAATTGCTGTTTATGAAAAAGCTTCCCCTAATGCTATTTTGTTTTGCATTAATGTCAATTGTTTCCTTTGCACAAATAATAAACATCCCTGACCCAAATTTTAAAGCCGCTTTAATTGCATCAGGAATAGATAAAAATAATGATGGGCAAATTCAATTGAGTGAAGCGCAGATGGTAGACTCTTTAGTGGTAGGTAGAAGGCAGATCAAAGATCTAACTGGGATAGAATTATTTACCAATTTAAAAAAACTAATTTGTGGGAATAATCAATTAACAAAATTAGATCTTTCAAAAAATAAGAAATTGCAAGTGTTAGACTGTTCTCAAAATGTATTGAAGAGTATAGATCTTCGTATAAATACATGGCTATCTGATCTTACCTGTTCTGAAAATGGACTAACTAAATTAGATATCACCCAGAACGATCAATTGCTGCATTTAGACTGTTCAAGTAATCAGCTTACTGAATTAGACCTCACAGTAAATGAATTTTTACAAGACCTCCTTTGCAATGAAAACCAATTAACAAAATTGGATCTCAGGAAAATTGAATACTTAAAATTATTTGATTGCACTCTAAATCCAAAGCTTGTACAAATTTGCGTTACAAAAAGCCAATTTTCTGATATAGAAAATTCTCCTTGGATTAAGGATAAAACTGCTAATTGGAATACAGACTGTAAATAATCCAATCTTATGTAAGGTAAAATCAAACCTCCGATCCTAAATTATTGCAGAAACAAAAACCAAAACTAATTACATTCTAATGCTCTTTAACGATATGTGAATGATGTAAGATTTTTGCATCATTCTGTATCAATTTGCCCATTAGTTTCATAGAACTTTAGAAAAAAAATCATGGATAAGAATATTGATCCTGTACCCGAACCCAAATTTTTATTAAGCTATCCTCCAGAAGAAGACATTTTTAAAAAGAGTACTAGAGAAGTTAATCTAGAACCAGAAGATCCTGTCTTAAAAATTATTGGTGATCATAAGGATGGAGATTTTGGGTTAGACGTACCTGGTTCAGAATTGGATGATGCTGATGAAGCAATTGGAGATGAAGATGAAGAAAATAATTATTATAGTCTAGGTGGCGACGAACATGATGATCTCGATGAAAACAGCCGCGAATAACGGAAATGGAGTAATGGCAAGGTTATTCCAAACTAAAAGAGCTCCTATAGTTTTATATAGGAGCTTTTTGTTTTTGTACTTAACTGTTGTAAATGTGCGCAAAAGTTTTTGCAAAATCTTCTAGCTTGGTTTTTCCAAAAATAGGCTTAGGCACTTGGTGGTATTCAGCACCCATCTCACCAGATTTCATGGCTGCACCCATTTCTGCATAGTTTTTAGCTACCTCGGCCGACAAGCCAGCTTGTAACATACCAGCTACTGTTTGTTCATCTGTAAAGTTTACCCAAGGTAATGTAGGGTTGCCAATAGCTGCTCCAAGAATTGCTGCAACTTCTGTTGTTGTTTTTTCATCGCTTATTACATAGCGAATACTATTTCCAGAAAATGACAGATTAGTAAGTTCTTCTGCAGCAGCAGTTGCAATATCTGAAGGGTTAACAATAGACAATAAACTGTTTTCTCCATAGTTAGCCCCAATGATATGCATATGCTTGATCATCCCAATATTGGCTAAGAAATTGGTATAGAAAAAACCTGGACGTAAATGTTTCACATCAACTCCAGATAAAGCATTCAATGCCTTTTCTACGTGAAATAAGCCAGATACTGGGCCGCAGCCTAATTCCATATGTGCACCAATACTACTTAAGTTCACTACTTTTTTTACAGCACTTGCTTTAATCGCTATAGCATAATTTTTACCAATACTAGCAATGTATCCTTTCCAATCTGCTGCATCCCATTTTGGTGGAACCATGGTGTATACAGCATCAGCTCCAGTAAATGTTTTTGTTAAGAAATCAACATCTTTCACTGATCCAATAGCTGCAATGGCTCCAGCGTCTGTTAATTCTTTAAGGTTAGCTGATGTTCTACCAACTACTGTAACTTGATTTTTTTCAGATAATAGTTGAAGCGCTAAAGGTTTTGAAATGTTTCCTGCGCCCCCTGTGATTACGTAATGCATGTTATTTGTTTTATGGTTTTAATAATTGTATATACAAATGAAAAATTAAAAAAATATCAACCCGATAATTTGTCCGAAAACTTATTCATACCCTGAACCAATTTAGAAGTCTCTTCTTTGCCAAGTACTTTACTATTGGCTTCTGAAAAATCCTGTACACAAGCTTTTAATTCTGGTAATAGCTCTTTTGCTTTTGGTGTTGGATACACATTGCTGATCTTTCCTTCAGTAATTCGAACAACTAGTTTGCGTTCTTCCAGTTTTTCGATCAAACGTGTTATGGTACTGGGTGTTAGCTGTAACTGAGCCGCAATATTTCCTGGTTGCATGCCCGGTTCTTCCAATACAAGCATCAACAAATATCCATGACTAGGCGGCAGATCAACCCTTTTCCAGCTTTCAATGGCCAGCTTCTCTACTTTTCTAGCAAGGGCGTTACTAGTAAAATAGAGACATTGCGCATATTTACAGGTGGATGTTTTCATAAACAGAACAAAAATAGGTAATTAATTTGTATATACAAATATAATTTTTATTCGAAGTCTTTAATACGGTCTGAACTAATGACCACTTTTCCGAAAACCTGGGGATTGCTTGCATAGGAAAGCATACAGGATGCTATAGCTTTAGCAGAAACAGATTGATATTTTTTTAAAGGGCCTACTAACACATAATTGAGCATTTCATTGATCCCTGCTGCAAATTTTTCGCCCGAGCGATGCTCTTTTCTTTGACCTGTAATGAGTGCCGGTCTAAATATGAGTAACTTCGGAAAGCCAATATTACCCAATAGTTTTTCCATTTCGGCTTTAACCCTGCTATAAAAAAATAAGGAATCTTCTGCTGCACCCATGGCGCTGATCACTAAGAAGCGCTTGCTTCCTGCATTGAATTGTAGTTGTGCAAATTTTACAGGGTATTCTAAATCAACCTTTTTAAATGCTTCTTTTGTCTTTGACACTTTAATGGTGGTACCCAAACAGCAAAATACAATATCAGCATCTACTGTTCCCGCATAGGTATCAAAGTCGATAATGATTTCTTTTAGTTTTGGATCTTGAATACCTATTGGTCTTCTGCTATATATATAAACGGTGTGGTAATCTTCTGATTCCAGTAGCAGATTCAATAAATGTCCGCCTGTTAAGCCGGTGGCTCCGAGCAATAGTGCAGATTTTTGTGGCATCTTCTTTTTATCAAAGCTATGGATTAATAGTATTTTGTAGTTTTGATTCGTATGGCCAACGATAATCTTAACAATTCACCTGAAAATTTAAGTCCTGCCGATAAGGAATTCGAGAACACCATCAGGCCAAAAGAGATTGACGACTTTTCAGGGCAACCTCAATTGATAGAAAACCTTACCATCTTTATTAAAGCAGCCAAACTGCGTGGGGAAGCATTAGATCATGTATTGTTTCATGGCCCTCCAGGATTGGGAAAGACTACTTTGAGTAGAATTGTTGCCAATGAACTCGGCGTAAATATCAAAGAAACTTCTGGCCCAGTGATAGAGAAGCCAGGAGATCTGGCCGGCCTATTAACCAATTTACAGCCCAATGATGTCTTATTCATAGATGAGATCCATCGATTAAGCTCCGTAGTTGAGGAATACCTCTATGCAGCGATGGAAGATTTTAGAATAGATATCATGATCGATTCGGGTCCGAATGCAAGAAGCGTTCAAATCAATTTGAATCCATTTACCTTGGTGGGTGCTACAACCAGGAGCGGTTTGTTAACTGCACCCTTGCTTTCTCGATTTGGGATCAAAAACAGATTGGAATATTACAATGCCAGTACTTTAAAAACGATTATTGAAAGGAGTGCAGCTATATTGAATACTGAGATCAGTTCTGATGCTGCTGGAGAGATCTCGAGAAGAAGTAGGGGTACACCTCGTATAGCAAACGGACTTTTACGAAGAGTGCGAGATTTTGCACAAGTATTAAATGATGGCATCATTGATCTGGGTATCACACAGCACGCTTTAAAAGCTTTAAATGTGGATGAGCATGGATTGGATGAAATGGATAATCGGATCCTCGCAGCGATCATTGATAAATTCAAGGGCGGACCTGTAGGCCTTACCACCATTGCAACAGCAGTAGGTGAAGAATCGGGCACGATTGAAGAAGTATACGAACCATTTTTAATTCAGGAAGGATTCTTACAAAGAACACCCAGAGGCAGAGAAGCAACTTTAAAAGCTTATAACCACTTGGGCAGAGAAGCTGTTCAGCGTGGAGGTGGACCAACATTATTCTCCTAAATAAAAAGACCTTTCAGTTTTTGCTGAAAGGTCTTTTTATTTAAAAATATTTCTATTAAGGCGCTACCAATCTAAATCCATTTCCATGGATATTTACGATCTCGATATTGGTATCATCTTTTAAGTACTTGCGCAATTTAGCGATGTATACATCCATACTTCTACCATTGAAATAGGTATCACTACCCCAGATCTTTTTCAAGGCCCTTTCGCGAGGAAGTAAGTCGTTTTTATGTTCAGCTAACATTTTCAATAACTCGTTCTCTTTAGGAGAAAGGGTTTGTGTGCTGTCGTCGTGTTTCAATTCACGCAATTTTGGATTGAAATGATATCGACCCAAATCGAATTCGATATTATCGCTAATGCGGTTATCTTCTTCATTACGCTTCAAAATTGCTTTGATCTTTAGAAGCAATACTTCACTGTCGAACGGTTTGGTGATATAATCATCTGCTCCCAATTTGTAGCCCTGAATGATATCATCTTTCATTGTTTTAGCACTAAGGAAAAACAAAGGGATATCCAGATCTACATCGCGAATTTCTTCTGCCAATTTAAATCCATCCATATTTGGCATCATCACATCCAATAAGCAGATATCAAATTTTTCACGCTGAAATGCTGCCAAACCCAGTCTGCCATCTCTTTCTAGCGTTACTTCATAGTCGTTCAATTCTAAATAATTCTTCAAAACCATACCTAGGTTGGTATCGTCTTCACACAACAAAATTTTACTCTTTTTATCTTCCATAACGGGGTTATTTATATATCAAATAAAGTTAAAACAAACTCATTTCACCGCCTAATCGGCTCAATCTTTTGTTAAAAAGCAGGAACGGTAAATCGGGCTTGTTGATTTACAACACTAAGTTCCGCTATTTTTCTGGGATTGCAAGTAATAACTAGTGAACCAAAGCGCTAACGATTCCATTCTCTTCGATCCGTATCTGCTGCTCTGATTCCAGAAACTTTAAGACAGTCCAGATGCTTTTTTCACTAAATGGTTTGCACTTAAAGAGCACATCATTAATGGCAATTTCTGTAGCTGCTAGTTGTTTGATCTTTTCAGCAATTGATTTAAAGTCGTTGGAACTGAGGGATACCTTTTTTTTATTTAAACAGTTGTCGCAATTGCCACAATATTTTTCGGAAACTTCTCCAAAATAAGTGGTGATCATATTGCTTCTACAGGTATCGGTATTTTTAATAAAATCTAAAAATGCTTCGAGCCTTTTCTGATATTGTTTTTTTCTTTTTAAGTACTGATCTTGGTCAATATGCAGGTATGCTGCAGGCGCGCGATTCAATAAAAAATAGATCTGTGGTTTTTCTTTTTGAGGTAAGTACTCAATGATACCTAATTGATGCAGTTTTATTAATTGCAGTTTAACTTCTTCATTCGGCATTCTTAAAATACGAGATAATTGCTTTTCAAAAATGGCTGTTCGATTATCGTAGATTCCTTGATAAGTTCTAAGTAGTGTTTTTACAATCGGCTCCAAATCAGGATAACTTAATTCGAATGCATACAAGCTGTCTTTATCAACCATGAATTGAATCCTCGCTGGCAAAAAAAGATTTTCTGATAAATGGCAATGGCCTTCTTGTTCTAATATTTTGAGCGTGTTATTTACAAGATAGGTATCGAGTTGAAAATTCTTTACAAATTCTTGTAGGTCAAAATCAAAATATTGCATTTCTCCAGTGCCAACGGGCAACTGTAAATAGTTTGCAAGATCCTGGTACACTTTCTTAATAAGGGGTATCGGCGGATATCGTTTATCAGGCATGGATTCTAAAGCTTCCAAATCTGTAGAATGATACAATAACACTGCGTATGCTTTTTTTCCATCCCTGCCTGCTCTCCCTGCTTCTTGGTAATAACTCTCTAAACATTCGGGTGCATCAAAATGAATCACAGTTCTAACATCTGGTTTATCAATACCTAGTCCGAAGGCATTGGTGCAAGTCATTACACGAATCTCATTATGGATCCAGGCATCTTGTTTCTCAGTTCTTTCTTCAGCTCCTAATCCTGCGTGATAAAAATCTGCGTTGATCTTGTTTAATTGCAATAGCTCAGCCAATTCCTTGGTTTGTCTGCGATTATTGCAATACACAATACTTGAACCGGGTACGGCATCTAAAATTTCTAAAAGCTTGTTGATCTTGCTATCTACTTTAAAAACACTATAGGAAAGATTGGGCTTTTCGAAAGATTGCTTAAAGGTTTTTGCCTTTTGCATTTCGAGTTGCAATAAAATATCTTTTTGTACTTCTACTGTTGCAGAAGCTGTAAGTGCGATCATTGGAACATCTGGCAATGATTCACGGATCTGCGCAATGCGTAAGTAGGAGGGTCTAAAATCATATCCCCATTGAGAAACACAATGCGCTTCATCAACCACCAACAAACTAACTTTTAAATAAGGAAGTAGTTCTTTGAAAAGTTTGGTCTCTAATCTTTCTGGCGATAAATAAAGAAATTGGTAATCACCTTCAATGGCGTCCTGTAAAATACATTTCACTTCAAAATAACTCAAACCACTATGAATACTTGCAACGGTAATATCCATGTCTTTCAGATGCTCTACCTGATCCTTCATGAGTGCGATCAATGGACTGATCACCAAACAAACCCCCTCCTTCATCAATGCCGGTACCTGAAAGCAGATCGATTTTCCGCCGCCTGTTGGTAAAAGTGCAAGTGTATCGTTGCCCATTAATACAGAATCTATAATTGCTTCCTGCATAGGTCGGAAGGAATCATATCCCCAGTATTTTTTTAGTATTTCATGAGGGCTTAACAACATTCAGAAATGGATTTAAATAACTTTTTTATAGTTTAATCGAACTGAGTTAATAGCAAGTACCACATCGCTCAAAGCCATTGTGAGGGCTCCGAATGTGGGGCTCAAAAATCCAAATGCAGCAACTGGGATCGCAACAATATTATAAATGAAAGCCCAGAAAAGGTTTTCTTTAATGGTGATATAGGTATGTTTACCAAGACCCAGTGCAAGTGGTAGATTTTTTAAACCATGATTCATGAGAACTACCTGTGCACTTTGCATTGCAATATGCGAAGCATCGCTTAATGAGATACCAACAGTTGCTTTTGCAAGTGCTGGTGCGTCGTTTATTCCATCTCCGATCATTGCTGTTGGTTCATGCTTATTGAATTGATCAATTGCAATTAGTTTCTGCTCAGGACTTTGCTCAGCCAGCCATTCATCAATATGTAAATAAGTAGCAACCTGTTCACATTTTTCTTTTTTATCTCCACTTAATAATATGGTTCGAATTCCTTTTGCTCGAAGCATTTCAACCACTTGAACTGCTTCTGGTCTGATCTCATCTGCCACATCGATCCAGCCAATAATCGCAGCATTACGTGTAATATAAACGTTGTGTGCACGGTCTTTGCTGATATCTGCAACAGCTTTATATGATACAGCCGAATAAGTATTGCCAGACTTATCGGTGGCTACCATACCCAACCCTTTTTGCTCCTCAATTTTTGCCCAGCGAATATCATCTCTTGTTTTCCATTCCTTGCTAATGCATTTTGCAATGGGGTGTGTTGAATATCTTTCTAAAGAATAGGTAATTCTTTTAAATTCTGCAATAGCTTCATCGCTTTGATCGATCGATTGAAATTGTTGGATCGTAAAATTACCAGTGGTTAATGTGCCGGTTTTATCAAAAACAACCTGCTTGATATCTTTAAAAATTTCCAGACTTTTTGCATTCTTAAAAAGGATCCCGTTTTTAGCTGCCCTGCCTAGTCCAACCGCAATGGCAGCAGGTGTTGCCAGGCCCATTGCACAGGGGCAAGAGATCACTAACACTGCAATTCCTCTCAATAAACTTTCACTGAAACTATGGTGACCAATAAAATAATTTGCTAGTAGTGTAACAAAAGCAATACTGATCACAACTGGAACAAAGATGGCACTGATCTGATCGGCCATTTGTTGCACAGGAGGTTTTTCTGTTTGTGCTTCTCGTACCAGTTTTAAAATATTCGATAGTACAGTATTGTCTCCAACGGCTGTGATGATCGCTTTGAGTGTTCCTTTTTCTACAGTGCTTCCGCCAATTAAAACATCATTCATTTTCTTTTCTACAGGAACACTTTCGCCAGTAATAATTGATTCATTGATGCTGGCTTCACCCCATAAAATTTTGCAATCCATTGGTACAGGTTCGCCAGAATTAATCAATACTAAATCACCAACTTTTAATGTTTTGCTTTCCACAGGAAAAATATGTTCCTGGTGCTGATCATCATAAGCGATCATATTGGCCATCGATTTTTGTGAAACAGCTAATTTCTTAAGTGCTTGTTGTGTAGTTTCAACAGATTTATCTTCCAGCCAATTACCCAAGAAAACCAATGTGATAATGGTTGCTGCAGTTTCATAAAAAAGGTAATGTTGTGCATCTCCAATCAATGTTCCATATAAGCTATATCCAAATGCTGCAACAGAACCCAGGGCGATCAATACATTCATGTTTGGGATCCCTTTCCATAAACTATGTATAGCGCTACGCCCAAAAAAATCCATCCCAACGATAAATACAGGAATGGTTAAGCCGAGTTGTACAAAGGGGTCCATTAAAAAATGAATATGTACACCCGGAATCATATGTAACATCAGGGGTAAAGTAAAAATGATACAGAACGTAAATCTTTGCAAGTGGTTTTTGAAAAGTTTTTTTGATCTATTAGTATCTGAAGCTTCCCCAGTTTCAACATGGTAGCCCAATCCTTCAATACCCCTTGCCAGATCTGCCTTAGAAGTTTCTTCTATCATTTCAAAGCTCACATCACCGCCGATGAAATTTACTTTCACCTCTTTCATACCTTTTTCTGTAAGGAATTTGTTCACTGTAAGCGCACAGTTTGTGCAACTCATTCCTTCTACTTTCCAATTCACTTTTTCCATGTAAGCCTTTTTTTGCAATTAGAATTGCCATTGATTCCTGCAAAGTTACAACTTGCTAAAGGGGGCAGCTTTCGAAAAAGGGATAATATTTTTACATCATGGTGTCAAAAATGAAAGAAATATAGACTGGGACTGCTTTTCAATTGGTTCTATATCTTTGCAGAATGGATGCAATATATGAGCTGCCACAAATCAAAGCAGTAGCAAAAGCCTTATGGAAGGAGAGCAAAGGGCATAAAGTATGGATCTTTCATGCCAGCATGGGAACTGGAAAGACAAGTTTTATTCATGCGCTCTGTGAGGTGCTAGAAGTGAAGGATACCGTAAGTAGTCCTACTTTCTCACTCATCAATGAATATGAAAGTGCCATTGCAGGTACCATTTACCATATGGATTGGTATCGATTAAAAGACGAGGAAGAAGCCATTCAGGCTGGCATTGAAGATGCGATACATTCTGGGAATTTGTGTTTGATAGAATGGCCTGAAAAGGCTGCAGGATTATTGCCAGAAAAACCATTTGAAGTTTTTATGGAAATTCTGGATGAAAAAATGCGCAGGATCTATACCGAACGTCCTGAGGAATGATCCAATCTAGGCAGTTTTAAAGAAAGTTAAGTATGCTTCAAATCAATTAATTTTATAGAGATGAATCTATCACCTCTTTATTAACCAATAGAAAATGGCTACATCCAAACCGTCTATCAGTGCATCTTTCCAATTCGAAACCATGGAAGAGACATTGGATATTAAACCCCAGGGAGAGAAATTATTCATTGGTATACCACGCGAAATCGCTTTTCAGGAAAACAGAATTGCGCTAACACCCGATGCAGTGGGTGTTTTAGTGGCAAACGGAAACCATGTGGAAGTGGAACACAAAGCCGGAGAAGGCAGTAATTATTCTGATCAAGATTATGCAGAAGCTGGCGCAAAAATTGTGTATGATAAAGCAGAGGTCTATAAATCTCCGATTCTAGTAAAGAGTGCGCCACCTGTAGAAGAGGACCTCCCTTTTTTGCAAATGAATCAAACCATTATTTCCCCGATCCATTTATCGGCACTCAAGAAACATCATATCGAAGTTATGATGTCTAAAAGGATCACTGCTTTACGTTTCGAAAATTTTAAAGACGATAGTGGCAATTATCCGATCGTGCGAAGTATGAGTGAAATAGCAGGTAGTGCGGTAATGCTGATTGCGGGTCAATATTTAAGCAGTTTTAATAAAGGAAAGGGCGTTTTGCTGGGAGGTATTAGTGGCATCCCGCCAACAAAAGTTGTGATTGTGGGAGCTGGTATTGTAGGCGAATTTGCAACAAGAAATGCTTTGGCTCTTGGTGCATCAGTTAAAGTGTTTGATAACAATGTTACCCGATTAAAACAGTTGCAAAATAATTTAGGACAAAGGATCTGGACCTCCGTTCTTGAACCCAAAATACTTTCTAAACAATTAAAAACTTGCGAAGTAGCTGTAGGGGCCTTGAGCAATGAATTTGGAAGAGCTCCAGTTGTTGTATCTGAAGAAATGGTTGCAGCAATGCGCCAGGGCAGTATCATAATTGATGTGGCAATTGACAGGGGTGGATGTTTTGAAACAAGCGAACTAACCAGTCATGAAAACCCCACATTTGTTAAGCATGGTGTGATCCATTATTGCGTACCAAATATTCCAAGTGGTTTTGCAAGAACTGCTAGTCAGGCTATTAGTAACGTACTGATGCCATTGATCTTGGAAATAAGTGATGAAGGCGGACTCGAAGAAATGGTATGGCACAATTTTAATTTGCGCGAAGGAATTTACTTGTTCAAGGGCGCACTTACAGATATTTATATTAGCCAGAAATTTGATTTAAAATTCACTGATTTGAATTTGCTAATAGCAAGTCGGAGATAATCCATTAAACTATTATTATGATCGATGTCTATTCTGGAGTAAATAGTTTTTTGAATAACCAAAACTTAATAGGGGTATTGGTGATCGTTGTTTCTTTTGGTTATTTTTTTTATCGGAAAAGCAAGATCCATTTCCGCATCAAATCACACCGAAATAAGGATGGGGTTGTAGTGTATAAAGCAGAGCACAAGGTTTGGCTATTTGGCAAATGGGGTTCTGATTATTTAGGAGTCCATTCGAGCGAACAAACTGAAAAAACTAGAGCTATATATATTCTGATGGGATGGCAGAAAAAAGAAGATACGCCTTCTACTGAAGAAAAAGAAAGTGGCAATTTTACCTATGAATATTATACTGCGCCGAAAGTGCGGGAGCTTGAAAAGAATTTATTGAAGCGGGTGGACAACGTTTGAGAAAGTGAAGAGTGAAGAGTGAAGAGTGAAGAACGGACGGTCATTGTCTAAAGGATTTAACCTTGGCTATGCCAAGGTTTTTTATGCAGTAAACATCATCTAAAAGAAAAACCTAGGCATTGCCTAGGTTTAAAAAAATTGTTGTCGATATACAAATAAATATCCGTTCTTCACTCTTCAC
>CAIYAG010000437.1 GCA_903924075.1 uncultured Bacteroidota bacterium | reverse complement strand
TTAAGGGCTTATTTAGAAACCATTCCTGAAGTTAGTTTCCGTCAGGTACCGGATGAATCTGGTGATAGTTGTTCTTTCTTGAGTTGGTTTTTGCCAACCGAAGCCCAAACCAAGGCGGTTGTAGCAGAATTGAAGGAACAGGGAATTTTAGGGGGTAATTTTTATTGGTTTGTAAACAACTGGCACTATATCAGCAAATGGGATCATTTGAAAAATGCTGTTACACTGAATCCATTATTTGCTGCACAAAAGGAAAGTTTACTGAAATTACAGCAAACACAATTTCCTGCTAGTGATGCCATCATGAGCCGTTGTATTTCAACAGCCATTAGTTTAGTTTGGACAGATGAACAAATCAAAGAAAAAGGCGAAAAATTAGCCGCAGCGATCAGAAAAGTTATTGGTAAGTCATAAGCGGTATGTCATTAAGTCAATCATTACAACAGAAATTACTACAAAAACTTTCACCTCAACAGATTCAGTTAATGAAGCTGTTGCAGATCCCTACTGCCAATTTAGAAGAGCGTGTAAAAGAAGAGCTGGAGGAAAATCCTGCATTGGAAGTGGGAGAAGAAGGAAGTGATGATGAGTTTAGTGAAGACCTGCAAGAGTCGATCGATGAACCAATGGATGAACCGATGGATGGGAGTGAAGATGATTATGAGAATGCCGACATGACTGAATATATTGTGGATGATGATGGGGAAATCGCTGATTATAAAACCAGGGATGATAACTATCCCGAAATGGACGATCAGAAAGTAATGCCCATTCGGGTGGAGACCACATTTCATGATCTGGTGATAGATCAGTTAGGCATGTTGGAACTGGATGAAAGAAGTTTCAAAATTGCAGAACAAATAGTAGGAAGTTTAGATGATGATGGATATTTGCGAAGAGAGCTTTCTTCGATCGCTGATGATTTGGCTTTCCGCCAAAGTATGGTGGTGGAAGAAAAAGAAATTGAAGCATTGTTAGAACAGATCCAGCAATTTGATCCTCCAGGTATCTGTGCCAGAAATTTGCAGGAATGTTTGTTATTGCAATTAAAAAGAAAATTAGGGGAAGGGAAAAGCGTTGCCTTAGCAATTCAAATCTTGAGTAAGTATTTTGAAGAGTTTACCAAAAAGCACTACGAAAAAATTCAACACAATTTGAATTTGACTGATGAGCAAATCAAAGATGTCATCAATCAGATCATTAAGCTGAACCCCAAGCCAGGCGGCAATATTGGTGAAATCAATAAAGCCGAAAGCTATATTATCCCAGACTTTTTTATCATCAACAATAATGGCCGTTTAGAACTTAGTTTAAACGCACGAAATGCGCCCGATCTTCGGATCAGCGAAGGCTATCGCGATATGTTGAAGGATTATGAAAAAGGGAGTAAGAAAGACAAGCGACAAAAAGAGGCCGTACTTTTTATTAAGCAAAAAATAGATTCTGCGAAGTGGTTCATTGATATGATCAAACAAAGGCAAGAAACTTTGATCAATACCATGAGTGCTATTATTAGTCACCAGCAAGAATTCTTTTTAACAGGTGATGAAACAACCATGCGGCCAATGATCTTGAAAGATATTGCTGAGTTAACTGGGTTAGATATTTCTACTGTGAGCAGGGTGGCCAATAGCAAATTTGTACAAACAGAATTTGGAACTTATCGGTTGAAATTTTTCTTTAGTGAATCGTTAAGTACCGATAGTGGAGAAGAAGTGAGCACAAGAGAGGTTAAGAAAATTCTTGGCGATATCATTGAAGCAGAAGATAAGCGTAAACCTTTAAGTGATGAGATCTTGACCGACATGTTACAGGAAAAAGGCTATAATATTGCCAGAAGAACGGTAGCCAAATATCGCGAACAATTAAATGTGCCGGTGGCCAGGCTACGTAAAGAATTATAATGCTGCAAGAAAATAGTATACATCAAAATCAAGTACAGGAAGTTGCTGTAAAAAGGGTTAATCCATTCCTGAAAGGGGTTGCTTCTTTTATCTCATACATTTTCCATCCGCTTTTTATTCCTACCTACGTATTTCTTTTTTTGATGAACGCTTTTCCATATGAATTTGCTGACATCACCGATTGGCAATTGAAAATGCGTTTGTTTGGCGTATTCTGGCTAACAGCTTTTTTTCCAGCATTCTCAGTATTTCTTTTATGGCGTTTAAAATTTAGCGATAGCATCTTTTTAAGAACGCAAAAAGAACGGATTGTACCTTATGTGATCAGCATGTTTTTTTATTGGTGGATGTATTATTTGAGTCGCAATTTCAATGACCAGCCCATTGTACTTCGTTTCTTTTTCATGGGTATTTTTATTGCTACTGTTTTTGGTTTGATCATTAATAATTATTTCAAGATCAGTTTGCACGGAATGGGAGTGGGTGGTGCATGCACGGCCATCATTTTATTTTCTATGTATTATCACTTAAATTTTGGAGCTACTATTTGTGCCAGTATTTTATTGGGTGGACTAGTTTGCAGTAGCCGTTTTGTTGTAAGCGATCATACTAATAAAGAAGTCTATACTGGTTTAGCGGTGGGCATTGGATGCCAACTGCTTGCCTATTGGTTTATCATGTAATTCCTAATTTTCTGGGTCGCCACTAAATTCATTCAAGTATATACGAATGAGTAAAATAAATAGTGCAATCAAGATCGGGCCAAAGATCAGGCCAATAAATCCAAACAATTCTAGTCCAACAATCACACCAAAAATGGTGATGAGCGGATGGATATCTCCTAGTTTTTTTTGTAAAGCGAAACGAAAAACGTGATCGGCTGTTCCAACAACCAGGATACAATAGATCATTAATATGATTGCTGTGTTTCCATGTCCATTTACGTAAAGAATGGCACAGATAGGGATATAAGCAAGCCCAGCACCAATTACAGGAACCATGGAAGTGATGCAAGTGAAGACAAACCAAAAACCCATATCATTTATTCCTGCAACCCAATAGCCCAATAATGCGATCAGCCCTTGAACGATTGCTGTAAGGGGTATGCCCACAGCGTTACTGATGACTAACTTTTTTAATTCAGAACCGAGTAAATCCACATTCTTATTTTTCATCGGAATATTTTCTTCTAACCAATATTCCATTTCTTTACTTCCAATCAACATGAAATAGAGAATAAAATACATAATGGTAACTGTAGTAATAGAACTAATAGTTGCTCCAAGAATACTTGGTAGAAAATTTGCTATACCATTTGTAATCTTTCGAATATTCTCATCATTAAGGATCACAATATGATATTGCTCTTCTTGAGTGCTAATTAACCTGTGAAATGTTTCAACAACTTGAGTTGAATTATTGATGACGTAGTTCAGTTTAACAGAAAGCATATTTAAAAAAATACCAACGGGTACCAGCACTATCAAAAATGAAAGAAATAGTAATAAGGAGGCTGAATAAGATTTTTTCCATTTTCTTTGATACACCATTTGATGCATAGGAGTGCGTAGTAGTATATAAAAAGTGATGGCCCCTAAGAGCGCTGGTAAAAAGCTACTTACTTGAAGGAATAGGAAAACTCCAAGAAAAACCAATAAAACGTAGAAACTAACCTGTCTAATATGCTGGTTGTTGATTCTGGCCATACAGCAAGTTACTAAAACAAAGAAATATCCGTTTCTTTGCGTTCAATATTTTAGCGTATGTGGTATAGTTTGGGAAAATTTATTTTAAAGAACCGGTTAGCGGCTTTATTGTTTTTATTGGTAGCAACTTCGGTAATGGGCTTTTATGCATCCAAGATCAAGCTCAGTTATGATTTTACCAAGGCTGTGCCTACAGACAATCCCAAGTTTATTCAGTTTAGGGCCTTTACCAAAAAATTTGGTGCTGATGGAAATACCATGGTAATTGGGGTGCAGACCGATCAATTTTTTCAGAAAGACTTTTTCAACGCTTTTGCTGAATTGCATCATAAATTAAAAGCTGTTTCTGGCGTTACTGGAATTTTAAGCGTCCCAGAAGTTGTTTCGTTGGGCAATGATTCGGTAACTGGCAAACTTGGGCCGATTAAATTATTTCATGCTCCTTATACTAACCAAACTGATTTAGATAGTGCGAAAATGAAATTCGAAGAGCTTCCTTTTTATAGAACACTTTTATACAACCCGAATACGCATTCTTATTTAATGGGGATCAGTCTCAATAAAGACACCATTAATAGTAAAAGCAGAACTAGGTTAATTAATGATATTCTAAAAGAAGTAACAGCGTTTGAAAATGCTGAGCATATTGAAGTGTATAAAAGCGGAATGCCGTTTATCCGCACGGTGATGGCGAATCGCATCAAGGATGAAATGAACAAATTTTTATTGGCATCCTTCTTGCTTTCGGCGCTTACCTTATTTCTATTCTTCCGATCAATTAGTGCAGTGATCATGAGTTTGTTAGTGGTTGGGATGGGCGTGATCTGGAGTTTAGGTACCATTGTTTTATGTGGCTATGAGATCACGTTGCTAACTGCGTTGATCCCCATTCTGGTGGTAGTGATCGGGATCCCGAATTGTATCTACTTCTTAAATAAATACCATACAACTTATAAAGAAATTCCAGACAAAGACAAGGCTTTGATTACTATGGTAGGCAGAATGGGAATTGTAACACTGTTCTGTAATATAGCTGCTGCCATTGGGTTTGCGGTGTTTGCATTTACAAAAAGTGCGATCTTAAAAGAATTTGGTGTGGTAGCCGGAATAAATATCATGGCTTTATTTCTGATCTCTTTATTGTTTATACCTGCAATACTTAGTTACTTACCTGCACCAAAAGCTAAACACGTAAAATATCTCGACAATAAATATTTGGAATACATTTTAGTAAAAATTGAAAAGTGGACCTTTCATCATGCTAAGTGGGTATATGCCATTACTGCCATCATAACATTTGTTGCCATTGTTGGAATTACAAAGATCAAAAGCGAAGGATTTGTGGTGGATGATCTTCCGAAAAAAGATAAATTATATACCGATCTTAAATGGTTCGAAGCACAGTTCAATGGTTTAATGCCTCTAGAAATTGTGATAGATGCAAAAAAACCAAGGGCTGCACTGAAGATGGAAACTATGCTTGATATCGAGGAGTTTAGCAACTATGTGGTTACTAAATCTGAAGTGGCCCGTCCATTGAGTATTGTAGAAGCTTTGAAATTTGCGAATCAAGGATTTTATGGTGGAGATAGTGCCAGCTATGTATTGCCATTAGAGATCCCCGCTTCCTTGTCTTCTGCTATGCGTTCGAAAGAAAAGGGCAAATCAGATTTCATGAAACTCGTTAGTCAGTTTGTTGACTCCAATCAACAAGCAACAAGAGTTAGTGTAAACATGAAAGATATTGGAAGTATTAAATTGCCCGTATTGATCGCCGATCTGGAGAAGAAGTCTGCACAAATTTTTGATAGTACAAAATACAATGTCACATTTACGGGAAGCAGTGTTACTTTCTTAGAAGGTACTTCCTTTATCATCAAAGGATTAAAAGAAAGTATCTTCTGGGCCTTCCTCCTGATCACCCTTTGTATGTTATACCTGTTTAAATCGTTCAGGATCTTGGTTTGTTCTTTAATACCTAACCTTGTGCCATTGATCATCACTGCTGGGGTAATGGGCTGGACGGGCATCTCATTGAAACCTTCCACTGTATTGGTGTTTAGTGTGGCATTGGGAATTGCGATTGATGTAACGATCCGATTCCTCATTAACTATAAACAGGAGTTGCCGCACCATAATCATCAAGTGGCTGGTACATTGGTTCAGACTATTAAGCATACTGGAATTAGTATTATCTATACATCATTGGTATTGATTGCAGGATTCATCATTTTCTGCTTTAGCGATTTTGGTGGAACAAATGCGTTGGGATGGTTAACATCGCTTACTTTGGTTGTGGGAACACTTACGAACCTGGTTTTGCTTCCGGTGTTGATTATTAGTATGTCGAAGAAGTGAGAAGTGAGAAGTGAGAATACAAAGTTTTACAAATAGAAAAGCCTCTGAATTGTTTCAGAGGCTTTTTTGATACTGTAGTTTTGGAGTCTTATTTTTTAATTAAGAGTTCCGTTAGTTTTTTATCTAGGTCAGATCCTCTTAGGCTGCTTGCGATGATCTTTCCAGTAGGATCTATTAATACGTTGAAAGGAATTCCTTCAAACTTGTACTGTGTAACTACTGTGCTTTCCCATTTTTTAAGATCGCTGATCTGTGTCCATGCTAGGCCATCATCTTTAATAGCTTGTAACCATTCTTCTTTTCCTTCATCCAATGAAACACCAACTATGGTAAAGTTTTTATCCTTGAATTTTTGATATGCTGCAACCACATTTGGATTTTCGTTTCTGCAGGGTCCACACCAGCTAGCCCAAAAATCAATCAACACATATTTTCCTTTGAAACTACTTAAGGTAACAGTCTTGCCATTTACATCAGGCATACTAATTTCTGGTGCTTGTTGATTTAATAAAGCATAGGTTGGGGTTGCTGAATTAGCTGCTTGAACAGTTAGCATCGCCTTTAATTTGCCAAGACCTTCATGTTCTTTAAATTCATCGGCAGATAAGATGGCTAAGGCTTTTAAGTCATCTGTCTTCATGGTTCTTGAAGCCAAACCAATAGCATAGTAGCGTACGGCTGGACTAGGCGATTTCTTAATAAAATCAGTAATAAAATCGTTCACCGCTTTTACCTGATTATCTCTTTTTAGTCTTGCAACTGTTATTATACTATCTGATACTTTTTGCTTTTGCAAACTGTCTAATTCACCAAATACATTGTATAGCAATGAATCTTGTGCATGGTACTTTTCCATTAACTCATGTAATGCTGCGGTAGCTGGAGAGCTCTCCACTTCGTAAGAACGAAAGTGCTGCATATCTATTTTAAGACGAATACCCTTACTGTCGTTCACAACAAGAATTGCGGGACCTTTTTCTAATTGCAAACGATACAATCCTTCTTCTTTTGCGTGTGAACGAAGTTCGAATGTGCCAGAATTAGCTTTTAGTGTAGCAGAATCAAGTACCACAGGTTGTTCACCAGCAAATGGGATCTCTTGTAAATAAATTTTTTGTTCAGGCGCGTTTAATATTCTGCCACTTACAACAAAGGGGCCGTGTTTTTTTTCAGCGCAAGAAAATAAAACAACTGCGCTTAAGCAAAGTCCAATGATTTTTTTCATATTATCTGTGTTTGACCAATCGGTCTATTTTATTTTTGTAATGCTTGTTCTAGAAGACTTGTAACAATTTTTGGATCAGCCTTCCCTTTGCTTAATTTTTTCACCTCGCCTACAAATAATCCAATTAAGCCCTTCTTGCCTTTTTTATATTCTGCAACTTTATCGGGCATTTTTGCGATCACTTCTTCGATCCATTTTTCTAATTCAGAACTATCACTCACCTGAAGCAAGTTCAGAGATTCGGCGATGGATAATGCATTTTGGTTTTGATCTGCGATCAGTGCAGGCAAGATTTTTGAAGACGCGATCGAAAAATTCACTTTACCTTCCTCCACCAATGCTAATAAACCTGCAAGTTTTTCAGGACTAAGGCTTAATTGTTCAATGCTAGTATGGTGTTCGTGTAACCATTGTCTGATCGGCCCAAGGAGCCAGTTAGCAACTGCTTTATAATTTTTGGTATGCTGTACCACCGCGTCAAAATAGTGAGCGGTTGCAAGTTCATCCGATAATTGGTGCGCATCGTACAAACTCAAGCCCAATTCTTTTTCATATTTATGTTGCAAAATATTTGGCAATACCGGCAATTCTGCAGCAATACTTTGTATAAATGATTCTGTTAAATGAAATGGTGCTAAATCTGGATCCGGAAAATAACGATAGTCGTTTGCTTCTTCTTTGTCGCGAATGGCAAATGTGGTATCGTTTGATGCATCAAAACTCCGCGTTTGCTGCTGCACTTTTTTCCCTTCATCTAAAATGATGGCTAGTCGTTCTACTTCAAACTCGATGGCTTTTTTTACATTTCTGATCGAATTCAAATTCTTTACTTCCACACGCGTACCCAAAACTGGGCTGCCCTTTGGTTTCAATGATATATTGGCATCACAGCGTAGGCTGCCTTCTTCCATATTGCCATCACAAATGCCCAACCATCGCACAAGCTTTCTAATTTCTGTTACATATTGGTAGGCTTCCTCTGCTGAAAAAATATCTGGTTCAGTTACTATTTCAATGAGTGGTGTTCCAGCTCTGTTTAAATCGATACAGGTATATTGATCATCTAAATCGTGAATACTTTTTCCTGCATCTTCTTCTAGGTGAATGCGATTCAGTTGTACATTTCTATAAGAACCATCGTCGGTTTTAATACGAACCAAACCTCCTTTGCAAATGGGTGTGGTATGTTGAGAGATCTGATATCCTTTTGGCAGATCTGGATAGAAATAATTCTTACGAGCGAAATAATTGTCTTTCTCGATTTCGCAAGCACAGGCCAATCCCATTCTGATTGCATAATTCACCGCTTTCTTATTGGTTTTTGGAAGGGTACCTGGGTGGCCCAAAGTAATCGGACTAATATGCGTATTTGGCTCAGCACCAAAAGCGGTACTGTCTCCACAAAATAGTTTACTGTTCGTAGCCAATTGGGCATGCACTTCCAATCCAATTACTACTTCATATTTATCGCTCCATGACATAGGCTGCAAAAATAGCTTTCTCCCGCGAGAAGCTGTGTGACCAAAGTGGAATTATGTTTAATTTATAAAAAAACCACGCCAAGAATAGCGTGGTTGATAAAACATGAGAAAAATATGTAACCTGTTATGGTTGTAAATTTGCAGTCTTTAATTTTTTTGGATACTTGATATCGATGGTTTGGGACTTGCCATTTCTCTTCACACCCAATTTAAAAGCTTCTCCTTCTTTTAATTCTTTCAGTTTAGCGCGAAGGTCATCAACTGATTTTACCTCTTTGCCATTTAGTTCTGTGATGATATCATCTTCTTTCAATCCAGATTTTCCAGCGGCCATATCATCATCAACATCGGTGACTTTAACACCATTGCCTTCTTCTAAGTCTTGGATTTCAATTCCCAACTTTGCTCTACCACCGCCATTATTGTTATGGTATTCGAAAGGGAATGATTTTTCAAAGTCTGGCATTTTAGGCATGTGGAAGTTAAAATCGCCACCATCCATTTTGAATGTTTTGATATCTGTTTCCTTTCTCTTACCAAGAACTGCTGATGCTGTTTTTTCTTTACCATCACGTAAATAGGTGATGGTAACTTTTGTATCTGGTTTGAAAGTATGAATGGTATTTACCAGATCGGTGCTAGTTTCAATTTTGGTATCATTTACTTTGGTGATAACATCATTGTTTTGAATACCCGCTTTTGCTGCAGAACTCTCTTTGGTAACTTCAGTAACTTTTGCACCCTTATCAGTTTTTTCAGTCATAACCCCAAGAAAGGCACCATTCCCCATTTTCACTTCAGTCTCAACTTCAAAATCAGGCATGCTAAATTCCATACCGTTTTTGCCATGCACGTTTACCTTGATTTTCTTGTGGCTCAATTTTTCTAGGTCTTCATCTTTCCACTTATCTGCCGGAACCCCATTAATGGTAACCTTATCACCATCCACCTGAACATTCAGGGTTGCAGTTTTTTTTCCGTCATTAATGATAATCGTTTTCTCCTCTTTCTGAGCAAAAGCTGTTATGCTAAGTGATGCAGCCAAAAAAAGCATGCTTAATTGTTTCGTATTCATTTGGTTATTTTTTTAGATTTCGAATAACCAAATGTACAGGCAAGGAATATTAATTAAGGTTGATGTAAGGTTAATCTACGTTAAAGAAAGTGAAGAGTGAAGAGATAAGAGTGAAGAGTGAAGAACGGAGAATCAATCGTTTTGCGACTTTAATTTTTTTAAACCCTAGGCAGTCCTAGGGTTTTTCTTTTTAAAGAAGTATGTCTCATAAAAACCTAAGCACCACTTAGGTTAAATTGTTTAGATCTGCCTGTCCGTTCTTCACTCTTCACTCTTCACTCTTCACTCTTCAC
>CAIYAG010000436.1 GCA_903924075.1 uncultured Bacteroidota bacterium | reverse complement strand
TCTTCACTCTTCACTCTTCACTCTTCACTCTTCACTCTTCACTCTTCACTCTTCACTCTTCACTCTTCACTCTTCACTTTCTTATAGTATTTACAAATCCCTTGCAGTCCACATTCATTACATTTAGGCGAACGTGCCAAGCAGGTATAGCGTCCATGCAAAATAAGCCAATGGTGCGCGCGGTGTACAAGTTCTTCTGGAATGTTTTTGATGAGTTGTTTTTCTGCTTCTAAAACTGTTTTAGCATTCGTAGTTAATCCCAGGCGCGCTGAAACCCTGAATACATGTGTGTCTACCGCCATGTTAGGCTGTTTGTCGATCACACTGGTAATTACGTTTGCGGTTTTTCTTCCTACTCCTGGCAGCTTCACTAATTCATTCACAGTCATTGGCACTTCACCTGCAAAATCTGTCATCAGCATATTTGCCATGCCAATTAAATGTTTGGTTTTATTATTCGGATATGAGATGCTTTTGATGATCGGAAAGAGTTCATCAAAACTTGCAGCTGCCATTTTTTCGGCAGTAGGATATTTTCGAAAAATATTGGGTGTAGTTAAATTAACGCGCTTATCGGTACACTGTGCAGAAAGAATTACGGCAACTAATAATTGAAAGGGATTATCATAAACAAGCTCTGTCTCCGCAATAGGAATTTGCTCTTCAAAATAATCAATCACAATCTGATATCGCTCTTTCTTGGTCATGAGCAAATATAAGCAAGTGAAAAGTGAAAAGATAAAAGTGAAAAATGGACAAACATTGTCCAAACGATAAAGCCGATGCTCGCATCGGCTTAGAGTAAAAATATCTTTGAATTTAAAAAATCATAAATGAAGCGTGGGCGAAGCCCCTACACCGTCCGTTCTTCACTCTTCACTCTTATCTCTTCACTAAAATGCTTTCCATAAGTCCATTGACCTAAGCCATAAAGGTTTTCAATTTAGTCTGGCTTTTTCCTCGATGCCGCATATTTAAGTATCGCTTGAATTGACTCTGGGCTAGGAGATTCAAGTTTTAATCGCTCCAAATATTTCATGCTAAATTGTAAAAGCTCTAATTGGTCCTTGATTGATGGATCTTCCAACATTGCTTTTTCTATCGCGGCTGCCATTGCTGGCGAAGCCTCGTTATATAAATAACTCATCAAATCCTCCTCTTTGATTTTTTTCATAATATGGCTATGTTCTAAGAGGGTACGGCTTATTTAAAACGGCGATACTTCGGGAATATTGCCATGAAACCGTATTCTCTAAAGAAATATTAAAAAAAATACCGAACGTAAAAGGGGGGAAATTATTTTATTAAGGCAGCGGAATCTTCAATTGTGAAGATATCCTCACCATCTTTTTTCATCAAATAACGCTCACGAGCGAATTTTTCAAGGGCTGCCGGGTCTGTCTGCAGATCTGTTAATGTCTTACGCGCTTTATCGATCTCTGTCTGATAATAACGCTTCTTAGCTTCTAATTTCTCTAGCTCTGCTTTACGTTCTCGCTGCTGAAAAAAATCGCGCTGGTCTACAAATAACATCCATACCAAAAAAAATGCGCCTGCAAGGACGTATTTGTTCGTGAGTATTTTTGTTATTTTCTTCATCATAAAAAAAGGTTGACAACCTAGTTTTAAAATTAATACAATCTTAAATACCTAGGTTGTCAACTTATAAACAACTGTTTATTTAGTACCAAACTTGATCTTTCCTTTTGGATAGATCGCTGTGCTTCCCAAAGCTTCTTCAATACGGATCAACTGATTGTATTTCGCAATCCTGTCGGTACGTGATGCAGAACCAGTTTTAATTTGTCCGCAGTTCAACGCTACAGCCAAATCAGCAATAGTAGTATCTTCTGTTTCACCACTTCTATGACTCATGATGGTATTATAACCATTGTGTTGAGCCAAAGAAACCGCATTAATGGTTTCAGTGATAGAACCGATCTGATTCACTTTCACCAACAATCCGTTTGCGATTTTCTTATCGATACCTTCTTGTAAACGCAATACGTTGGTAACAAACAAATCATCACCTACTAACTGACATTTGCTGCCAACTGCATCGGTCAAAGCCTTCCAGCCATTCCAATCGTCTTCTGCCATACCATCTTCGATAGATGCGATAGGATATTTCTTAACCCAGCTTTCCCAGAATTTAACCAATTGGTCGCTGCTCATTTCTTTACCATTGCTCTTATGGAACACATATTTTTTCTTTTTACCATCCCATAATTCGCTATTTGCTGCATCCATTGCAATCACGATCTGAGAACCAGTTTTGTAACCAGCCTGAGTAATTGATTCTAATACTGTTTCAATTGCTTCTTCGTTGCTTTGAATGTTTGGAGCAAATCCACCTTCATCACCAACGTTAGTGCTATATCCTTTTTTCTTCAATACACTTTTCAATACGTGGAAAATCTCAACACCCCAACGCAAACCTTCACTGAAAGATGGAGCGCCTACCGGCATGATCATAAATTCTTGAAAATCGATTTTGTTATCTGCATGCGCACCACCATTCAAGATATTCATCATTGGAATCGGTAATGTTTTTGCATTTGTTCCGCCGATATATCTATACAAAGGCAGACCTGCTTCTTCTGCAGCTGCTTTAGCAACAGCCATACTAACTGCAAGGATTGCGTTAGCACCTAATTTCCCTTTATTCGGAGTGCCATCCAAATCGATCATTACCTGATCAATGGCAGCTTGTTGTGAAACATCATATCCGATCAATTGCTCAGCGATGATATCGTTCACATTTTTAACTGCTTTCAATACACCCTTCGCACCATACTTTTTCTTATCTCCATCTCTTAATTCTACCGCTTCGTGAATACCGGTACTTGCTCCACTTGGAACTGAGGCACGACCCTGCGCACCATCATCGGTTAAAACGTCTACTTCTACTGTTGGATTCCCACGACTGTCTAAAATCTGACGAGCGTGTACTTCTACAATGTAACTCATGATTGCTTTTTTATATGATTGATATTTTGAATTCGGACTGCAATTTAAGCATTACTCAGCTTTTTTGCCCTGAAATCATTGATCGAACCAATGGTTTTGCGCAATAAGAGCTCTGTAAAGCCATTTTCAAGATAATTTTCAAGTTTTCCTAACAACTGGTAGCCTCTTGCTTCGTATAATTTTCTAGCCTTTTCATTGAAATCGGAGACACAGATAAAGGCATTCGGACTCACTTCAAAAATGCGTTCTTCTACAAAATCCATTAAATGATTTCCAATCCCCAATCCGCGACTCGCTTCTGCAACCGCCAGTATTTGAATATAGCCTACAAAGGCGCCAGCCATTTTGATCACTACAAATCCCAAACGCTCCTTTCCGATTTTTGCTAAATAAGCTTCCATCCCACCTTCCGTAACACGCATCAATGCCTGTCCGTCTTCATAATTTCTTTTCAAACTGATCCAAGGTTCAGAATTGGCCATCAAAGCTGCACACCAGTTTTGATCTTCAGAATCTGTTATTCTTGTGATGGTAATGACTGGTTGCTGCGTTTCTTGCATGTTTTCTTATTTAGTGAGTTCTCTGAATTTTTCTTCGAGACTTTTGGATGCTGTGAGATTTTGGAGCGTATCATCTGCCACAATTTGTCCTTTGTTGATGATGATCACCCGATCGCAAATGGCTTCTACTTCCTGTAAAATATGTGTCGAAAATAAAACCGTTTTATTTTTTCCTTGCGCTTTAATAACGTTTCTGATCTCGATGATCTGATTGGGATCTAACCCACTGGTTGGCTCATCTAATATCAACACTTCCGGATCATGGATCAGGGCTGCAGCAAGACCTACACGCTGCTTGTAGCCCTTCGATAACTCACTGATCTTTTTCTTTGACTCAATGGTTAATCCTGTTAAAACAATCACATCTTCGATTGCTTTTTTCCTATCAGTTAGTTGATGTATTCCCGCAATAAAATCTAAATACTCGCGCACATACATTTCTAAATAGAGTGGATTAGCTTCAGGTAAATAACCAATTTTTTGCTTTACGCTGATAGGATTTATTGCAACGTTAATCCCAGAAACCAATGCCTTCCCAGCATCTGCAGTAAGATAGCCAGTGATCATTTTCATGGTGGTACTCTTGCCAGCTCCATTCGGACCTAAAAAACCAACGATCTCTCCTTTATTGATACTGAAAGAAATATCATTCACTGCTTTTTGCGTACCGTAATTTTTCTGTAATCCTGCAACTTCAATACTCATACCAACTGTTTAATTCAAATGTACTATTTGCATAAACCTACACAGGTTAATGCTTTGGTAAGTTTTTATTCAATTTTGGTTCACGCAATTGTATGGGTTTTCTCTTTTTCCTTTCTTTCATATTCATCATCTCCACAACAAAAGAAAATGCCATTGCAAAATAAACGTAGTTCTTCAACTGCATATCATGCGCACGCTCGCTATCCCAACCTTCTACGATCAATACAAAACCAATCATTACCAAGAAAGATAATGCCAACATTTTTAAAGTAGGATGTTTGTGGATATAAGCAGAGATGGCCGGACTAAATAAGAACATGACCAACATGGCAATTACAACTGCAGCGATCATTACTTCCACATGCTTCGCTGTTCCGCCTGCAGTAATGATACTATCAAAACTGAAAACCATATCGATCAGTAAAATTTGCACTAACGCATTTCCGAATTCTAATGGTTTGGTTACTATACCTTCTTCCAGATCTGCATCACCTTCTAACTTATGATGGATCTCTTTAACAGTTTTGAAAATTAAAAACAAACCTCCACCTAGCATTACCAAACTAGATAGATCGAAGCCCTTCTCGAACAGTGTAAACACAGGCTTTCCCTTTTGAGAAATGAGCCAGGTTAATCCAAATAATAAAATGCTACGGACGATAATGCCCATGATCATCCAAGCAAGTCTTGCTTTTTTATGATCCTTTTCGGGCAAACGATTGATGATAATGGATACAAAGATCACATTATCGATTCCCAAAACTATTTCGAGAACCACAAGTACTAAAAAACTGATAAAACTATCAATCGTGAATAATTGCTCCATGCCACCCTTTATTTGAATTGCAAATATAGGATAGCAGGAGATAGTAATGATGCCTAAGAACGCATCAGGTTAAGCGAAGTTCCATTCCAATCTGGGAAAAGAATTTTATTGTCACTGATCTTTAAATGATTATTGGCAACACCACTGAATACCGATCTAAAATCTGTTGTTACTGGCAAGTCTCTTCCATCTTCTAAATCTTCCTTTGCCAATGATTTGATATTCTGATAAACTGCTCCACCTTTTACATCGTTACCCAACACAAATAAACAACTTGCCCTACCATGGTCGGTACCACCTGTGCCATTTTGGTGCGCTGTTCTGCCAAATTCAGTCATGGTCATTAACGTAACATCATCTTGATAGCTAGCTAAATCTTTCCAAAATGCCGCAATGCAATCGCTGAAGTCTTTCAGGTTTCTTCCCAATGCACCATTAGTTGTTCCTTGGTTCACATGCGTATCCCATCCGCCACTTTCTGCAAATGCAATTTCCAATCCTACTTCCATTTTAATGAGAATCGCAATCTGCTTTAAAGAATTTCCCAATGCAGATGTTGGATAAACCACGTCTTTTGCTGGTTGATAATTTTTGATATTGTTTACATTCAACATCTTCATCGCATCAAAACTTTCCTTGCCCGTTTTATTCAACAAACTGCTCGATGTTTGATCGTATAATTCTTCAAAACTTTTGGCTGTTAAATTATTCACACCCGGGGTGCTCTTCATTTGAATCGCAAAATCTTGCAGATTACTAATGGCCAGTGATTCATTATCGCCATACATACTTCTGGGCAATGCATTGGTCAAACTCACCGATCTAAATGGCGTAGCATCATGTCCCATTAAACCTGCAACCCTATTCAACCAACCACTGGAAGTACCTTTATTGAAAGGGGTTCCAGCTTCCATATAATCTTGTGCGTCGAAATGGCTTCTTGTATTATTCGGACTACCCACTCCATGTACAATCGCCATTCGATTCTCTTTATAGAATGGTTGAAATGCAGCAAGTGAAGGATGTAAGCCAAACTTGCCATCTAAATCGAATAGCGCACCTTCTTTCTCTGAAGGACTCATATATAATCCTGGGCGCAGGGTTTTTAAATTTGCATCGGCATACGGACTAACTGCCATCAAACCATCCATGGCACCTCTCTGAAAGATGCAAACCATGATCTTATTTTTTTTATATGGCGTCCATAATTTTCTACTGTCGGCTGCTTGTGCAATAAAGCTGGGCAGTCCGCCTGCAATACCTGTAGCAAATAAAGCCAAGGCACCCGATTTCATAAATGCTCTACGATTTACCATACTAATATTTTTATTTTCTTTGAAATTCAGGTGATCCAATTATTACGCCAGTTACATTTGCAACAGTGGTATTATTACCTGCCAACAGAGGCGTATTAATGGGTTTATTTTTCTTGCTCAACATGGCTTTCTCTTGCCGCTGTTCAGCCCTTTGACTCATCATGTCTGTTTCGGTTTCCTGTATGGCAGGTTGGGTTTGATTCGCTGCTGCCACAATCTTCTCACCTACTTTATTATCATTGATCAATGCGGTTAACCGTTTGATATTCGCTTCCTGATCTCTTTCTGGCAATAAGATCTGACTATATATTTTCAAAGCTGCTTCTGCGCTTTCAGGTTCGTGGTGTTGATTCAGTGCCAACAGATCAAGGCTTACTCCTGGGATTTTCCCTGTTGCAAATGCCAATCCAAAATTCATTCTATTCAACAGAGAACCCGTATTGATCCAGTAGCCTGCGCGATCAGGGAAACCAGTGGGAGCTTGATAGAAATAGAAGCGCTGACCCATTCTGCTACACCAGTTAAAAATTTGCATCGGCATTTTAATATCGGCATTGGTTGCCCTGATAGTGCTAATTGCTAATTCGAATGGAGATTTGATTTTTTCTCTCAGTGCATCTTCTTTCCAAAATTCAACACTACTCACCAAGGTTAATAAAACTTCTTTGATATTTCCATGATGTTTTAAATAGGTGTCAGACATTTTTTTCAACAACTCTTCCGAAGGCTGATCGCTTACAAATCTCACAGCAATTTTTTTGCAAACAAATTTTGCAGTATTAGGCAAACTGCTCAACATATCCAATACGCGCATTCCCTCATCATAACCACCTTTTGGGGCGAAGTATTTTCCAAGAATTGTTTTAGAACTATCATCGTGTTTGTCTGCCCGATAAAAGAAATCTCCTTCAGTGACAAACCCATTTTTAGCCATTCTATCTTCTCCAATTTTACCTATTATTTTTTTCTCTAAGCCATCTCGATACAATGGTGTTACCGACCATCCTGTAAGTGCACGTGCCACTTCAGTTACATCTTTCTGCGTATAACCACCATCTACACCTAGTGTATGTAATTCCATCACTTCACGGGCATAATTTTCATTGAGCCCCTGCACTTTTTTTGCATTCAATGCTTGTTGTACAAAACCTTTTGCTGCTGCATTATTAGGATCGGCCATTGAAGCATTAATAGCTTGCTCTATTTTTTTCTGCGCTTGGATCCTTGCAGGACGTTGCGCTAACTCATTGTTCATACTTACACTGGCTGAATTGTCTAAGTACTCCAACATGGCAGGATGCTTGGCTGTTGCCACCAACATGGTTTTAAAATCACCAAATACATTGGGTCGAATCGCGTCACGTTCATAGGTAAGTATGAACTGCTGACACTGCGGTTTGGTGAGCGATACATTAAAGTGATTGAACCAAAAATCGGTCATCACTTCTTGTAATTGATTATTACTATATGCTGCGCGAATAATTTTTTGATTGATTAGTTGGGTTTGTAATTCAACAAAGGGTTTGAGGCCTTGTTTCTCCATCAACATTTTGAGTTGATCTCGGTACTCTTTTTTATCTGCAGAAAAAACAGAATCTTTTTGAATGAGTTTATTCTTGATCGCAATCCTTACTACTTGTGCAGGCGTTAAATAGGTATTGGCAATGGTTTCGTTACTTAGTTGTAAAGCATCCATTCCTTGCAATCTACGGTCAACTTCAGAATCGGGTTGTGCCGCTTTTAACTGTTGTTCAAGCCAGTTTTCCAATCCTATTTGCAACACTTCATCAACTTCCCCGGGTCGGGCGCCAAAACTAAAACGGCTCAATAAATGTGCAGCCGCCTGACGCTCAGTGAGCCCTGCTTTTTTATAGGGCAATTTGATCCGGTAGTTTTCTGCCGACTGTTTGCTCTGCGTAAAAGCAAACAAAACGGTAAGTCCTGCTCCTACCGTGAAAGTCTTCGCCATTCTTTTAAGTTTCATAGACTTGCTTTGTATTTGGATGCACAAGGGGGTAACAAGTTTAATGCACCAGTAAAATTCTATGCTTTCTTAACAATTTAGATAGCTCAACTAAATAAGTGTCTGCCTATTTTCTAGCCACTTTATATAATATCGTACCCATCGCTGCAAAAAAACAGGTTCCTAAAATATAGTATCCGCCTTTTGAAAGAGCTTCAGTCATGCCATGCTCCATGCTAATGGCTCTTAAAAATGCATCTCCACTATCTGACCCTGCAATGAATGCAATCACAACACCAGCAACTGCACCTCCTGCAACTAAGCCTGTTGCAAAAAGATTGCCCTTACCTAATTCATCTTCTTCCGCTGTTTTTGCTTCACCCTCTTTCTTTTGTTTCATTTCAACAACCCCTCTAATAGCCCCGCCTAAAAAAATCGGCAATGTGGTTGCTAATGGCAGATAAGCCCCCACGGCAAAACTGAGCGATTTGATACCACACAATTCCATTGTAATTGCTAAGAACACACCTGCAAAAACATATTGCCAGTCTAAGTTCTGCGATAAGATCCCTTTGATCAATGTGGCCATTAATGTGGCTTGCGGTGCTGGATATTTTTCGGTACCAATAGCATGGTGGATGCCCTGACTCAACATTTCTGAAGAAGGCTTGTCCAAAAATTTCACCGTCAATCCAATAACGATCGAAGAAACAATTGCACCTACAAATAATGCGATCTGTTGATTGCGTGGGGTTGCGCCTACAATATATCCGCTCTTAAGATCTTGTGATGTTGCGCCTGCATTGGCAGCAGCGATACAGATCATACCACCAACCACTAACACTAGTGGTTCATAATTTTGACCAGTCCATCCCACACTTAAAAAAATTAAACTGGTACCCATTACTGTTGCAATGGTCATACCACTGATGGGATTGTTGGAGGATCCAATCAAACCAACAATACGAGAAGAAACAGTTACAAATAATGCACCAAATACGATCACTAAAACGCCGATCAATAATTTTTGTAAAATGCTATCACCCGGAACCTGTGGTAATAAAGTGATCAGCAAGATCAAACCCAGGCTTCCCCAACCCACCCATTTTAAACTCAGATCTTTTTCAGTACGCAAAACAGAAGGCGCACCAGCACCTGATTCTGATTTCAAAGAAGCCACACTTCCTTTTACAGATTTAACAATTGTTGGAATTGTTTTTATGAGTGTGATGATACCGCCAGCTGCAACAGTTCCTGCGCCGATCTGACGGATGAATGCATAATACACTGCTGCAGAATAATCTGCAAACTGGTGCGTGATCGGATCCCATGAACCCTTACCACCTGCTTTTGTGATATCTGCTAAGTAGCCCAATTTTACTAATTGTGTAGCAATTACATCAGGCGGCACCAGTGATGACATCAATGGTATAAATACCAACCAACTCAATACACCACCAGCAACTAAAACGCCACCGATCTTCGGACCAATGATATAACCTACACCCATATACTCAGGTGTGATCTCTCCACTAACTTTTGCTGAAGGAAAAAATTTATTGGCTTGTTGCGTAGCATAATAGGGTGTTTCAGCAATCACGTGCAAAACCTTTTGTAGCAAGGCATACAGAAAGGCAACGCCCAAACCCCAGAAAGCAGTTTTTGCAAAATCGCCGCCCTTCTCTCCTGCTTTTAAAACATCCCCGCAGGCAGTGCCTTCAGGATAAGGAAGGTTATCGTGTTCGTTTACGATCAACGCTTTTCTCAAGGGCACCATCAATAATGTACCAAGCAAACCACCTACAATCGCAAGAATTAAAATGGTGAGGTAATTAAAATATTCTGCACTATCGGGAGATGATAAAAATAAAAATCCTGGAAGTGTAAACGCCACACCCGCAGCAATACTTTCTCCTGCAGATCCTGTGGTTTGAATGATATTATTTTCAAGAATCGTGGTCTTTAAAAATTTCCTTCCCAGTGTAATAGCAATTACTGCAATTGGAATAGATGCTGAAACTGTTAAGCCAGCCTTCAACGCTAAATAAACAGTTGCTGCTCCAAAAATGACACCGAATAAACTTCCTACCAGAATTGATTTGACGGTTAAGTCCGGAATATTTTTTTCTGGCGCAATAAATGGCTGGAATGCTTTTTTTTGATCCGACATAAGATTAGTTTAAGTACTATTAAATGTAAGCAAATTAAAAAGGCGATGAACTAATTCATCGCCTTTTTAAAATTATTGGTGCATCATTTTTTTGAGCTTACTGGAGAGTAGGAAAAGTATCAAGGAAGCTACCCCTGCCATCCCTACAAATAACATAAAGAAATCGTAGAGATTGGTAATCTCGTATCCTAAGAAATTAGTGGTTTTTCCATCGGGATAAAATCCACTTAATACACCTGCTAATTTGTTTGCAAATGCATTGGCTGTAAACCAAACTGCCATTAAGAGCGAACCGAATTTTAATGGTGCTAATTTATTTACCAACGATAATCCAATGGGTGATAAACAAAGTTCTCCCATGGTATGCATCATATACATTCCTGTTAACCAGATCATACTCACTTTAATACCAGGTTGTACGCCCTTCACACCAAATGCAATCCACAAATATCCAACGGCCAATAAAAATAATCCGATGGCCATCTTCAATGGTGACGCGGGTTCTCGCTTACCCAACTTGATCCAAAGCCAAGCAAATAATGGCGCAAGTGCCACTACAAACACGCTATTGAGTGATTGGAAGAAACTTGCTGGCACTACAAAAAATCCGAGGTCCCGATTGGTTTGTTCTTCTGCAAAAAATGTAAGCGATGCCCCAGCTTGTTCAAATGCACTCCAAAAGAAGATCACAAAAAAAGAAACCGTAAAAATGACCGTAACACGCGTTTTTTCTACACCGCTCAATGACTTGTCAGAATAAATAATCGTAGCAATTAAAAGAATGCATCCGATCAAGAAATAAAATAAATAGTTTACCACTTTTGCATCGAGGTATAATAATCCAATCGTTGTTGCAGAAAGCATTACTAATCCAAGTGCCATATTCAAAGGCTTCAAGAATTTTTTATCTGCATTTTCTGGGGTTAGTCCGAGTGGTTTGTTATCCGGACTCACTACATATTTATTGTTCAAATAATAAAGTGTAATCACACTCAAGATCATACCAATACCGCCAGCTAAAAATGCCCATTTAAAATCTGCAGGGTTGCCTGTGTCGCCAACTAGTCCGCATACAAAAGGCCCAATTGCACCCCCGGTATTAATACCCATATAGAAAATGGTATAAGCAGAATCAATTCGCTTATCTGCAGCAGGATATAATTGACCCACCATGGAAGAAATATTGGGTTTAAAAAATCCATTCCCTGCGATCATCAAACCCAGACCAGAAAAGAAAAGTAACATGGTTAAATCTGAACCACTATTGTACATCGATCCACAAAAAAACAATACAAATTCCCCTGCGGCCATGAGTAATCCGCCTAATAAAATAGATCGTTTATTACCCCAATAACGGTCTGCAATATATCCGCCCAATAATGGCGTTAAATAAATTAAACTGGTATAACTGCCATATAAGTGGCTGGCAAAAACCTTATCAAATAAGAGTGCTTTTGTCATGAACAAAACCAACACGGCACGCATACCGTAGTAGTTGAAGCGCTCCCACATTTCGGTGGCAAATAATACATAGAGTCCCTTTGGATGTCCTTTCTGCCCGTTTTCCTGATTCATACAGCTTAGTTTTCGTTTCAAATTCCCATCTGGGATATGCTGCCAAAATAGGCATAAAATCAATATCTGACACTGAAAGCTTGTATTGAGGCGCTAAATTTCTACTTTCGCGCAATCAATTAACAGCAGATCATGAACATATTACTTTTAGGATCGGGAGGCAGGGAACACGCGTTGGCTTGGAAAATGAGTCAGAGTCACCAGTGCGATAAACTTTTCATCGCCCCTGGAAACGCTGGTACAGAAGCATTTGGGACGAATCTACCCTTTGGAGCCAACGATTTTGAAGCTATCAAACGCTGCTGTTTGAGCGAAAAAATAGGCATGTTGGTGGTTGGTCCGGAAGACCCATTGGTAAATGGGATCTACGATTTTTTTCAGGCTGAACCTTCATTGCAGCATATTACAGTAGTGGCACCCTCCAAAGCCGCGGCACAATTAGAAGGCAGCAAGGCTTTCAGTAAAAAATTCATGGAGCGCCAAGGCATTCCAACCGCTGCTTATGCAGAGTTTACGGCTGCTAATTTTGAAGAAGGCAAAAAATATATCGCTGCACATAGCCTACCGGTGGTTTTAAAAGCTGATGGATTGGCTGCGGGTAAGGGTGTAATAATCGCACAAACCACCGCAGAAGCCTTGAAGAGTTTTGAAGAAATGATCTTAGGAAAACAATTTGGTGAAGCCAGCAGCAAAGTGGTGGTGGAAGCCTTTTTGAGCGGAATTGAAGTGAGTGTTTTTATCTTGACTGATGGGGTAGATTATCAGATCATTGGGCACGCGAAAGACTATAAAAGAATTGGTGTTGGAGATACTGGTTTGAATACGGGTGGCATGGGCTGCGTAAGCCCAGTACCCTTTATGGATGAGGCTTTCATGCAAAAGGTAACCGATAGGATCATCGATCCAACCGTGAAAGGATTGGCTAAAGAAAACTTGAATTATCATGGTTTTATTTTCTTCGGATTGATGAATATGGCAGGCGAACCTTGGGTAATTGAATATAACTGCCGTTTGGGCGACCCCGAAACAGAAGTGATTTTGCCAAGATTGCAAACTGATCTGGTAAGCCTCTTTGCAGCGATGGATAATGGTACATTGGCAGATACGAATATTAATTTCGATGAAAGATCTTGCGCTACAGTAATGGCTGTAAGTGGCGGCTACCCTGGTGATTACGAAAAAAATAAATTGATTAAAGGGCTTGACATTCCATTAGATGCTAATACGATGATCTTCCATGCGGGCACTAAAAAAACCGACAATGGGATAGAAACGAATGGTGGCAGGGTTTTTGCAGTAAGTTCATTTGGAAATAATTTATCGGAAGCGGTTGAGAAATCAAAAAATGCACTGGCAAATATTAGTTTTGAAGGGATCTATTTTAGAAATGATATTGGCTATGAATTTGCATAAATTGTAATGAAAACCGAAAACTGGTGTTAATATCCACAAAGCCTTGAAAAATCAGGGTCAAAGCCTTTGTTAATTCCAATTAATAAAGACATCTTTGCAAGCATTAAATCACACATTCGAACTTATTATATATAATGGGATTGTTTAACTTTTTTACACAAGAGATTGCCATTGACTTAGGTACAGCAAATACCTTGATCATTCATAACGATGAAGTAGTGGTAAATGAACCCTCCATTGTTGCCTTGAACCGCAACAATCCGAAGGAAGTTTTAGCCGTGGGTAAGCGTGCATTGATGATGCACGAAAAAACGCACGAAAGTATCCGCACTGTACGTCCATTGAAAGATGGCGTAATTGCAGACTTTAACGCTGCTGAGTTGATGATCAGAGAGTTGATCAAAATGATCTACCCTAAAAAACCTTTATTTCCCCCAAGCTGGAGAATGGTGATCTGTATCCCATCTTCTATCACAGAAGTTGAGAAACGTGCCGTTAGAGATAGTGCTGAACAGGCAGGTGCCAAAGAAGTTTACATGATCCATGAACCAATGGCAGCAGCTCTAGGTATTGGAATTGATGTAGAAGAACCTGTTGGAAATATGATCATCGATATCGGTGGTGGTACTACTGGTATCACAGTCATTGCACTAGCAGGTATTGTTTGCGATCAAAGTATTCGTATTGCAGGAGATGAATTTACTGCAGATATCATGGAAGCTTCGCGCAGATACCATAGCTTATTGATTGGTGAGCGTACCGCAGAACAAATCAAGATCAATGTCGGCGCAGCCATGAAGGATTTGGATAACCCACCAGATGATATGCCTGTAAACGGACGTGACCTGGTAACAGGTATTCCTAAGCAGATCATGGTAAGTTATCAGGAAATTGCTGAAGCACTCGATAAAAGTATTTTCAAAATCGAAGAAGCCATTTTAAAAGCGTTGGAAACAACTCCTCCCGAATTGGCTGCTGATATTTACCGCCGTGGCCTTTACCTTACAGGTGGTGGTGCTTTGTTACGCGGCTTGGATAAACGCCTTGCTAACAAAATCAAATTACCTGTACATATCGCAGACGATCCACTGAAAAGTGTTGTTCGCGGTACTGGCTTGGCTTTGAAGAATTACCAGCGTTTCCCATTCATTATGAGATAAAACGGGTTGTATACAATTCAGGAATGATTTTTTCGTTTATCCTGCATTACTAACCCGTATCAAGTAATTGAAATTCTGCTTTGAAAAACATTTTCCTATTTATACAACGCAATTTCACTTTCCTCAGCTTCCTGCTGTTGGAAATTGCTTGTATTGTTTTGCTCAGCAATAGCAGCAAAACACACCAGGTTTTTTTCAGCGCTGCATCCAATGAGATCACGGGAAAGTTTGATAAGCAATACAATAACTGGCGCTATTATTTTAGTTTAAAAGAAACCAATGCACAATTGGTGGCAGAAAATGCGCGTCTCAGAAATCTTTTACCCAGCAACTTTCAGGCATTTGATAATTCAAAAAAGACCATGATCGATTCCACCGTTAGAGATAGCCTTGGAAAGATCAGAAAGTATACACTCTTCCCTGCCAAAGTAATTGGAAATACGGTAACACTTCAAACCAATTACCTCACTTTAGAAAGAGGCAGTTTACAAGGCGTTAAAAAGGGAATGGCGGTGATTGGCTCTGATGGAATTGTAGGGGTTGTTGTTTTGGTTAGTGATAACAATGCAAGAGTCATGAGTTTATTACACCGCAATAGTCGCGTTAGTGCGATGCTTAAAAAAGATAATATTGCCGGTAGTATTGAATGGGATGGAACAGATCCTAATTTTCTTTTACTCAAGAACATTCCAAAGAGCGCTAAAGTAGCGAAAGGCGATAGTGTGTTAACGAGTACTTACTCCGCTAACTTCCCATCCCATTTATTGGTTGGAACCATCAACAGTGTTGTTGCCGATGCAACTAGTAATTTTTATACACTGAAAGTAAAAACTGCAACTAACTTTTTCTCTATACAATACGTTTATTTAGTGGAGAATTTGCGTTATGCAGAACAGACCGCCATTGAATCAACTCCAGAAAAAAATTAATGAGCGACTTAATCAAAAATATCGTCCGATTCATTTTGTTCATCTTCTTTCAGGTATTTATCCTGAATGAAGTACCGCCATTACATCAATTCATTGTTCCTTATATTTATTTTCTTTTCATCCTCTGGCTTCCATTTAACATCAACAGATTCTTTTTACTGATCATTGCATTTGCATTTGGAACCACACTCGATTATTTTACAGGCATTGGCGGCTTGCACGCTGCACCCTGTGTGTTGATCGCTTATCTACGTCCTTTCTTGTTAAATCTTTTGATCCCGCAAGACACAACTGAGAACAGTTATATCGAACCGAGTATCAAAAGCATGGGCTGGGCGCCTTATAGTTTATACATTGCCATCCTAACTTTCATGCACCATTTTTTATTGGTACTGATCGAATGGCTACAGTTCGGAAACTTCGTATATTTCATAGGGAAAGTGGCTGGAACCACAGCGGTCAGTTTGTTATTGATCTTCATCACTGAAATGTTGTTCTTCCGAAAAGCCAAGTTCCGCACAAACGCTGCATAAACATATTCTATGTCTGTATTTAATCAAAGCAGAAGCCGGGTAGTACAAATCATCTTCTTGTTGATTTTTACAGTGATCCTGATTCAACTGATCAACCTGCAAATATTTTCTGCCAAGTACAAACTGGCTGCAGAAAATAATGCCATCTATCGAAAGATTATTTATCCCGACCGCGGCATCATTTTCGATCGCAAGAAAAAAGCAATGCTTGAAAATACCATTAGTTATGATCTGGTGGTTACTCCTGTTGAATCTAAAGGCACTGATACACTCGCACTTTGTTCCCTACTAAATATCGATACGGTTGAATATAGACGTAGAATGCGTGAGATCATTTTCAAAAATACCAGTGTTAAGCCAAGTATTTTTGAAGCACTACTTACACAAGAATTGTATGCTAAGCTCTATGAGAACATGTATAAATTTCCAGGCTTCAACCTGATCGACCGTTCTGTTCGAACCTATCCATTTAACACCGGCGCACAAGTACTCGGCTATATTGCTGAAGTGGATACTGGATTTTTGAGAAGGCATAAAGATGATGGGTATGAAATGGGCGACTATGCCGGAATGAATGGCTTAGAAAGAACCTACGAAAAAGTGTTGATGGGCGAACGCGGCATCAAACGTTTTATCAGAGATAATAAAAGCCGTATACAAGGTGCCTATGAAAATGGCATGTTCGATACCTCTGCTGTTGCCGGAAGAAATTTGTATACCAGTGTGGATGTGGAAGTGCAACAGTTAGCAGAAAAATTATTAGCGAATAAAATTGGAAGCGCCGTAGCAATCAATCCTAAAACAGGTGGCATCATCGCCATGGTATCTTCTCCAAATTATAATCCAAACGACTTAACCGGAAGTGCCAGAAGAAAAAATTTGGGGAGGATGCTGCTCGACACTGCTCGCCCCATGTTTAACCGTGCCATTAAAGGTCAATATCCCCCAGGATCTACCTTCAAACCACTTGGTGCTGTAATTGCATTGGATGAAGGAGTGATCACTCCTAATTATGGTTTTCCATGTTATGGATCTTATAATAGTTGTGGCGTTACAGTAAAATGTGAGCACAAAAATGCTGGTCACGCAGCATCATTAAGATTAGCATTAGCTAACTCTTGCAACTCTTATTTTTCGCAGGTATTTAGAATGGCAATCGACAATCCTGAATACCATAATTCTACTCTCGGTTATTTAAAGTGGAAAGAGTACATGAATAAATTTGGTATGGGAACTACACTCGATGTTGACTTACCAAGTGAAAACAAAGCAAGTGTTCCAGATACCGCTGTGTATAATAAAGCTTATGGTAGAAATAGATGGAATAGTTGTACCATTTTAACGTTAGGGATTGGTCAGGATAAAATGACTGCCACCCCTATGCAGCTCGCCAATATGATGTGCATCATTGCCAATAAAGGCTATTATTATACACCACATTTTGTAGATAGTATTGAGAACGAAGAAAAAGACGACACTACTTATCTTGCAAAATACAGAAGAAAACATGTTGTAACGCATACCGCCGATACCGTTTTCAGAGCTGTACACGAAGGCATGCATGATGTTACTGTGTACGGAACTGCTGCTGGAATTAAAGTACCTGGAGTTGAATACTGCGCCAAAACTGGTACAGCACAAAACCCTCACGGAAAAAATCACTCACTCTTTGTTTGCTTTGCACCCAAAGACAACCCTACAATTGCAGTGGCCGTAATTGTAGAGAACGCTGGTTATGGTGCTACATGGGCTGGCCCAATTGGCGCTTTCATCATGGAAAAATATTTAAACGATACCATTGCAACAGATAGACTATCTGAAGTAGAACGCATTTCAAAAGCTGATTTAATTCCTGGTGCTATTAAAGATTGGTATGTTAGAAAAGATAACCAACGTCAGGCTAAATTGGCACAAGAAGCTGCGGCTGCAAAAGCAGAATTGAATGCGGAAGAAAAAAAGAATAATACAGAGGAAGAAGATAACAACGATAAATTGCCTTTTAACAAAGACAAGAATATCGAACAACTAGAAATGATCTTACCTGAAAATAAAAAAGTGAGTCCTTCAGTACCCAGCAATAAAAAAGATTCAAGCAAAAAGAAACCGATCAATACCATCAACGCTTTACTCTTAACAGACGATAAACAATGGTCGGTCAAAAAAACAAAGGCATAAAATGAGCACAAGAAATAATTCTGTTTCAAGAGGTGTTGACTGGACCATTGTTGCCTTATATGCGATACTAGTATCCATTGGGATCCTTTGTATTTTTATGGTTGAATATCGAACTGGCACCAACTGGCTTCAATTATTTCTGGGTGGAAAAACCAATTATAGCAAGCAATTGATCTTTGCGGGAGTTTGTACCCTCATCGCTACTTTTATTTTATTAGCAGATAGTAAACTCTTTACTGCATTTGCAAATCTCGGCTATGCTTTTGGTATTCTATTAATGCTAGCAACCTTTGTAATTGGTAAAGACATTAAGGGTTCGAAAAGTTGGATCGCATTGGGCGGTGGATTTAATTTACAACCAGCAGAGCTTTGTAAAATATTTGCAGCACTTGCATTGGCGAAATATTTGTCGATGCAGAATATGGATTTCACCAAAAAGCGTTCTCAATTAATAGCCATCGGGATTGTTTTACTCCCTGCAGTTTTAGCAAGATTCCAACACGAAACTGGACTAGCCCTCGTTTATTTAAGTTTCTTTATTGCCATGTATCGCGAAGGTTTACCTGCCAGTATTCTTGTGATTGGAATCTCTTTTGGTGCATTGGTAGTTGCCACATTAATTGTTGATCCCAATATTTTAGCGATCGTCTTAACTGCCATTGCTTCTATTTTGATCTATATTTTAAGAAGGCAGATCAAAAGGAATGGTAAGGTCTTATTGGTCATTGTTGCAACCTGGGCAATCTGCGTAGGGATCCAAAGATTTGCAGTGCCCTATATTTTCAATAACGTGTTTGAGTGTTATCAGAGTCAGCGGATCTATAGTGCTGTTGGTAAAGATTATGATTGCAGTCAGAATAAACATAACAAATCTGAAATTGCAGCAGGGGCAAAAGCATCATTTAAACCCGATGATTATAACGTAAGGCAAAGTAAGATCGCCATTGGTTCGGGCGGATTTAGTGGCCGTGGATTTTTGAAGGGAACTCAAACCCGCGGGAAATATGTTCCTGAACAACATACCGACTTTATTTTCACCTCACTCGGTGAAGCATTTGGATTTATTGGCTGTGCTACATTCTTATTGATCTATTTATTCCTCTTGATCAGAATCGTAAATATTGCTGAAAGACAGCGTAGTACTTTCAGTAGGGTTTATGCTTATAGTGTTGCAAGTATTTTATTCTTTCATATCACGGTGAATGTTTGCATGACCATTGGGCTATTCCCAATCATCGGAATTGCATTACCACTGATCAGTTATGGTGGTTCTTCCTTACTTACATTTACAGTTTTGATATTTATTTTATTGCGTTTAGATGCAGACCGTCAAATGGTTTTGCGCTAAAATAATTACTTGATACATGCAGATCTTACCAGTTTCAGAAGGGAGTTATACGATCGACAAAACAAAAGTTTTCGTTCCCTTCGATCAAAATACTCATCAACTCAATAGCAGGCCTATTGGAAGCTTATTAGTAGAGATCCAACCCTTTGTAATTATCACAGAAAACGATGTGATTCTATTGGATACAGGCCTCGGATATTTAAACGATAAAGGCACACTTCAACTGCACGATAATTTAATGAAGATCGGGATCAATCCTTCGCAGGTAACAAAAGTATTGATGAGCCATTTACACAAAGATCATGCGGGAGGCATTACAATAAAGCCAAACGAATCTGATGAAAGGTTTATTAGTTTTCCTTACGCTACTTATTATGTTCAAAAACGCGAATTCGATTACGCAATGGAACATGGTACTAGTTCTTATACTACCTGTGATTTTGAATTGTTAGAAGAGTTTAGCAAAGTAGTCTGGCTTACTGAAAATGAAGGATGGATCGGTGATGCGATCTTTTATCAAGTAACAGGCGGTCATTGCTTGTATCATCAAGCATTCTGGATCCATGAGGGAAATGAGATCGCATTCTTTGGCGGAGATGTGGCGCCTCAATTGCAACAGATGAAAAGTAAGTTCGTTGCAAAATATGATTACGATGGAAAGAAGTGTATGGAGCTTCGCCAAAAGTGGTGGCAGGAAGGCCATGAGAAAAAATGGACCTTTCTTTTTTATCACGACATACAACATCCTGTTCTAAAGATGCCTTAAATCATAAAGTGCCGCCTATTGGCAGCACTCTATTCAAAATAAAAGTGTCCCCCCTTCTATTTATTCTCTTTATTCTTTTCACGCATTAATCTGCGCTCCTCTAATTCTTTCTTTAAAACATTGTTAAACTCTTTGTCGACCGATAATGATTTATTTGCGCGCTCATCAGTTCCAAGAACTTTTTTCATTTCAACTTTGAATTTCTTACGCTCGTTTAAAAGCTTTTCTTCAAATGCCAGCTCATCATCTTTTGATTCATTACGTAAAGCTCTTACTTTATCTGAATAATCGTAATAAACTGGCCAGAATTTTTGAGCCTCCTCTGTAGAAAGTGAAAGAAAGCGTGTAATAAATGCAATTTTTAAACCCATTACATTCGGACCATCCTGTGGCTTAGGGGGTTTCTGTCCCTGATTTGGTCCTTCCCCTTTTGGAGGTTTCTGTGCGTATGTTGTAAAAGACAACACCGCTAGAAATAAAATGAGTATAATTTTTTTCATGGTATTTTATTTTTCGGGAACTATTCCTGGATTGGGATCTAGATCCACATTTTCATTTAAATAATTATGCAAATTCTCATTACTCAAATTCTGGATCTTTTCATTCGCTTTTGGCAATGTTGCACCCTCGTTTTCAGGCAAGTCTTCCGTACTCACCACTTGATTCGTTTCTAAATACGCATTCAGATCTGCTTCTGTTACCTGATCAAGTGTAGATGGAATATCCAGTGATTTATATTTTTCAAAATCGTTTGCTTGCCTCTTATCTGAAAACATGAAAGATCCGGTAACCATGATTCCAGTAAGCATCGCTGCGGCTAAATAAGTTACCAAATTCCGCATGTTTCGCATGGGGATTACTTTGGCTTTTTCTACTGCCTCTGCGGCTTTTGCTTTGAGTAAGATCTGATCAGCCAAACCGTTGAAATAGTGATTTGGAATTTGAAAATTTGGTTGATCAATATTGTATAGCAGTCCAATATTTGCTTTTTCTAACACAGTTTCTGGAAAGCCCTCGAAATATCCATCTGCCGCATGATAAGGCATCTGATTGCCAATTTCTATCAGGCTAGGGGCGATTTCCCTAAGTTCTTCTAATATCGTATTCTGGGGTTCCAACAGTTATTTGACTAATTTATATGCTTTGGGTTTAATAATTCTTTAAGAAGACCTCTATTTTTTTGGCTGCATGATGATAACTAGCCTTTAAAGCACCCTCACTGGTTTCCAAGATCTGACTCATTTTTTCATATGGCATGGCATCATAGTATCGCAAATTAAAGACAAGTCGCTGTTTTTCGGGCAATTCCTGAATGGCCAACTGTAATCTCCATTCCAACTGATTGCTATCAAAATAGGAATCTGCCTTGATCTTATTTTCTAAACTCGACTCCAAATCATTCAAACTCTGCGTGGCAGTTCTTTTTTGCTTCTCCAAAAAACTCAGGGTTTCATTGGTTGCAATCCGGTATAACCAGGTATACAATTGACTATCCTCCCTAAAATTTTCTAGCCCCTTCCATACTTTAATAAAAACATTCTGTAACACATCGTCAGCATCAGCGTGTTCAATTACCATCCTTCGAATATGCCAATAAAGCTTCTCCTGGTATTTGCGTACGATAGCTGTAAAACCCTTTTCCTTCGTATCGCTATTGGAAAATTGGGCAAGAAGTTCTTTGTCGGTGGGGACCATGCCTTATTTTGTTTGGGTAAGACCTGATAAAATTAGAGAAGTTTAATGAGCGATCGTTTTTAAAATGAAGAGCGGCTGATTATTAATCGGTTTACTAACGACCATTAGCCTGTAAATCAAGCCAGATTTGGATTTCACGATTATTTCATCTCAATTTTTTAGCAAAATCGATTATCTTAGGTGCTTAATTATACTATGCCTTCTTCTGAATATATCATCAATTTTAAGCGGAATGTAACTGATAAATACACCATTTATAATAGTTTATTCTCTGCCCTGCCTTTTTCGGGTATTGCCAATGTTGGAGCCCTATTACCCATTTTATTGCAGGCTTGTATCGACGGGTATGCCGATGCAAAAACGCCCATGCACATTGTAGATCACTTTTTTTCGCAACATACCAATGCCAAGGATGAAGGGGATAAAGTTGCCCGTTTATTCAAATTTGTACAATATATAGAACGTCAGATCGTATTATTTGATGCGATCGAAGATGCTGCATTTGATACCGTTAATAATGTAGAAGGCCCCGGCAGCCTCAAATCACTCATCAACGAAACTAATTTTGCTGGAAAATCACAGATCTTAAAAAGTAAACTGAAGAAATTCAAAGTGCGTGTAGTACTAACTGCGCATCCTACCCAGTTTTATCCTGGATCTGTACTTGGGATCATTCACGACATGAATGAAGCCATTGGTAAAAACGATTTCCATACCATCAATGCCTATATCCAACAACTTGGGATCACTCCTTTCTTCAATAAAAAACAGCCTACACCATTAGATGAAGCTGTGAACCTGATGTGGTACCTAGAAAACATTCTATACCCTTCCATCGGGAATATTTATAACTACATTAATCGCGAGGTTTTTGATAGCGCATATGATGGTGAAAATCCTTTTATCGAACTCGGGTTTTGGCCTGGAGGTGATCGGGATGGGAACCCATTTGTAAATGGTCCAACTACTTTGAAAGTTGCCGATGCATTGAGAAGCGCCATCGTTGTTTGCTACTATCGCGATATCCGCAAACTCAAACGCCGCCTCACTTTCACCGGCGTTGATACCATTATTGCGCAGCTTGAACAGCAATTGTATGAAAATGTATTCAGACCAGAGGCAAGCAAACGCATCAAAAAAGAAGAACTGATCAAGGAACTATATGCTGCTCGTGAATTATTGATCAAGCATCACCATAGTTTGTTTTTGAACAGATTGGATAGTTTGATCCATAAAGTAAAAATATTTGGAACCCATTTTGCATCACTCGATATCCGCCAAGATAGCCGCATACATACTGCCGTTATTTTACAGATTGATAAAGAGTTGAAAGAAAAGGGAAAGCCTTCGATCCTTCCCGGAAATTATACGGCTCTGACCAGCATTGAAAAAATTGAAGTGCTTTCTAAGATCGAAACCATTGTTGATCCAGCTGAAATTTCGGATACCATCTCCAGAGATACACTCGAAAGTATGTATGCCATTAAAACCATTCAAAAAGAAAATGGCGAAGAAGGCTGTCATCGCTATGTGATCAGCAACTGTCAGGGTGTTGTAAACATCATGGAAGTGTATGCCTTACTCAGACTTTGTGGATGGAAAAGGGATTGCATGTTCATAGACATTGTGCCTCTTTTTGAAACCATCGACGATTTGGATCAGGCAGAAACCACAATGGATCTTTTATACAATTTACCAGAATATAAAGCGCATCTTCATTTACGCCACCAACACCAAACCATCATGCTTGGTTTTAGTGATGGTACAAAAGATGGCGGTTACTTACAAGCAAACTGGAGTATTTATACTGCAAAAGAAAACCTAACAGCGATCTCGCGTAAGTACCATATCAAAGCAAAATTCTTTGACGGCAGAGGTGGACCACCATCTCGCGGCGGCGGTAAAACTCACAAGTTTTATGCTTCTCTAGGAAACAATATCGAAAACGAAGAGATCCAGTTAACCATTCAAGGGCAAACCATCACTTCCAATTTTGGTACCATCCAATCATCTCAATACAATCTGGAACAATTGCTCAGCGCAGGTTTGAGTAATGAATTATTTGCTGATACAAGAATTCAAATATCACAGCACGACAGATTCTTGATGGAAGAATTAGGAAAGATCAGTCACGAGTCTTATCAAGGATTCAAAACACACCCATTGTTCTTGGCTTATATGCAGCAATTCAGTCCGCTGAATTATTATAGCAAAAGCAATATCGCCAGCCGCCCTGCAAAGCGCGGAAACAGCGGTGGTTTAAGGTTCGAAGACCTGAGAGCCATACCTTTTGTGGGCAGTTGGAGTCAGCTGAAACAAAACGTTCCCGGATTCTTTGGAGTAGGTACGGCCTTACAACAAATGAAAGAAAGGGGTTTGTGGAATGACACCAAAGCCATGTTCCGCAATGTTTTATTCTTCCGCACACTGATCGATAATAGTATGATGAGCATGCTAAAATCTTTTTTTCCGCTCACAGAATATGTGAAGAAAGATCCACAGTTTGGCCCGGTTTGGGAAATCATTAAAGCAGAATATGATCTTACTTCTCAATTAGTATTGGAGCTGGCAGATGCAACTACTTTAATGGAAGATGATAAACCTAGTAAAGCATCCATTCAAATGCGCGATAAGATCGTATTACCATTGCTAACCATTCAACAATATGCATTGAACAAATTGCATAACGAAGAAGTAGACCCGGCATTGAAACCAATCTATGAAAAACTGGTTACCAGAAGTATGTTTGGTGTAATTAATGCGGCAAGAAATTCTGCCTAATTATTTGTCGTCCTTCCATTGCCATAAGTGTAGGCAGGCATAGGTTCTATACGGGCTCCACTTTACAGACAATTGAAGCATTTTTTCTTTCAATGCTTTCTTGTCTGTATTATCGAGTTTGTATAGTCTGATCATCGCCTGCTGAATTCCAAGATCGTCTACCGCAAATACATCTTCTCTGCCAAGGGTAAACATGAGGAGCATTTCAACAGTCCACTTACCCACTCCCTTAATTTGAGTGAGCAATTCAATGATCTCCTCATTACTCATTTTCAATAGTTTCTTGTCAGTGATCTTGTGTTCAATACAAAAGCTTGCAACATTTAATAAATAACTCACTTTATTATTGCTCAATCCAATTGCTCTTAATACTGTTGGATCGGTTGCTAAAACTTTTGCTGGAGTAGGTTCTTTACCTCCGTACAATTCCAGAAAACGCCTGAAAATTACTTTGGCCACTTTGGTGCTTAACTGCTGACTCATAATGCTAGCCATCAAACGGATCGGAATATTTTTATGAAGCGATAATTCGGGTAATGCCTCAATCACGATCCTGGATAATTTTCTGTCTTTTTCTAAATGTGCAACGTATTCCATGGGGTTAAGTTAATAAATTTGAATTCGGATGCAAAAGTTTATTCAAATAACGGAGGATGGTTCTCATACCATTCAGATTCCTGAAATGGGGGTTACTTATCATAGTACACATGGCGCCATTGCAGAAAGTTTGCATGTATATATTGATGCTGGGCTCAATTATTTATTACAAAAACAAACGCTTTCGGAACTCAATATCCTTGAAATGGGTTTTGGTACCGGGCTAAATGCATTGCTCAGTTTACAATGGGCCAATCAACATGCAATTCCAATGCATTATACTTCAATCGAAACAGATCCATTAAACCAGATAGAATATTCGGCACTTAATTATGGCAACTTTTTGCAGATGGGCCATGAGCTTTTGGCATTACATGATGCTGAATGGAATTTGAGCGTAAAGATCAATGAACTATTTAGTTTAGAGAAACAGAAAATCGATCTGCGTGAATTTGAAAATACCCAAAAATTTCATTGCGTATTTTTCGATGCCTTCTCTCCAGTTGAACAACCGGAATTATGGACAACCGAAATCTTCCAAAAGATCTATTCCATGTTACTGCCAGGTGCTGTTTTGGTAACATATTGTAGTAAGTCGGCTGTTCGAAAAGCCATGCAGGAAGCAGGATTCCAGGTAACCAAAATTCCTGGGCCTCGGGGCAAAAGAGAAATGGTTAGAGCCATCAGATTGTTGTAGCTTTCCAAAAATAATTTTTATGCAACGCCCTATCAGGCTAATCACAATTCTTTGCCTATTTCTTGCCCTTGCCCCATACAAATATCTAAGTGCCCAAAATGAAGATGTAAAAGCCATCAAACAATTGTTAACCAGACAGAAAGACGATTGGAACAAAGCTGATGTAACGGCATTTATGAAAGGCTATTGGGAAAGTGACAGTTTGTTATTTATTGGCAAAGAAATTAGCAATGGATACCAAAAAACGCTTGACAATTATAAAAAAGGATATCCAGATACTGCTGCGATGGGGCATTTGGATTTTGAATTCGTTGAGTTCAGAAAATTATCAGCTGAATACTATTTTGTAATTGGCAAATGGCATTTAAAAAGAAGTATTGGAGATGTTGGAGGCGCTTATACTTTACTATTTCGAAAAATTAAAGGCCAGTGGACTATTGTGGTAGATCATAGTAGTTAATTTTTGAACCTTGTAATATTTTGTTTTATTCAGCTACTCATTATTATATCAACTAACTAAAAAATTATGGTACTCATTATTCTCGGCCTGATCGTTTTCATTGCCGCATTTTATTTAAAAGCACAACAACAACCACTTCCTCAATATGCATCTGTAGCTCGATTAGTAGGTTTGGGACTGGTGGTGCTTGGCATACTTACATCATGTATCAAGCAAATTGACGCTGGACAGATCGGCGTTAAATCGATCTTCGGAAAAGTGCAGAACGATGTACTTACTAGTGGTTTAACATTCGTGAATCCTTTGGTTGACGTGAATAAAATCGATATTAAAACGCAGAACTATACCATGAGTGGTGTACACAATGAAGGTGATGTGGCTGGTGATGATGCGATTCGCGTTTTAACAGCAGATGGATTGGAAGTGGTGATCGACCTTACTGTTTTGTATCGTGTAATGGCTACTGAAGCACCGATGCTGGTAAAAGAAACTGGTATGGATTTTAAAGACAAAGTAGTTAGACCAATTACCAGAACAAAAATTCGTGACAATGCAGTGTATTATACTGCAGTTGATCTTTACTCAACCAGAAGAGATGAATTTCAAACAAGGATCTTCAAAACAATTGAATCCGATTTCAAAAAAAGAGGGCTTGTACTGGAGCAATTATTGGTGAGAAATATTACACTTCCTGCAACTGTAAAAGCTTCTATTGAAGAAAAGATCAAAGCAGAACAGGACGCACAAAAAATGGAATTCGTTTTGCAAAAAGAAAAACAAGAAGCAGAACGTAAACGTGTGGAAGCACAAGGTATTGCAGACTATCAGCGTATTATGAGTTCTGGACTAACAGACAAACAGTTACAATACGAAAATATTCAGGTGATGAAAGGATTAGTAACTTCTCCCAACTCAAAAGTGATCATTATGGGTAAAGGAAGTTCCCCAGTTATACTTGATACCAAAGACGGTAAGAACTAGTATTCGATTACAATATTTAACCCGGCATTACATTGGATAAGATCTTTGTAATTGTGGGGTTTTTTATTGTTCAAAATCCAACGGCTTGCGCCAGACTTTGATGATGTATAAAGTCATTGCAGTTAAACTAATCACTAAGAAACTATAAAAAGCCACATGCTTCCATTGTAAATGATCTTCTACAAATGCCAATTCATATTTGATTCCCGCAATGATATTGAGCATCAAACAAAGACCAGCAATGGCAATGGTATTTACAATTCTAAGTAAGTATTCTTTTACAACAGGTTCCATAATTGAATGGATAAGTTAGTCTAAACTTTGGTTACTAGCAGCAGCCAGTTTCAAGATTCGATCAAATTGAGCAGGAGTTAGATCATTATAGAAATAATAGATCGGATCTACAGGTATGCCGCCACGATGCACTTCATAATGGCAGTGCGGGCCGGTACTTTTTCCGGAATTTCCTACAAACCCAATCACTTCGCCACGTTTCACTTTTTCTCCAACCCGGGCTTTGATCTTCACCATATGTCCGTATAGGGTTTCATAACCAAATCCATGACTGATCACCACGCGATTCCCAAACCCACCTGTATTAAATCCAGCATCCCTCACTACACCATCTGCAGTAGCATATATTGGGGTACCCATTGGGGCAGTAAAATCGAGACCCATATGGTGTCGGCGATCTTTATAAACGGGATCAATTCTATACCCAAAACCAGAACCAATTCTATTCAGATTCTTATTGCTCACTGGTTGTATGGATGGTGTGGCATTCAACAGTTTTTCTTTATTTTTAACCATGTCGTTGATGGTTACATAAGATTTGTCTTGATAGGCAGTTCTAAGTGAAAGATTGTTCAACTGTGCGGTCATACTTTTTACTAACTCTCCCTCACCCATCCTTGTTACCAGTTTAACTTCATTCTTCCTTTCCATATCTTTTACCCTGGCACTATCTGGAATTGGGTCGGTCCCGAAGATCGACCGATACACATTATTGTCTCGATTCTCCAATTCATCCATCTGCAATTCCAACTCATTTACCCGATCCATTAAAAGGCTATAACTTTCTTTCATGTCATCGTTTTCCTGGCGCAGTATTTTTTCCTTAGGACTATCGATATATTTAAAAATGATAAATACGATGAGCAAGCCAGTAACGATACAGGCGGCAATGAATCCAAATACCTGTAAAAGCCGCACACGAAGCGGAGTTTCCAGCTTTTCGTAGCGGAGTGTATGTGTATTATAATAGTATTTGACTTTTTTCGTGCTCATAACTAACCACAGAGAGGTTATCCTTACCTTTGCAATCCCTGAAAAGCTGTCAAAGATAGTTTCTAAGGCCCATCCATTGATTAAAATTTCGAATAAAAATGATGACCAGTGCTCAGATACGCCAACAATTTTTAGACTTTTTTGCTTCAAAACAACATCAGATCGTGGCATCAGCACCCATTGTGGTGAAAAACGACCCTACCCTTTTGTTTACCAACGCGGGTATGAATCAATTCAAAGACTATTTTCTAGGAAATAAAAATGCCCCCAATCCGCGCGTTGCAGATACCCAAAAATGTTTGCGTGTGAGTGGTAAGCATAATGATCTGGAAGAAGTAGGTGTTGATACCTATCACCACACCATGTTCGAAATGTTGGGAAACTGGAGCTTCGGTAATTATTTTAAGAAAGATGCCATTGCATGGAGTTGGGAATTACTAACCGAAGTTTATAAGATCGATAAAGAACGCTTATACGTCACCATTTTCGAAGGTGATGCAAACGAGAATTTAGAAAGAGACGATGAGGCTTTTGAAGAATGGAAAAAAGTAATTAGTCCGGAGAGAATTCTTTTAGGCAACAAAAAAGATAATTTCTGGGAGATGGGCGACACTGGTCCATGTGGCCCATGTAGTGAAATACATGTAGACTGCAGAACTAATGAAGAAAGAGTGGCAGTTGACGGAAAAACTTTAGTGAATAATGATCATCCTCAAGTAATCGAGATCTGGAATAATGTATTCATGCAATTCAATCGCTTGAAAGATGGCACACTAGAATCATTGCCAGCAAAGCATGTTGATACAGGTATGGGGTTTGAAAGATTGGTTCGTGTAATACAAGGTAAGACCAGTAATTACGATACGGATGTATTTACAGGAACGATTGCAGTGGTGGAACAGATCACGAAACAGCGGTACGATTTTAGTGCCAGTAAAGAAGCCATCGCATTTCGCGTTATTGCAGATCATATTCGTGCCATTTCTTTTACCATCGCTGATGGACAGTTGCCTTCTAATACGGGTGCAGGATATGTGATCCGCAGAATTCTTCGCAGAGCTGTACGATATTATTATTCTTATTTAAACTATAAGCAACCCTTATTGCATCAGCTATTACCTCATTTGGCTGCACAATTTGAAACAGTGTTTCCTGAATTGAAACAACAATTAGACTTTGTTTCGAAAGTGGTGAAAGAAGAAGAAGATGCATTTTTGAGAACACTTGATAAAGGATTGAAAAGAATTGATGATATGGTTGCTATGAGTGCAGCATCGGTATCAAAAGAAATTGAAGGTAAAGCTGTGTTTGAATTGTTCGACACTTTTGGTTTCCCGATCGATCTTACACGCCTGATTGCTTCAGAAAATAATATCAGCATCGATGAAAAAGGATTTGAAGCAGAGATGTTGCAACAAAAAAATAGGAGTCGCGCAGCTTCCGTGCAAGACACAGAAGACTGGGTGGTATTGACCGAAGAGCCTGGTGAAGGTTTTGTTGGATATAAAGATATATTAGTAACTACTCGTGTAACTAAGTATCGCAAGATCAAAGCAAAGGGTAAAGAACAATATCAATTGGTATTGGCAACAACTCCTTTCTATGCAGAAAGCGGTGGACAGGTTGGCGATATCGGTTATTTACAATTTGGGGAAGAAAAAATTTCGGTAACAGATACCAAAAAAGAAAATGACCTCATAGTTCATTTCATTGACAAACTTCCTTCCAATATTACCGTTGAATTAACGGCAGCTATTAATCTTGAAAAGAGATTATACACTAGCTATAACCACACAGCCACACACTTAATGCATGCGGCTTTGCGCCAGGTATTAGGTACCCATGTTGCTCAAAAAGGTTCTTTAGTGAATCCCGAAAACCTTCGTTTCGATTTCTCTCATTTTGCACGTGTAACAGATGAAGAAATTCGCCAGGTTGAGATCATCGTAAACAATAAGATCAGAGAAAATATTCCCGTTGTAATTACTGAAATGCCAAAAGAAGAGGCACTGAAATTAGGAGCGATGGCATTATTCGGAGAGAAATATGGCAATACCGTTCGCGTTGTGGTAGCAGACCCAAATTTCTCAGTAGAACTTTGTGGCGGAACACACGTGATCCATACGGGCATGATTGGAGTATTTAAAATTCTTTCAGAATCTGCTGTTGCTGCTGGCGTGAGAAGAATTGAAGGTATCACTGGAAGTACGGCCTTTCATTATTTGCATGAACAATTTGCAGGATTGAGAGAGATGGGAAATCTTTTAAAATCAAAAGATCCATTGAAGGCTCTGGAGAAAATAATTCAAGAAAAACAAGACCTTGAAAAGAAATTAGAATCACTGGAAGCAAAACAATTACAAGTGATCAAAAATGGTTTGCTTGGTGAGCGTGTTCCTTTTCCATTTACAAAAGGAACTGCTTACTTTATTGGCAGCCAGGTAGAAGTTAGTAATGCAGATCAACTCAAAAAGTTAGCATTCGACCTTCGTCCAGACCTAGGCGAAAACTATCTTATCACACTTGTAGCCAATATTGGCGGCAAAGCTGCTGTTTGCATCTTACTATCTGATAGTGTCAACGAAATAAAAGGTTTAGAAGCACCAAAAATGATCAAAGAGATCATCACCCCGCTCATCAAAGGCGGCGGAGGCGGGCAGAAAACTTTGGCAACTGCAGGTGGCCAGGACGCAAGTAATTTGCCAGAAGTAATCGCTCAGGTTAAGAATTTGCTGCTGGCAAATTAAGTGAAGAGATAAGAGTGAAGAGTGAAGAACGGAGAATCAATCGTTTTGCGACTTTAATTTTTTTAAACCCTAGGCAGGCCTAGGGTTTTTCTTTTTAAAGAAGTATGTCTCATAAAAACCTAAGCACCACTTAGGTTAAATTGTTTAGATCTGCCTGTCCGTTCTTCACTCTTCACTCTTCACTCTTCACTCTTCAC
>CAIYAG010000435.1 GCA_903924075.1 uncultured Bacteroidota bacterium | reverse complement strand
TGGCATATATGTTTGTGGATATGAAATAGGACCTATAGATTACCCTGGATACGGTTCGATTCCTAAATACTGGGTAAACGGGAAAGCAGTATTCTTACCTGATGCTTCCTATAAACATGCAATTGCCACAGGTATTACAGTAATTGGTTCTGATATATATGTGGCAGGAGATTCTTCATCTGCACATATACCATTATATTGGAAAAACGGCAAACCAATAGCTGTTAACTCTGGAAATGTATTATCCGATAAAGACTTAAAAACAGCCATTGAATCCAATAGTCAGTTTTGGAAATACGCTACAGGCTTGCCATATACTTTGCATGGCACTAATCATTTTCCGAATGTTTCAGTGAATTCAGTATGTATAACAGGAACAGATATATATGCTGTTGGAGTAGTTGATAATATTACTAGTTACAGAGGGCCCGTAAATGGTACGGCTTTAGCGGTTTATTGGAAAAACGGGACTCTTATACCTTTGGAAGATTCAACAAATTATCTTCAATCTTCCGTGGCATATGTCATTAAAGTAGTTGGTACTGATGTATATATAGCAGGTGGAAGTGGAAGCGGAAGTGTTTATTGGAAAAATGGACAGAAATTTCCTTTGAATGGAATTGTATATAGCATTTCTGGAATTGCAGTTGATGGAAATGATATTTATGTTTCAGGTAGTGGCCCTTCTACTTTATCTAATGAATCAGAAGTTAAATATTGGAAAAACGGAAACCCTGTTGAATTAGATGATCAGCCTACATTTAACCAATCACGAACTTCAACAGGTATTTCTGTTATAAATAATAATGTGTACTTATCTACAACTGCACTTAACTATTTGCCTAATGGTAATATTATCAATATTGCTAAATATTGGGTAAATAATACTGTTTATAATTTAAGTAATGATAAGAGCACTTGGGATTTTGCAACTGGTATTTTTGTGAAATAGAAAATTGGTTAGGAATCAGCTTGATTTGAAAAATATTTGATCACGTTATTTTAAATATTATTTAGCGATGCACAAATGGTGCTTTGTTGCCCTATTATTATTCTGTAGCTGTAAAAAAAACACAGTAATCTCAGATTCGCCATTATCTCCTCCAATAGTGCAGCCACCAAGTGTAAACGTTCGAGACTATGGTGCAACAGGAAATGGCAACAACGACGACACAAAGGCATTTAACCTAGCCATGGATGCCGCAGACTCTCAAAAATTGCCTGTTTTTGTGCCGATTGGTTTTTATAGAGCAGCCATTGTGTTAAGTCATGACGGATTAAGTATCATTGGAGAACAACAACCTGGTGAACATTTAACAGGAGGAACTGTGATTATTGGAAAAATTAACTGCAATAATAAAAGGAATACAAGTATCGCAAATCTTGGAATTGATTCCCGCGGACAATTGAAACCAGTGGATGCAGCTGCAATCATTTCTGGCAATGGGATCGATTCAATTCCTTTGCACCAACAATTCAATCATATCAGCCTGATCGGGGATGGCTATTCTGATTATATGCATGGCATATTGTGTCAGACCGGGTCTGACATCATCATCAAAAATATCATCGTATCTAATTTTTATCATGGTATTGCTATAAGATCTAGCAATGTTTTAGTGGATAGCATTCAAGCAATTTCTTGCGGCTTTACTTCGGTTGTAATAAAATCTGCAGAAACATATAATGCGCATACTTATAATGTTTCTGTAAACCATGTAACAATCAACGGAAATCCGAACGATCCTTTTAGCAGGGGTGGACTTATTTTGATTCAGTCATACGAGGACATCAGCAAAACAGAAAATATACTCATACAAAATATTAATAGTACAAATGCTGGTATATCATGTGTAACAGTTGAGCAAACAAAAGGAGTTGTTGATAATGTAACCATTTCAAACTGCACTTCTCAGGCTCAGGGTGATAGAGACACAAGGGCATGTTATGAAGTTAGTGGAGGGTCCAATATTACTTTCTCAAATTGCAGCGCATTAAATTCACTTGGATTCGGCTTTCGTTCAACTGGTGCTGTGCACAATATCCGTGTGATCAACTCAAATGAAATAAATTCTGGTAAGGGTTCGTGGACAGGTACTTTTACTTATTTGCAATTAAATGGAGTTGAGATAATAAAATGACATCTTAAATACATATTAAAAATGATAAAAAAGTAATTAACTTTATTGGCTAATTTGGGACAAACCAATACAAAACTTTTTGATTAAACCGATAACAACTAACCTGCTCTTAAGCAATTGATTTCTATGTTTGAAATTATTTGATATAATTTAATAAAACTTATTTTATTGTGATGAAAAGTCAACCTATTCGATTTATTCCAACATTCTTCAAACAAGGATTTCAAAAAGCATATTTTTTTTTACTTGATTTATTAGATCTTATTAAAGGGAAAAAAGATTTAATTCCTCCTCGAACTATGAATTTTGTTGGTGATGGTGATTTCGTAAAGACTGGAGAGGAATTTAAAAATTACTTTATAAAATTAGCACATCTTAAACCTACAGATAAGATATTGGATGTTGGAAGTGGAATTGGTAGAATGGCTATTCCTCTTACAAGTTATTTATCGCAGGATGGGGAATATAAAGGGTTTGACATTGTAAGCAAAGGGGTTAAATGGTGCCAAAATAATATCACTCCTAAGTTTAATAATTTTCAGTTTATACATAGTAACGTTTATAATAAAACTTATAACCCCAAAGGGGTCATTTTAGCAAAAGATTTTAAATTTGGTTTTGCTGATGCATATTTCGACTTTGTTTTTCTTACATCTGTCTTTACACATATGCTTCCTTCAGATGTAGAAAATTATTTAAGTGAAATTTCCCGTGTTTTAAAACCTGGGGGGAGATGTGCAATTACTTTTTTTATAGTTAATGATGAGTCTGAGAAATTGATACAATCCGGCAATAGTTCTTTAGATTTTAAATTTAAAATGGAGGAAGGATGTTTAACGCCATATGAATCTTTTCCTGAAGCAGCAATTGCTTATCAAGAGAACTTCGTTTTGAAGTTGTTCGAGAAATATAACCTCAAAATTGATTCACCAATTCATTATGGCCACTGGTGCAAAAGAGATCAATTTTTGACTTACCAAGATTTAATTATTGCTCAAAAAATAGTTAATTGAATTAATAATACATAACCGAAACTGTTAAGCTCAATCCAGTAAGTGATATGAAAAAGACAATTGCTTTCTTCCTGTTTTATTTCATTACCACAATAGCCTTTGGTCAAAAAGAGCATAAAAATTCATCCTATCTCTATTTGCAATATACATCAACAATCCACGACCAAACAATAGGCAATAATCCTTGGGGTCTTGGATTGGATCTTCAAACTTTCTGGAACACAAAAACAATAATTAAACCTTCCTTTGAAATATCTGGAGACCTTTATTTAGAAGACGATAAAACTTTAAGGATCCAATCTGGTATTGAATTAGAAGCTGTTAAATCAGTTGTAAACCTTTTTGGCGGCGGATCTTTCCATGCTGTTAAAAATATTTATTTTTCTTTATTGGGTGGGCCAAGTTTGATTAATGGAAAACCTCTATTGGGCATAAAACCATCGATTGGTTTATGTTTTTCAAATGATCAGAAATGGGCTGCCAAACTTTCCTATATCAATATTTTTAATCGAGGGCAAGTGGCAAAAGAGGATTTTAGTTCAATCAGCTTTTCTATTGGTCTTAAACTATATTGAAAAATCAAACAGCTGTTTGTTGGTTATATAGATCATCCACTTCTTCCTTGCTGAAAGAGAGAGATTTTATTTACATACTGTTTTCAGAAACAGACTACTTTTATAATATCAAATA
>CAIYAG010000434.1 GCA_903924075.1 uncultured Bacteroidota bacterium | reverse complement strand
TTTCAGCACCAATTATTCTAGGTTGGGTCATCTTTCTGATCAATTTTGTTTTATCTGTTGGCACTTTAAAAAATCAACCCGTATATATCTGGATGTGGCTTACCGGAATCATCTTCTTCCTTTTTACTTTTTCCGAATCTTATCTATGGCTCTTCCCTTATTTTAATAATCATGTGGTGAACGATATGAATATCCAGTGGAAGTCGTACGGCAGTATGGTTGGATCTTGGAATATGCTGATCTATGGATCAAGTATGTTTCTGATGACTAAGATCAGTGGCGATAAATCCTATGCTCACTCGAAAAAAGCATTCGTTTTATATTTTGCAGGCTTGTTCAACCTCATGTTCAATTGGGGACATCATATTTATACCCTTCCTACACAGCACTATGTGCAATACATCAGTTATTCTGTAAGCATGACAGAGTTATTGATCTTAGGTAATATTATTTATGGATGGAAAGCTTCACTAACTACTGCACAAAAATTCTTTAACCGCGATGCTTACCGCTTTCTGGTTGCTGCCGATGTATGGATTTTCTTGAACCTTTTGTTGGCTATTTGCATGTCTATCCCTGCCATTAATGTATATACGCATGGTACACATATCACTGTTGCACACGCCATGGGAACTACCATTGGAATCAACACTATGCTATTACTGGCAGTTTGTTATGATATTTTGAAAGACACTTGCATCAGTTTAGAACCTTATCAGAAAATTATGAAATTCGGTTTCTGGCTTGCCAATAGCTCACTCTTCGCATTCTGGGTTGCGTTGATCGGAGCCGGAGTTTTGAAAGCTAAATGGCAGATGAGTACAGACCAGATTGCATTTAGTTTAATGATGCAAAACCTGACACCATTCTTTATTGTGTTTATGGTTTCTGGTGTGTTGCTCCTTATAGGAATTGTACTTTCAATTTATCCCTTATTCAAAAACCATTTGGCTTGTTTTTTAACGGAGAAACCAAATGCATAAATTAGTTTTTTCGTATTGCTACTGCAATCTTTGAATCCGCAGTACCGTAATACAAAAACCATTTGCCTTGATAGCTGGCTAATCCTTCCAGGAAGCAAACATTGTTTACCTGCCCAGTTAACTCATAAGGTTTATCAGGCTTAAAGAAATAATGGTCAAGTCTATTGAGAACTTTTGTAGGATTATTTTTATCGAGTAACACTTGTCCTCCTGTATAAGTACCATCAGGCAAACTAGTATCACCAATATTTTTAAGATTGCGTGAATTGTAAATGAGCAGGATGCCTTGTTCTGTGAGCATTGCCGGCGGACCAGACTCTACCAGATCTGCATCAAACATTTTATCTCTAGTAGGAATTACAATTTTTAAAAGCGGCATATTTAAAGCCTGTCCCTTTAAAGTAATCGGAGGTTTTTCATTGGCCTGCATTTCAACTGGTTCCCAATTGATCAGATCTGTTGATGTGGCTGCCCAAATATTTTGGTCGCCCCAGTACATCCAATATTTTCCATTAATCTTTGTGGCCACAATTTTTCCTTCTACATATTTTGAAACAATAGAACCAGACTTTGACCAAAGATTCAAGTACTTGCCTTGATATGCTTTTGTAAAAACTGACCCGTATTTTTTCCAATGTAATAGATCTGTTGATGTTGCAATTAATAACCTTGCTAGATTACCATCGTAAGCAGTATACGTCATATAATATACGCCTTGTTCATCTTCCACAATTCTCGGATCTTCTGCACCACCCTGCCATTCATATTTTTTTAGTGAATCATTGGATGGATAAAAAACAGGTGCACTCATTTTTGTAAAGTGCAAACCGTCTGTACTTGTAGCCAACCCAATTCTAGAAGTGCCTCCGGGAAGTCCGATCTTGTCTTGCGCCCGATACAACATAAATATTGTATCATGCCGCACTACTATTGCGGGGTTAAATACATCCTTGGCTTCCCATGCAATATTTTTGTGTGTTATAGGATCTATAAATGAATTTGTTCCCGGTACAAGTACTGGATTTACACTATCCACCTTCGCAAAATCTAGTATTGCCCAATTGTTGGTACTGTCTGTTTTAACCTGCTCTTTTGGAGCATTCGTACATGCAGAAAAATGAATCCAAATCAAAATGATCAATGCGTACTTGTACTTCATGGGTTGTTATTTTTTATTTACCGCGTATGCAATGCCACCTGTAACATGTTGAATAAATAGAGGGTCTGCATAAGACTCGTCGGTATGTCCGAACTCTGTATAAAAGGCTCTCCCACCATCAAAATCATGCCACCAGGCCATTGGATGAAAATCTCCATTCTCACCACCGGTATATGATTTTTCATCGATAGTGATCAATACGTGCAGGTCAGACTGAATGCTTTTGAAATTATACCATTCATCAAAACGTTTCCACTCAACAGGAAGATGCATAGTGGAAATATGACTTGGATCAATGATATGCAATACAGCTTCCTGTTGTTTAGGATGGCTTTTAAAATAAGCACCTACCAATTGATTATACCAAGGCCAGTCATATTCTGTATCAGTAGCTGCATGGATCCCTACAAATCCGCCGCCATTTTTAATATAAGATTCAAATGCAAGTTGCTGTTCATCATTTAAAACATTTCCAGTGGTACTCAAAAAAACAACAGCTGCATATTTTTTCAATTGTTTTTCATTGAAAAAACTGGCATCAGTGGTGGTATCAACTTCCATATTATTGTCCTTTCCAATTTTCTGTATGGCTGCGATCCCAGTTGGGATGGAAGCATGATGAAAACCAAGTGTCCTACTAAACACTAAGATCCTTGTATTTTTCTTAGCATTTTCAAATGAAAACAAAGAAACTGCTAGGAGTAAAATGGTAATAGAAAATAATACTTTTTTCATTTTAAAATTTTTAGTCTTTTAATTCAATTTCGATCTTCTTTCCATCAATTCGCGCCAAGTGGTTAGGATGATTCCTTCCTTTTGAATGGCTGCTCTAAAATCAGGATCCAGCATGGCCAACATATCGCCTTTGCGAAGTGGACCTGTTCCTGAAATAAAAGGAAACACTTCAGTAGGAGCTGTGCAATGCATGATCATCATCGTTAATCCTGGTTTGATTTTATGAATTCCATCAATGTATTTTTTAGTTTTAAAATCCTGGATCTCCTGATCATCAGATTGAAATGCTTTGGGGATTTCCCAATCATAACTTTCATTGTGCAGATCATCCAATACAGGAAGTTTTGCATCCCATAGCATTTTTCCCAATTTCCGGATCTGCTCCATTTGCGCTTCTGGCATATGATTGGTTACTTTTATTAAACTCGCATGACCACCAGGCAACATCACAGGAATATGGTTTTCAATTCCAAGTTGAATATACTTTAATAAAAAATCAGGGCTCGCAAATAATGTACCCATATGACTATCTAAATGGGTTGGCACAAACCCCATGGTTATTGCACGGTCTAATTGCGCATGAATTTCTTTATCAACCTCATCTGCAGAGGCATGTTTTACAACATCGGCAACACTCGACCAAAGTGCACCTTCTTTGTCTACTAATCCTGGAACCTGGGGTTTGCCAGCAAGGGGTCCCCAACGATAGCCACTCCATTCTGAAGTTAAAGTCAAATGCAATCCTACATCCATTTTTGGATGTTGCTTATAATAATGTACAAATGCAGGCACCCATGAACATGGCATCATTACACTACATGAATTTGCAACGCCTTCAGTCATGGCAGCGATGGCTCCCTGATTAGAATCAAACGACATCCCAACATCATCAACATGCAGGATCAAAACTTTGGCTCCTTTGGGGTAACCTAGTTTTTCTGCATAAGTTGTTTCAACTATTTGGGCTTTAAGAACAGTACACAACAAAAAAGGCAAAAGAAAAAAAATCGTTTTTCTGGCAAGCATGTCTCGGTTTTAATTAAATTGGCAATCCTTAGAGATTTAAGGGTTTCGATTGCATGACCATAAATCTGCGCTAAATCTAATAAAACTAACGCAAAATACCATCAGCCATATGAAAGCAAAAACAGGTTTCTTACTAGCATCTATGATGTTTCTCGAATATTTTGTATGGGGAGCATGGTATGTAACAATGGGGACCTATATGTCTGAACACCTGCACGCAACAGGTGTAGAAATTGGAGCCGCCTATAGCGCTTTAGCAATTGCTACCATGATCTCACCGTTTTTTGTGGGTCTTGTTGCTGATAAATTCTTTGCCGCTCAAAAGATCATGGGCGTACTTCATTTAATTGGAGCATTGCTTCTTTTCATGGCAACGAGAATTGATAATAGCACTAGTTTTTATTGGGTAATACTGTTTTATGCTTTACTCTATATGCCAACTATCGCATTGAGTAACAGCATTGCATTCTCGCAGATGACAGATCCAGGTAAACAGTTCCCATGGATTCGCGTATTTGGTACATTGGGATGGATCGTAGCTGGATTAACCATTGGGCAACTAGATATTGAAAAAACAGCTACTACTTTTTATTTAGCGGCAGGAGTTTCAGGATTATTAGGATTAATCAGTTTTATACTTCCGAATACGCCTCCAAAAGCTGCCACCAATGATGCTTCAAGTGCATTGGGAACAGAAGCATTTGTTCTTTTTAAAGAAAGGCCTTATATGGTATTCTTTATTGCTGCAATTCTAGTATGCATTCCCTTGAGTTTTTATTATGGTTTTGCGAATCCATTTTTAAATGAGGTTCACTTAGAAAATGCAGCTAGTAAAATGACACTAGGACAGGTTTCAGAAGCTGCATTTATTCTTGCCATACCATTTTTATTTAATCGGATAGGTGTAAAGAAAATGTTACTGATGGGAATGACGGCATGGATCCTGCGCTATATTTTCTTTGCCTATGGTAATGCAGCAGATCATGCGTGGATGTTATATGCAGGCATTATTTTGCATGGCATTTGCTATGATTTCTTTTTTGTAACTGGTTATATGTATACTGAGAAAAAAGCAGGTGATAAAATAAAGAACGCAGCTCAAGGCTTATTTACTTTTGCTACTTACGGTGTAGGAATGTTTATAGGCACCTGGTTCTCTGGATTTACTGTAGATAAATATAAAGTAGGTGAACTACACAACTGGCAAAGCATCTGGCTAGTCCCGGCGGCAATTGCCTTTGCGGTCTTAATTTTCTTTACCATCTTTTTCAAAGAGAAAAAAACTATTCAATCTTAAACGGTTTTTTTTGAATTTTGAATTTTTACTTTAAATAAATAAAACATGCAAAATATCGCCATGCTCGGTTCCGGTTTCATCGGAAGATTTTATGCAGATGCTTTACAAGGATATCGATCTAAGGATAAAGTTGTGAGCATTTATTCTCGCAGGGAAGAAAGTGCCAAAAAATTTGCAGCAGATTATCAGTGCAAGCATTGGACTACCGATATGGAGGAAGCCATTGCGAATCCTGATGTAAATATGGTATGTATTGCACTACCCAATAATTTACACGAAACAGCAGTAATGCTTTGTTGTAAACATAAAAAAGCAGTGATCACAACAAAGCCATTAGGCAGAAATGCTGCTGAAGCAAAACGAATGCTTTTAGCAGTGGAAGAAGCAGGAATTTTTAATGGCTATTTAGAAGACCTTGTTTACACCCCTAAATTCATCAAAGCAGAAGCCAGCGTTCGTGAAGGTGCATTGGGTAGGATTCTTTGGGCAAAGTCTAGAGAAACGCATCCTGGTCCGCATAGCGAATGGTTCTGGGATATTGAACAAGCAGGTGGAGGTTGTATTCTTGATCTGGGCTGCCATTGTGTTGAGATCTCAAGAAGCTATATTGGCAAAGACATCAAGCCCATTGAAGTTATGTGTTGGGCAGATACACAGGTAAAACCAATTGATGCAGAAGACCATGCTATTGGACTGGTGAAATATGAAAATGGTGCGATCGGTCAGTTTGAAGTAAGCTGGACCTTTCGCGGCGGGCTCGATCTTCGAGATGAAGTAATGGGCTCGGAAGGAACCATCTGGGTCAACAGTTTCTTGCGTACCGGGTTTGAAATGTTTACCACAGGAAAGGGCGGTGATTATATTGCCGAGAAAGCAGAAAGTAATTCTGGTTGGCTCTTCCCTGTTGGCGATGAACTAAATGAACTTGGGTATAATCATATGTTCATGGATATGTTTAATGCGATTGAAAAAGGAATTGCTCCAAAAGAAACATTCTATGATGGCTATATTGTTAACGCAGTTTTGGATGCCGCATATCGCTCTGCAAAAACAAAATTATGGGAACCAGTTCAATTAGATATTTGGAGAGGAAAATCTGGATTAACAAAAGAAAGCCATTTAACCGAACATGATGCAGATCATTGGTTAATCAAAGAAGAAATGACTCACTTCGGCACTAAAAAATTAATATTAAAAAATAAAGCCACGGGAAAAATTACAGAGCAGATCCTTTAAGTGAAAAGATAAAAGTGAAAAGTGAAAAATGGACTGTGAATGGTATCCCCTCCCGGGAGGGCAGGGGTGGGTCATCTAAGATGCGCATTTATTCCAAAAAAAATAGGTTAACCCCGGCTTTCAAGCCGGGGATTCTCGTAAAAGAAAATTTATAAATATGTTATCACAGAACTTGTTTGTTCACCATGTATATTTTTGGTTAGAGAATCCAGGATCAGTGGCTGATCGTGCTGCTTTGTTAGAAGGATTAAAAAAACTGAGCACGGTTCCTACTATCCAACAATTTCATATCGGAATCCCCGCAGCTACTGATCGTGATGTGATTGATACGAGTTATGGTTGTTCTTGGTTAGCAATTTTCTCAAACCCTGAAGATCAAGATATTTATCAAACACATCCCATACACTTACACTTCATAGAAACATGTAAACATTTATGGAAAAAAGTAATTGTATATGATTCATTAGGAGGTTATTAAGACAAAGGAGTTACAGATTGTAACTCCTTTTTTTTGCTCATAATAGGTATTAAAATGGCTACGGTGAAAACACTGAATTTTTTTCAGAAAAACACCTTATTGTTTTTTTACTAAAAAATATTTACAACTTTACAATGTTGCTTTAAAACCCTCCAGTGAATTCCATATCTAATTAATTGATGTGTTTAGAATCCAATTTATTTATGAAATTCCCAAGAATCATGAAATTCAAACTCAATTATTGTTTTGCCGTTACGATTGCGTTTTTAACCTTTATTACGCTTAGTGAATTAAAAGCCCAGCCAGTTTCTTACGACACATCTATTGGCATCTCGAAATCCACTGAAGAAGGATTATCAGTCAACAATGCTGTGATCATTACAGAAACTACAGAATTAAAAGGCTTGAATGCAGAATACAAATGGATCAAAGAACATTTTGTAAACTACAAATTAAAAATGCAAACACTCAGCATAGTAAATGATAAGCCATATGATATCATTACCATTTTGCAAACAGATGGAAAAGAATTAAAGATCTACTTTAACATCGAAAGCTTTTACGGAAAGTTCTAATTCATATACAATAAAAAAGAGGATCCAAAATAGATCCTCTTTTTTATTGTAGCTAAGACATTGTGTGTCCATTTTTCAGTCTTCACTTTTATCTTTTCACTTTTCTTACTTCTTCCAGTTCACTTTCGCAGATTTCACATCAGACGAGTTTGTACCAATTTGAATAATAAAATCGCCTGCTTCCCAAACTCTTTTTAAATCATTATTATAAAATGATAATTGCTCTGGTGTAATTTCAAATTGAACTGTTTTTAATTCACCAGCATTCAACGCAATTTTCTGAAACCCTTTTAAATCTTTCACAGCACGAGTAACCGATGCAACTGGATCGCTGATATATAATTGTACAACCTCTTCTCCTTTATAACTACCAACATTTTTTACATCCACAGAAGCTATCAATTTTTCGTTGCCAGTTAAGCTTGATTTACTTACATGAATAGAACTATATTCAAATTTTGTATAACTCAAACCAAATCCAAATGGGAATAAAGGATCATTTGATTCGTCTAAATAAGTTGATTTAAATTTAGGAGAACCTGTACCACTGAATGGGCGGCCAGTATTTTTATGATTATAATAAATAGGGATCTGACCAACAGATCTTGGGAATGTTGCTGTTATCTTTCCTGAAGGATTATAATCGCCAAACAAAACATCTGCCACCGCATTTCCAGCTTCAGTTCCAGGTGCCCATGCTTCCAATATGGCATTGGCATGCTCATTCTCCCACACTAGTGTTAGTGGCCTTCCATTGATCAATACAATTACCAATGGCTTACCTGTTGCTGATAATGCTTTTAATAATGCTACTTGACTGGCAGGGATACTGATATCTGCTCTGCTAGAAGATTCTCCCGACATGTCTGCTGATTCACCAACCACTGCAACTACAATATCAGATTTCTTTGCAGCTTCCACTGCTTCATTGATCATCTCAGCTGGGGTTCTACTATCCATATCAGCTTGTACACCAAATACATTTACATGATTTGCCAATTCTGCATCATCAGTGATGTTTGCGCCTTTTGCATAAATAATATTTACACTGTTGCCTACCACATTTTTAATTCCTTCCTTTACACTTACAGATAAGTTCCAATCGCCACTAACAGACCATGTACCTAACATGTTTCTACGGTTATCTGCTAATGGACCAACTAGTGCAATTGTTCCAGATTTTTTCAAAGGCAATAGCTGATTATTATTTTTCAATAATACCATACTATGCGCTGCCATATTTCTTACAATGGTTCTATTCTCGGCAGTTAAAATGTCTTTCGCAGGCCTAGATTCATCAATATATCTATATGGATCATCAAATAATCCCAGTTTGTATTTAGCTTCCAAAATACGCAAGCAAGCCAGATCTATATCAGCGATAGAAACCTTTCCTTCTTTCAATGACTTTAGCAAAGTGGTTAGCATTCCCTCTCCTACCATATCCATATCCAATCCTGCTTTCAATGCCCTTGCAGAAACTGTTTGCAGATCTCCAATGCCATGGTCTGTCATTTCGTTTACAGAAGTGTAATCAGAAACAACAAATCCTTTAAAGCCCCATTGCTTGCGTAACAGATCAGTTAATAGCCACTGATTGGCAGATGCAGGAACCCCATCAATTTCATTGAATGAACTCATCACACTTCCAGCACCCGCTTCCACTGCTGCTTTATAAGGTGGTAAATAGTATTCATACATTTTGATCTTACTCATATCAACTGTATTATATTCTCTACCAGCTTCTGCCCCACCATATAATGCAAAGTGTTTCACACAAGCCATCATGGTATTATTCAATGAAAGTGATTTTCCCTGATAGCCTCGTACCACCGCTTTTGCGATTTCACCACCTAAATAAGGATCTTCTCCAGAGCCTTCAGAAATTCTACCCCAACGAGGGTCTCGAGCAATATCAACCATCGGAGAAAATGCCCAACTCAAACCATCAGCAGTTGATTCCTTTGCTGCCATTGCTGCCGACTTTTGAATCATTTCAAGATCCCATGAAGCAGATATACCTAGTGGTATCGGATAAAGCGTTTTGTGTCCATGAATTACATCCATTCCAAAGATCAATGGAATGTGCAACCTCGATTGTTTTACAGCAAGATCTTGTGCTTTTCGCACTTTTTCAGGAGTTTCAATTCCAAATAATCCTCCAACCTGACCATTCTTTATTTTTGATTCTACATCAGAACTCACCACTGAACCAGTAAGTACTCCACCACCAGGTGTTACCAGATTTAATTGGCCGATCTTTTCTTCTAGAGTCATTTTCGCCATCAACGCTTTTGCCTTTGAAGTGTAATCACTTTGAGCAAATGATAATTGTGCAAGTAATAGAGCTGCTGCAATCGAAATTGTCTTTTTCATTTTCAATTCTTATGGGTGCAATAATTTGTGAATATAATTGTAGCTAGTAGTAATATTCTCAATTGGATTTGGAGCGCCATCCTGTTCAATAAAAAAATACTTCATCCCAGCATCCGAAGCATGTTCAAAGATACGCTTGAAATCAAAATCTCCCTTACCTACTTCTAACACTTTCTCGCGATTTTTATCCAGATCTTTTACATGCCATAAATGGAACCTGCCCTTATTAGCTTTGAACATTTCAACTGGATCTTTACCGGCTTTCATAGCCCACGCAAGATCCAATTCCATCTTTACTAAAGCAGGGTCTGTCTGACTCAATAAAAGATCATAAGGCACTACTCCTTCCACTGTCTTAAATTCAGCATCATGATTATGGTATGCAAATAATAATCCAGCTTTTTTTGCGGCAACTGATGCTTTATTCAATGTTTCGATTGAGGCTTTTATTTCATCTAGGGTTCCAATTGGCGTATTAGCACAAACCAAATAAGTTACGCCACCTTCTGCAGCCTGATCAACCAGTTCTTGATAATTATCACGCAGGTTTTTCATCGGTGGGATCACCATTGGTTTTCCATCTGCCCCTAATGGCATTTTTGCATTGGGTGGTAATTTAAAAGGAGCCCCTAACACATGGTGTGAACGCCACGTCATTCCCAAATCTTTCAAAGTAGTTGCGAACTCTTTAGGCTTCATCCCATAAAGTCCGCCCAATTTGCTAAACGCAGATTCAATTTCTTTATAACCAACTTTGGCAATTTTTTCTAAATAACCCTTCGGATCACTATCTAATACTCCAAACAAGGTAAATAGCTGTAAACCTTCATTGGGATATTTGGGTTTACTAAAAAAAACATTGGCTAAAATCTCGCTCTGAAACAAAACAGTACCTAAGCCAATAGCAGCAGTTTGCTTTAAGAATTTTCTACGTTGATTCATGTTATTTGGTTTAAAGATGGCAGGAAGATTATTGCAATCTGATGTTAATGCGTCGTTATGACACAATGCTACTGATAATTGTTCAAAAATGGAAATAAATCGGGATGGAATTTGTCTTATTTTCGAGGTATTATGACACCCCAAAAAACTTTTAGAGAAACCCTTATTGATGGTGAAACTTTATTCCAACCATCCGTATCACTGGATTGTGTCATTTTTGGATTTCACGAAAACGAATTAAAGGTTTTGCTGGTGAAAGCTAAAGCAACTGATCATTGGTCGCTCCCTGGTGGGTTTGTATTTAAAGAAGAAGACTTAGAAGATGCTGCCATTCGTGTTTTAAAAGAAAGAACCGGATTAAACGATATATTTCTACAACAGTTCCATGTATTTGGTTCTGCTAAGCGTTCAGACTGGAATGTACACCGTATCAATTTTAAAAAAGATGGGATTGAAATCGGACCAGACCATTGGCTTCTCAAAAGATTTATTACAGTTGGCTATTATGCATTAGTGGAATTTGCGCATGTTAAACCAACACCTGATACAAGTTCAGAAGCATGTTCTTGGTGGGATCTGAATGAAATTGGAGAATTATTCATGGATCATAAACAGATTCTAGACAAAGCCCTCGAGACCCTTAGATTACAATTGAATCACTTGCCCATTGGATATAATTTATTGCCCCAGAAATTTACCATGCCTGAATTGCAAAAACTATACGAAACCATTTTAAATATCTCATTAGATCGCAGAAATTTTCAAAGGCGGATGACAGGTTTTGGTATTTTAAAAAAATTGAAAGAAACACGGAAAGGCGGTGCACACAGGGCCCCCTTCCTTTATACATTTGATATGCGCAAATACCGCAAAGCGCTAAAACAAGGACTTCATGGAGGTTGGTAAATTTATAAAATCTTTGCTTGAGCCCATTTAAGTACTACTTCTAATTGTTCTTCACGAGATAAATTGCTATTATCCAACTCTATGGCATCTTCTGCTTTTCTTAGCGGACTAACTTCTCTATGACTATCAATATAATCGCGTGATTCCAAATTATTTTTTACTTCTTCAATAGTAATTTTTGGATTCTTTTCAAACATCTCTTTGAATCTCCTTTCAACGCGAATAGCAGGATCGGCCACTACAAATATTTTTAATTCCGCATTTGGGAAAACGGTTGTTCCAATATCCCTCCCATCCATCACTATGCCTTTTTTTACACCCATTAATTGTTGTTGTGCCACAGCAAACTCACGAACTTCTCTTACTGCAGAAACTGCACTCACATTATCGCTTACCGGCATTTCTCTGATCGGCACTTCCACATCTTCATGATTTAAATACATATCAGATTTTCCAGAACTAGGATTGTATTGAAAATCAAGTGTGATGTGTTTTAATGCTTTTACAACTTCTTCAGAATGATTCCAATCTATACGATGACGCAAAAAGTACAAGGTGATGGCGCGATACATTGCCCCAGAATCAATAAACACATAATTCAGTTCGTTAGCCAGTTGACGTGCTAATGTGCTCTTTCCACAAGAAGAAAATCCGTCGAGAGTAATAATTATTTTCCGCATAGCTATTCGGTTAAACCGCCCGTTTAATTAGCGCAAAGTTGCAATAAAAAAAAGGTATTTCAAACTAATCAATGCCTGCTGTTATTTCAGGTCTGCGAACAGATTGGGGTAATCAGAAATAATGCCATGAACACCCATTTTTTTCAATTCCTGCATTCTAGGTAGATCGTTCACAGTCCAGGGAATTACTTGAATCCCAGCATCTCTGCACTGCTTCACCAATAAATCGGTTACCAATGTGTGCGAAGGACTGTAAATGGTAGGTATAAATCCCAGATCTTTTAATTGCAGTGCAAATGATTTTTTATCGAAGTCTTCTATTAATAAAGCCGTTTTAAATTCCGGATACTTTGCATGTAAATATTGTAGTGTTCTGATATCAAATGATTGGATGATCACTTTCGTCTCCATTTTTTTGGACCGAATCACTCCCACTAATAAATCAACAAATTCTTTTGGACCAGGATGATAGAGTCCATCCGTTTTTGCATTCGTTTTTGTTTCAATATTAAACTGCGGAATGGGCAAGTGTTTTTCTAAACAATAAGCCTGTACCGTATCAAATAAATTAGCAAGTAATGGTTTAAAAGCAGCTACTCTTTGTTGTGTTAGAAACCTGGGATGAGGCTTTAACCCAACATCATATTTTTGGATCTCTGCATAATTCATCTGAAACATATTGTAACGCTTCTCAGCAGACTCTTCAATAAAACTGCCATCCGGTTTTGTGGTGATCTCATGATTGAAAAATGGTTCGTGACTTAAGAACACTTGCTTGTCCTTACTGATCGATGCATCCATTTCTAATGTTGTTACCCCCAGATCAATTGCTTTGATCATTGCAGGAATCGTATTCTCTGGCATTAAACCTCGGCAGCCCCGATGCCCTTCCTTATCAAATTCGGTTTCTCCAAAACCCTTACTATGTGGAACTTTGGCGGTCATACAAGCACAACTTAAAAAGATGATTAAAATGCAAACAGCTTTCATTAATCAGGAATTTGATGGCTATTTTTTTTCATTTCTTCCGCAACCGTTATGGATGCAAGATCTCCTTTCGCTAATTGCTCCACGATATTGTGATAACTTTTTTTATTCCGATTCTGACTCATCTTAAACACATGCTGCAGATCAGTTACTTCAATTTCCAAAGCCACAATTGCCTTCATATTAGTTTTCAGATAATCATCAGAAAGATTTTTAACCTGTGATGGAGAATCTGGATCTTTCTCAAAATGTGCGGTAAGATTTGACAAAAGATTTAAAAGTTCGTCTTCAGACAAAAATCTCAATTGACCTTTTGCATGAACAGCCTGATAATTCCAAGTACTTCCCCGATCATCGTTATGATACCAACTTGAACTTACATAAGCATTCGCACCCTGAAAAATCACAAGCACATTTGCATTGTTTTCAAAAGCCAGGTGATGGTCCTGCTTGCGCATGATATGTGCTTGTAGAAATAACTTTCCTTCACGTTCTACCATCAATACTGGCACGTGTGTGGCTACTGGGAAATTGTTTTTGTCAATTCCACAAATGGTTACAAAAGGATGGGCTTTCATAAAAGCCAATACTTCTGAATTTTCGTTTGCTTTAAAATATGGGACATGATACATGCTTCGAATTTATACATAAAAAAACTCCCCTCAGATATTTGAAGGGAGCTTTATTAAACTTTAAAACGAATTCACTATTGTTCGGTCATCGTAATAGTCTGTGTTTTGGGCATTTCTGCATTGCGCATAGCAATATTTCGAACCGTTGCAGAAGCAAAATCGCGGAAAGCTTTTTTACTGATCTCATCATTGCCAGCCATGGAAGGAACACCAGCATCTCCGCCTTCTCGGATCGACTGAACCAATGGGATCTGACCTAAGAAAGATAAATCATACTCATCTGCCAGGCGTTTTCCACCTTCTTTTCCAAACAAATAATATTTATTATCTGGCAATTCAGCTGGCGTAAAATAACTCATGTTTTCTACGAGTCCGATAATCGGCACATTGATCTGCGCCTGTCCAAACATCGCGATCCCTTTCTTAGCATCAGCAAGTGCCACAGTTTGAGGTGTGGTTACAATTACAACACCTGTAACTGGTACGGTTTGCATCAGTGTTAAATGGATATCTCCTGTTCCTGGAGGCATATCTACGATCAAATAATCCAATTCTCCCCAATCTACATCAGTAACAAACTGGCGCATAGCACTACTAGCCATTGGGCCACGCCATACCACTGCATTCTTTTCATCTACCAATAACCCAATACTCATTAAAGTGATCCCGTGTTTTTGCAATGGTATGATCATTCCCTTTCCATCTACATCTTTCATCAACGGGCGTTCACCACGAACTCCGAACATGATCGGAACACTTGGTCCGTATATATCCGCATCCATCAAACCAACCGTTGCACCACCTTCGGCCAATGCCAATGCCAGGTTAGCAGAAACCGTACTTTTTCCTACGCCTCCCTTACCACTCACTACTGCAATAATATTCTTAACACCAGCCAGAATCTCTTTATTATCCTTACGAATAGAAGATGTATTAGAGGTGAAATTCACAGTTACTTCTGCCTCTTTATTCACTAATATTTTGATGGCGTTTACACTTGCATTGCGCATCATGTCCTTCATTGGGCATGCTGGAGTGGTTAAAACAATGGTAAAACTTACCTTATTACCTTCCACCGAAAGGTCCTTGATCATATTCAAAGTAACTAGGTCTTTACCAAAATCAGGCTCCTGCACATTACTCAAAGCCTGTAAAATAGCCGCTTCTGTCATCACGAAAGTTTTTGTTAAAAAAGAAAATACCGCGCAAAGTTAACAGCTAGCAGCCTTACTTTGTTCTAAATCCATTAGTTTAAATAAACAAGCGGCTAAGTCTGGGTTCATGTACAAACGCTTTGTATTTTTGATACGATGAAGAAATTTTTACCTGTTTTTATATTGATGACTGCTTTTTTCGTTTCCACACGATCTAAGGCGCAGGAAGCCAACCCCTATCGGGATTCAGTGATTCAGTTCAACGGGGTGGTTATGACAGCCGATAGCCTCAGAGGAATTGGATCTGCCAGCATCATCGTGGAAGGCAAGGGCCGAGGTACCATTTCTAGTCCGGATGGGGTATTCTCCATTGCCGTATTAAAAGGCGATAAGATCACTTTCTCTTGTATGGGTTTTAAAAATTATAGCATCGCCATTCCGAAAGACTTAAAAGAAAATCAATATACCTGGATCCAGCTCTTGGTGACAGATACCGTTTACTTACCTGCCACTATTTTAAAACCAAGACCCACTCGAGAGCAATTTGAGCGCGATTTTGTAAACAACCGAGTTCCTGACGATGCTTATGAAATTGCCCGAAAAAATACGGATGAATCTCAACGAAGAATACTGATCGCCAGCTTACCTGCAGATGGTAGAGAAGCTGTAAATTATCAAATGCGCCAACAGGCCAATAAATATTATTATAACGGACAGGTTCCACCTATGAATATCCTAAATCCCGCGGCCTGGGCCGACTTTATCAAGGCTTGGAAAAGGGGTGATTTTAAAAGCAAAAACTAAACTTTATTTTCAAATACCAGGAGAGTGGATAGATTGTTTCTATTCACTTTTTTGTTTGTAGGAATTGACAGTAACTTTGATCGGATTTAAAAACGATAAAACTTCCTTATGAATATTCAGCATGTAAGCGTTATTGGCGCAGGTACCATGGGAAATGGGATTGCACACGTATTTGCACAGCATGGTTTTAATGTAAACCTGATCGATGTAAGTAGCACTCAATTAGAAAAAGCAGTGCAGACCATCACAAAAAATATGGACCGCCAGATCACGAAAGGAAGTTTAACAGAAGAAGCAAAACAAAAAGCTCTCGATCGCCTAAAAACCTATACCAGTATTTCTGAGGGCGTAAAAAATGCTGATCTTGTTGTAGAAGCTGCTACAGAAAATGCAGCACTCAAATTGCAAATATTTAAACAGATCGATGAACACGCTCCTTCAGGAACTATTTTAGCAAGTAATACATCTTCGATCTCTATTACCAAAATTGCATCTGTTACTAAGCGACCAAACTTGGTGATCGGCATGCACTTCATGAATCCTGTGCCCGTGATGAAACTGGTAGAGATCATCAACGGATATGGCACTGACCAACAGGTTACTGAAACTATCGTTACATTAAGTAAAACATTGGGCAAAGTTCCTTGCGTTGTAAATGATTATCCAGGTTTTATAGCCAATAAGATCTTGATGCCAATGATCAATGAAGCGATCTGCAGTTTATATGAAGGCATTGCAGGTGTTGAGTCGATCGATACCATCATGAAACTCGGAATGGCACATCCTATGGGGCCCCTACAATTGGCTGATTTTATTGGATTGGACGTTTGTCTCAGCATTTTAAATGTGCTGTACCAAGGATTCGGTAATCCTAAATACGCACCCTGCCCTTTATTAGTGAATATGGTAGCTGCTGGAAAATTAGGCGTAAAATCGGGAGAAGGTTTTTATACGTATGCTGCAGGATCAAAAGACCTTGTAGTAAGTGACAGATTTAAATAGGCATTATGTCTTTTGTACTTTCTAAGGTTTTATTTTTTTTATTATCGCCCGTTACATGGCTTGGCATTCTATTGCTGATCATTTTATTTTTGAATGAGACCAAACTCAAAAGGAATTTAAAAATCCTCTTTGTAATAATTGCTGTTTTATTTACAAACCCTTATGTGTATCGCAAAGCAGTGATGATCTGGCAAACCGCTCCTGTTGAATTAAATAGCAAAACCACGTATGAAGCAGGGATATTACTGGGTGGCTTTTCGGGTTATGATATTTCTAACCGAGGCTTCTTTAATCCTGCTTCCGACAGATTTATTCAGGCTGCCAATCTGTATCATCAAGGAATAATCAAAAAGATCATCATGACTGGAGGAAATGGAACGCTTTCAAACGACGAGCCTGCTGAATCACTTTTTGTCTATGATCAATTATTGAAAAATGGGATTCCAAAAGAAGCTATTGTTTTGGAATCGAATTCAAGAAACACTTACGAAAACGCCATATTTACCAAACGCATTGTTGATTCACTTAAAATTACGGGTCCTCTCGTTTTAATTACTTCAGCAACTCATATGCCACGGTCAGAAAAATTATTCCGAAAAGCGGGGTTTGTGATTCAACCTTATCCCTGCGATTATCAGGTATACAATGAAAGGTTTCAAATTTCAAATACGTTCGCTCCTGACCCAAGTTTATTAGTTTATTGGAAACACCTGTTAAAGGAAATGGTAGGCACCTTAATTTACCAAGGGTTTGGCAAAGCTTAATTATTTTACAGGCTTTACATCTACTGTGTGTAAGTCGTGCAATTTAAAAAGCACTTCCTCTAATCTGGCCTTAGGGATTCCAATTTTTAAGAGACAAAACAATTGTTGCTCCTGACCAATTACCGTACATCCAAACTGTTTACAGATCGTCATTACTTCATTCATACGGGTATAATCAAACTGAAGTTCATAAACAATTTCTATAGCTTTTTCTACAATAGGTACTAATTGTAATGCCATCACGGTTGCCGTTTTATAGGCATTGATCAAGCCGGGCACGCCTAATAATGTACCGCCAAAATAGCGCACTACAATGACGCCAGTATTGGTCAGCAACTTACTATCGATCTGCCCTAGTATTGGCCTTCCAGCACTTCCGCTGGGCTCTCCATCATCAGATACGCGAAAATTATTCCCATCCAATCCTATGCGATAGGCAAAACAATGATGCACCGCTTTGGGATGTTCTTTTTTTAATTGTTGTAATTGCAATTTAAAATCATCTGCAGTTTGCATGGGAAATGCAAATGCAATAAACTTACTTCCCCGATCCTTGAATTCGGCAAAGGCAGATTTTTCGATCGATAAATAATTGTCTGCCATGTTTATAAGTTAGCGCCAAATGCAATGAAATAAATGGCGATCAATGAAAGCATGATCCCCGCCCAATTAATGGCAGACAAACGCTCTTTAAATAAAAACCATGCAACAACTGAACTGAATAAAACAATTCCCATATTGTTTACTGGTATGCTCGCCGAGCTTTGCCATGGACTTGCTTTTAAAAAATGAACCAAACACCAAATAGAAAAATAGTTGGGAATGCCAATGAGAATTCCTGCCAGTAAATGTTTGAAAGCAAAAACCTGTTTGCCCGCAACATATTGATATATCAAATAAAGACTACCAATACTTGCAGCAGAAAAGAATCCACTGATCAAATAAGCATTGCTATTTTCTGAGTTCACATAGGTTTGTTGCACATGGTTAATCAAAGCATCTAAAAAACCACTCCCAAAAAATAGGGCTACAGGTAAAAGATATTTCAATTTACCATGGTCATTGTTTGTGTCGTCGCTTTTCTTAGAAGGTTGATAACAAGTGAGGATCACGGCAATTAAAGCTAGTATCACACCAAATAATTTCCAACCCTTCACTGTTTCGTGATACAAATAAACGGATAATACCACTGGAATAATGAGCGACAATTTGTTTGCCACTGAAGCCACTGCAACACTGATCTTTTGTGCGGTCATCCCAATCACATTGAAAATAGTGATAAAAAGTACGCCCATTAAACAAGCCCATTGAAACCATTTTTCATGGATCGATGAAGCATTAATAGGGAACGCGCCATTCACAATCGAACCTGTAATCACACAAGTGATATAATTAAACACAATCGCCTGAAAAATAGACACACCATATTTTTCACAAACTTTAAAAGCGAGTGTGAGGTAACTGGTTAAAATAATACTGCCGAATAAATAAATCATAATCCCTTCTTAATTAATGGTTGAACTGTTGCGATAAATTGAAATTTGATCGTTTGCTAATGGAAACGTTTCTGTTAATTCCTGAACTTTCAGAATTGGCGCCAACAATCCCCCGTTAACTTTTAGATCCCTATTTTGAATAACCCAGGCTTCATCCCAAATATTTGCATCTATAAATGATTGCAACAATTTTGCTCCTCCTTCTACTAAAATAGTCTGAATGGGATACTGATAACAAAATTCTAGTACTTGCGGAAGTATGGGCTCATTAAAATCTATTTGCGCATAGATGATCTGCGAATCTGCTGAACTAATAGTTTGATTAAATACGATGGTCATTACTTCTGAATCTAGCAATTTGCTAGTATTGGGAACTTTTAAGTTTTGATCTAACACAAGGCGAATGGGGCTCTTCCCCTTCCATAATCGATTAGTGAGAGCCGGATCATCTTTCAGTGCAGTATTTGTACCCACCAAAATCCCATCTGCTTCACTGCGCCAACGATGAACCAATCTGTTTGAATATTCGTTGCTGATCAATAATCGATCCTTACTATTTGATGCAATAAAATGATCGGCAGTCTCTGCCCATTTTAAAATGATATAGGGTCTTTTTTGTTGATGAAAAACAAAAAAGCGTTTATTCAATTCCCTTGCCTCTTCTTCTAAAACACCAACCACCACTTCAATACCAGCTTCACGCAAATTTGAGATTCCCTTTCCATTTACTTTCGCAAACGGGTCACTGCAGCCGATCACTACTTTCGGAATATGATGATCAATGATGAGTTGCGAACAAGGTGGCGTTTTTCCATAATGCGCACAAGGCTCTAAAGAAACATACAATGTAGCCGAGTTGATGAATTCGCGATCACTTACCGATACAGACTTTAAACAGTTCACTTCGGCATGCGCTTCCCCATATTTCTCGTGGTATCCTTCCCCGATGATCCGATCCTGATATACCAAAACCGCTCCTACCATTGGATTGGGCGCAACCGATCCCGCCCCCTGTAGGGCAAGATCAATACATCGTTGCATATAATTTTCATGAATATTCATCATCGGAATCAACAAAAATAACCAAATGGTGCTAACATTGCAGCATGTTGGTCGAATTAGCCTATCAGCAACTACTGCAAAAATTGGAAACGCTCTATGAAAAGCGGGAAGCTTCCAATATTGCCAACTGGGTTATGGAACATATCACCGGACTCAGCCGGATGGACCGTATTGTTCAAAAAAACAAGCATTTAAATGATCAAGAGCTTCAGGAATTGACTTCCCAAACCGATCAATTACTCCAATCTGTTCCAATTCAATATGTGTTAAATGAAGCTTGGTTTGCAGGTTTAAGATTTTACGTTGATCCCGCTGTTTTAATCCCTAGACCTGAAACCGAAGAATTGGTTGATTGGATCCTGAAAGATGATATAGAGAAAGATTTTCGACATTTTTTGGATATCGGCACTGGAAGTGGATGCATCCCGATTAGCCTGAAATTAAAAAAGCAGGAAGCCTATGTTTTATCGGTCGATAAAAGTGCTGATGCATTACAAGTAGCTAAAAGAAATGCCATTCAGTTAAATGCGACTGTAAATTTTAAACAATTAGATATACTGGATGAAACTAAATGGAAATGCCTCCCTCCATTTGATTGTATTGTGAGTAATCCACCTTATATCCAGGATTCAGAACAAAAAAATATGGCGTTGCAAGTAACAGCACATGAACCTTCCCTAGCCCTTTTTGTACCTGATGATGATCCATTGATTTTTTATAGAAAGATCGCCATGTTAGGGAAAACACACTTAACAGAAAACGGTGCTATTTATCTAGAGATCAATCAAGACTTCGGACAAGAAGTAATTGCATTATATCAACAACTAGGATATCAAACGCAATTGAGAAAAGATTTAATGGGAAATGATCGAATGGTAAAAGCTTCTAAGATTATTTAACTCCATTATTGTCTACAGCCATAACTGGTGTGGCACCCAGCTTTTTAATTACCTGCATGATCTTAATAGAAGTTCCTAAGTGAGAAGTGCTATCTCCGTTAATTACAACAGAAGGCTTTTCAGTTTCTTTTGCCAAAAATAATTTCAACTCTGGTTCCAGTTCTTCAAAGCTAACCTTCTTAGAACCCAGATAAATTTGTTGATCCTTATCAACTGTTATGACAACTGTTTGCTTTGACTTAGTATCGCTTTTTGCTTTTGGATTAGAAACCTTGATAACATTCGGATTGGCTAATGTAGAAACGATCAGAAAGAACAATAACAGGATGAACAATATATCGTTCAAAGCACCTGTATGTACTTCTGGATGATTTCTTAATTTTTTACGAATGTTCATGTGATTGAAATTTAAACCCGCTATTTAGTAGGTTCCTGCAAAATGTCGATAAACTCAAAGCTTGCCATTTCCATTTTGTTCACGGTTTTATCGATCTGCGTACTCAGATAATTATGAGCCATATACGCAATCAAGCCAATGATCAAACCAGTTCCTGATGTGATCATCTTTGTATAGATCCCGCCAGCAATGGTATTCAAAGTATACTCACCAGTGGAGGCAATTCCGTAAAACAATTGCACCATCCCTATAATGGTTCCTAAGAACCCGAACATTGGAGCGATCCCAGCAATCAAAGAAAGGATCGACAAGTTTTTTTCCATTTGATACATTTCGAGTTTCCCAACATTCTCCATACTCTTTTCAATTGCATCAATTGGCTTTCCAATTCTTTGTATCCCTTTATCGATCATTCTTGCTACGGGATTATCCGTATTCTTAGTAAGGCTTCTTGCAGCGTTCACATTTCCAGTTACAATGTTATCACGAATGATGCGCATGAAATTATCATCGATCCTCGATGCTTTACGAATAGCTATTAATCGTTCGGTAAAAACAAAGATCGCCGCTATCAATAGAATGTACAAAGGGTACATGATGAACCCACCCTTTTCTAACAAATTCCACATCGAGATTTTTTCGGGTGCAGGAAGTGCAGCCGCAGCTTTTTGAAGGGTATCTATTTGTAAGAGATTAAACATCCCATTTAAAATTTAAGGTGAACCTAAAATTAACTGCTTCTACAAAAGAACATTACTGCTGTGAATAAAAAGACAAAAGCCTTCTTTTTTAGGAAAGCTTTTGCACATGATAAATTTAAAGATGTATAACTGTATTGCTATTTCTTACTGTCGGTATTCATTTTTACCATCCCCATGATCTGGTGCATGGTGTTCTGCATGCCTTCCGGGCTACCATCCAAAAACAACATGTTACCTTTTCCAAGTTCAGCAAAATTTTTAATGGCTTCTGTCCACATACTAAACAAGATCACATTGGTATCCAGATTGGCTTGTTTCATTTGTTCTGCAGCCTGGCTCATACCCTTGGCCACTTCCTCCCGGAACAAAGCCACACCCTGACCGCGTAATCGCGCAGCTTCTCTTTCGGCAGTTGCAGCGATCTTAATGGCATTACCCTCGGCCTCAGCAGCTTTGGTTTTGGTGATTAATAAAGCCTGACCTTCATTTTCAGCAGCAGCTTTCAGGTTATTACTAGCAACAACCCTACTCATACTTTCCATGATGGCTTGGTCAAACGTAATGTCGTTGATTTGTAAGTCTTGCAAATGGTAACCCCAGGCTTCCAAAGACTGGTCGATCTGTTCTTTTACAAACTCCACGATTTCTTTACGCTGCAATAGAATCTCAGCTTGTTTTTTTGTAGCCACAAATCCGCGAATACTACCTTCTACTGTGCGAATTAAAGCCTGCATCAGGTCTTTATCACTAATAAATTTAAATGCTACATTCTTAATGGATTCTTCATCCTGGTTAATTACAGAATAGAGCAACATACTTTTAAAATATACATTGGCCTG
>CAIYAG010000433.1 GCA_903924075.1 uncultured Bacteroidota bacterium | reverse complement strand
TGCTGAATGCCTATCAGAAGGCTACTGACGAGCATATCTTATGTTCCATTACCGATATAAAAGGCATTATTATTTATGCTAATAAAATATTTTGCGAAACCTCCCAATACGATGTGTACGAGTTGGTTGGCAAGTCTCATAATATTGTGAACGCCAGTTTTCATCCAATTGAGTTTTTTAAAGAAATGTGGGATACGATTTCTTCCGGAAAAGTTTGGCGTGGAGAAGTTAAAAATAGGGCCAAAGATGGTAGCAATTACTGGCTAGATTCCGTAATCATTCCAATCAAAGATATTGATGGTAACATACAGCAATATTTATCGTTAAGAATACTGATCAACGATAAGAAAAAAGCAGAAGAAGAAAAAAATCAACTTATCAAGGACTTGGAAGAATTGCTGTTTATTCTTTCACACGAAGTTCGTAAACCAGTTGCTAATTTATTGGGGATCGCAAATATGTTCGAAAAGTACATTAACGAACCAGAAGAACTACGCAAATTGATCGATCATATCAAAAACAATGCGGATATACTTGATCATTTTACTAAAAAGCTAACCACTTTTGTTCATGAGTTGGGCTTGAATGAGAAAAAGAATCAATGATATCTTGACCATTCCTATAAAATCGTCTCCTAAAAATATCCCCATTCCAGCTTAAAATGAAGCACAAAAGGCTTCACTGCTTATCTTTACTGCATGCAACTGCCCTCCGCACTTCTTGAAAATGCCGTTTTACAATTTTCAAAACTTCCCGGTATTGGAAAAAAAACTGCTTTGCGCCTGGTACTTCATTTATTAAAGCAGGATGTGCAGGAAGTACAATTCTTTGGAGAAACGATCGCTAAAATGCGCAGGGATATACAATTTTGTCAGCGCTGCTTTAATGTTAGTGATGGTCATATTTGTTCTATATGCTCCAACACTATGCGCAATCAGAAAATGATCTGTGTAGTAGAAAATATTCGGGACGTGATTGCTATAGAAAGTACCCAACAATTCAATGGCACTTATCATGTATTGGATGGGATCATTTCTCCTCTGGATGGTATTGGTCCTGATCAACTGAATATTGAGCCCTTGGTTCAGCGCATCCAAAATGAACATATTGAAGAACTGGTTTTTGCACTGAGTCCGAATATTCAGGGCGATACCACCATTTATTATATTCAGAAAAAGATCGCCCATTTACCCTGCCATATCACCACCATTGCTAGAGGAATTGCATTCGGCGGCGAGTTGGAATATGCTGATGAAATGACTTTGGCAAGAAGTATTGCCAACCGCCTGCCTGTTCAGCAATACGTGAAATAATTTCCAACCCTTCTTACTATCTGATTTCTACCTTTTTCTAACAGAGGCAACTTTTATTTGCCAACCATCGTATTCACCGAAATAGGTGTAAGTTTTTGATTCAATAGAAACAACCAGCTCTTAAAACAGGGCTGGTTTTCTAGCATTAGATTCAATAAATTTAGGGAGTGGATCAAACTCTTAAAAATTAAACAAACACCTAAAATCAGTTGTATGAAACAAATTCTTTCATTACTATTAGCACTTTTATTTTTAGTGAATGCCAATTCACAGAAAATGTATTCGACCAAATCTGGTCAGATTAAATTCAATGCAAGTTCCCCATTAGAAACTATTAAGGCTGTGAATAATCAGGCTGATAGTCGCTGGTTGGAAAGCAATGGACAAATAGTATTTAGCGTGCTAATTAAAGGATTCAAATTCGAGAATCAATTAATGGAAGATCATTTTAATGAAAACTACATGGAGAGTGGCAAATTCCCTAAAGCTGAATTCAAAGGTTTCATTAATGATATACAACATATCGATTTAAGCAATCCAGGTGGGAACGAGATCACTGCCGATGGCACACTTACGATTCATGGTGTATCACAAAAAGTTGTGGCTTCAGGCAGTTTAACTGTTTTAAGCTCGGGCAAAATCATGCTCAAGAGTGAAATAAAAATAAAGCTGAAGGACTATAATATATCCGGAAATCTGATCGGATCTAAGATAGCTCCAGACGCTACTATCAGCGTTTATTGCATCTATGAATAAATAAAGTATGATCCACAAAAAATCCCACAAACAACTGATTTTATTATTACTACTATTTTCGATCAACACTTCAAAATCAATTGCACAGCAGGTTGATTTGTTTAAAGAAACAGTAGACACTACAAAAAAATTACAGACCGATATTGTACGGTCGACTTTTAAAACTACCCGCCTGATCAATGGCCATTCCATTGAAAATGTTGGAAGAGGCATTTTAGATTTTCGCATCTCTCACCGATTTGGTGCTATCAATCAGGGCGGTAAAAATTTCTTCGGACTTGATAATGCTTTTACCCGACTCGATCTAGATTATGGGATCACAGACAGGTTAATGGTAGGAATCAGCAGAGGAACTTATGAAAAAGAATTTACTGGGTTTCTCAAATACAAAATACTCAGACAATCAACAGGCGCAAGTAATATGCCAATTTCATTGAGCTACGTGGCAACGGCATTTTTAAGAACAAGGGATGTATTTGACCCGAATGCTAGCGATTTTGTGAAACAGAATTATTTCTATGCCCAGCAATTACTGATTGCAAGGAAGTTTAGCGATTATTTCTCGTTGCAACTGATGCCCACAATGGTTCATTATCAATCAACCCCAACACCGACCGATAAAAATTATATGTTCTCAATGGGTGTAGGAATGCGCCAAAGAATATCGAAACGTGTGAATATAACTGGCGAATATTATTATCAGTTAACCCCTTTTGATGGTTATAGTAATTCACTTGCTTTTGGATTTGATATAGAAACGGGGGGGCATGTTTTTCAATTACATCTCACGAATAGTTACGGCACTACCGAAAGAACTTTTATTCATGAAACCACAGGGAAATGGGGCGATGGTGATATCCATTTTGGTTTCAATATCTCAAGGGTGTTTGTGCTAAAAAAACCTAAGGAATTTCAGAAAAGCTGGTAACCGATTTAATGATTTGAATCAAACTAAAAACATGTTAAAGAATATTATTCTCTCTTCGATGCTCATTTTAACAATTGGATTATTCGGGGCTTGGTATTATGCATTTTACATGCCAACTCATTTTAAAAGGAAAGTTGCCGACGAAAAAGGCATTGACATTAGTGCAGCAGAGATCGTCAAAGCCTATCAGACCAATGAACAAATTGCCAATCTTAGTTACTTAAATAAAACCCTGGCAGTTACGGGCGAGATCACAGTAATTAAACAAGATCAAACTGGCCGAACTACTGTTGAGTTGAAAAGTGATGACGCTTTTGCTGGTGTTTTTTGCACGCTAAATTCAGACAATAATCAAATTAAAGCCGGTCAACAAATTACCATCAAAGGATTCTGTACAGGTTTCTTATCAGATGTTGTTTTGAGCGAAGCCGAAATTGTAAAATAGAACCTGCTTTAGTACCTCCAAATCGGCTAATTACGATATTCTTGGAAAATCAAGCTCCGCCTGCTATTTTTGCACAATAGCAGGCGGATTTGTTTATTGTTCGGCCTGAATATCCCTACATAGGGTGTAATCGAACTAATAAACGTCTTGTTGAGCCTTCACTTCGCTCCCAGCGTTATTTAGTTCTGATCAATTAACCTTTTTTGGCCCTTGTAGCCGAGAAACAAATGAATTGTATGACTATTAGAGAAGCATTGGCAAAAAAAATATTGGTGATCGATGGTGCCATGGGAACCATGATTCAGCGCCATAAACTATCTGAAGCCGATTATAGGGGCGAACGTTTTAAAGACTGGCATTCTGATGTGAAAGGTAATAACGATCTTTTATGTATCACTCAGCCCGATATCATCATTGGGATACATAAACTTTATTTAGAAGCAGGAGCAGATATAATTGAAACCAACACATTCAGTAGCACCGTCATTGCAATGGCAGATTACGACATGCAATCGCTGGCATATGAACTCAATGTGGCTGCGGCTACATGTGCTCGCAAAGCTGCTGATGCTTATACAGTTCAGAACCCAAGCAAGCCTCGGTATGTTGCAGGAGCAATCGGACCACTCAACAAAACACTAAGCCTTTCTCCAGATGTAAATAATCCTGGCTATCGCGCAGTTAGTTTTGATGAAGTGGTAGCAGCATATTATGAGCAAGTTGGCGGACTAGTAGATGGAGGAGTTGATGTGCTTCTGGTAGAAACCATTTTTGATACCCTGAATGCCAAAGCTGCTATTTATGCGATCAAAAAATATTTCAGAGACAAAGGGATTCCTGAATTACCCGTCATGATCAGTGGCACTATTACTGATGCTTCTGGTAGAACTTTAAGCGGACAAACACTGGAAGCATTCTATACCTCTGTGATGCATGCCAATCCAATAAGCGTTGGTTTGAACTGTGCACTTGGAGCGGCTGAAATGAGAAGCCATATTGAGGAATTAAGCCAGATTGCGGCTTGCTATACATCGGCTTACCCAAATGCCGGCTTACCAAATGCAATGGGCGAATACGATGAACAACCACACGAAACCGCACATTTTATTGAAGAATGGGCGAAAGAAGGTTTTGTAAATATTGTAGGTGGATGTTGCGGAACAACTCCAGATCATATTAAACATATTGCTCAAAACGTGCAAAATCTGCAACCAAGATCTTTACCAGTTTTAGAAACTGCATTATAATTATTACTATGTCGAGCATCAAACCATACTTACGCTTATCTGGATTAGAGCCTTTAGTGATTAGGCCTGAAACGAATTTTGTAAACGTTGGCGAAAGAACCAATGTAACGGGTTCGAAAAAATTTGCACGTCTGATCAAAGAAAATAAATACGAAGAAGCATTATCTGTTGCACGCCAGCAAGTTGAAAGCGGCGCACAGGTTTTGGATGTGAATATGGATGATGCACTTTTGGAAGGTGTTCAGGCAATGACCACTTTTTTAAACCTCGTGCAATCAGAACCTGATATCGCTCGTATTCCAATCATGATCGATAGTTCTAAATTCGACATCATTGTAGCAGGCTTGAAATGTGTTCAGGGAAAATGTATCGTGAACAGCATTTCAATGAAAGAAGGTGAAGCCAAATTCATTGAGCAAGCATTTATTTGTAAAGCTTTTGGAGCAGCTGTAATTGTAATGGCTTTCGATGAGGTTGGTCAAGCAGATACTAGAGAAAGAAAAGTAAGTATTTGTGCAAGGGCTTATAAAATATTGACCGAGCAAGTAGGATATGATCCTCAGGATATCATTTTTGATCCCAACATTTTTGCGATTGCTACGGGGATTGAAGAACATAATAATTATGCGGTTGATTTTATTGAAGCTACCAGAGAAATCAAACAATTAATGCCGCTTACCAAAGTGAGTGGTGGTGTTTCGAATGTATCATTTTCATTTCGTGGTAATGATCATGTAAGAGAAGCCATTCATAGTGTGTTTCTGTTACATGCCATCAACGCAGGTATGGATATGGGAATTGTGAATGCTGGCCAGCTGGTAGTGTACGATGAAATTGAACCCACTCTTCGTCAATTATGCGAAGATGTAATCTTGAATAAGAACAACGACAATAACGAAGCCACAGAGAAATTGATCGCACATGCCGAAACTGTGAAGGCAAAGGGCAAGGTGGAAGTAAAAGATGAGAAATGGCGCAATACTTCTGTGGAAGAAAGATTGAAACATTCTTTGGTGAATGGTATCACCGATTATATTGATGCAGATACAGAAGAAGCGAGATTGAAATATCCAAAGCCACTAGATGTAATTGAAGGGCCATTAATGGCAGGCATGGATGTAGTGGGTGATCTATTTGGCGCTGGTAAAATGTTCTTGCCGCAGGTGGTGAAGAGTGCACGTGTAATGAAAAAAAGTGTAGCTGTTTTAACACCATTTATTGAAGCAGAAAAAGAGGAAAGAAAACAAGCGCATTTGGCTGCAGGAACTACTAATGAAGAAACTGCTGGTGCTGCGAAAATTTTATTGGCCACTGTAAAAGGAGACGTCCATGATATTGGAAAAAATATTGTGAGTGTGGTACTGGGTTGTAATGGTTATGACATCATTGATCTTGGTGTGATGGTTCCAGCAGATAAAATATTAGAAGCTGCAGTTCGAGAAAATGTTGATATCATTGGATTGAGTGGATTAATAACCCCATCACTGGATGAGATGGTACACATTGCCAAAGAAATGAAACGCAGAGGCATGAAGCATCCATTAATGATTGGAGGAGCTACTACTTCAAGAATGCATACTGCAGTTAAAATTGCACCTGAATTTGGGGATGGCGTAGTGCATGTATTAGATGCTTCCAGAAGTGTAACCGTTGCAGGTTCTTTGTTAAATAAAGAGCTGAAAGCAGATTTTCTGCAACAACTGAATGCAGAATACAAACAACTGAAAGAAAATTTTGACGCCAAGAAAACGATTAAAAATTATCTTCCCTATTCAGAGGCAAAAAAGAAAAAAACAAATATCAACTGGCAAAATTTTGAACCAGTTACACCACATTTTATTGGTACTAAAGTTTTAGATGATATCAGCATTGAAACCTTAAGGCCATTTATTGATTGGAAACCTTTCTTCATTGCATGGGAATTGCACGGAAATTTCCCTGAAATCCTTACGGATAGTGTTGTTGGAGTGGAAGCAAGCAAATTATATAAAGATGCAAACAACCTGCTTGATCAGATCATTGCAGAGAAATGGCTACAACCAAAAGCTACATTAGGATTCTGGGAAGCAGCTTCTAATGATGATGATGTATTTGTGAAAACAGCAAACGACACAGTTAAGCTTTCATTCCTCCGCCAACAAATACAAAAAGCAGCAGACCAACCGAATTTATCTTTGGCCGATTTTATAGCTCCGGAAAGTGTAGTAAAAAAAGATCATATAGGTGCTTTTGCTGTTACCATCCATGGCATCGAAAAGCATATTAATGCTTTTGAAGTTGCGCTAGATGATTATAATAAGATCACATTGCAAGCGATCGCCGATCGATTAGCAGAGGCGTTGGCTGAATATCTCCATTTAAAGGTTAGAACAGAATATTGGGGTTATGTTTCTGATGAGCAGCTAACTAATGAAGACCTGATCAAAGAAAAATACCAGGGAATTCGCCCCGCACCAGGTTATCCTGCTTGCCCAGATCATACTGAAAAATATAAATTATTTGATCTTTTAAAAGCATCCGAAACAATTGGCATAACGCTAACCGAGTCGCTCGCCATGTATCCTGCTTCTTCCGTTTGTGGATGGTATTTTGCCAATCCACAGAGCCAATATTTTGGAATTGGGAAAATACAGAGAGACCAATTGTTGGATTATGCAGCAAGAAAAAACATGCCTTTAGAAGAAGCAGAACGATGGTTAAGTCCGGTTCTTGACTAGAGTTTTGTAATTTCGCGGCTGACAATCAAGTTATTATTTATGAAAAACACGATCAAATTGGTATTGGTTATTCTTATAACCCTGCCTTTATTTACAAGCGCACAGACTAATACAAAGACAAAAAAAGAAAGAAAAGGAGAGTTTTATTTTTCTTGGGGATATAATAAGGAATGGTATACTAATTCGAACGTTAAGGTAAATCAACCAGAATTAAACAACAATTACACCTTCCAGCATATCCATTCAAACGATCATATTGGTTGGGACCAAGGTTTGTTAAGCATCCCTTTGAGTATCCCCCAATACAATTATCGTATCGGTTATTTTTTCAACAAGAAGAAAGGTTTGGCTTGGGAAATTAATTTCGATCATACCAAGCACCTGATCACTGATGGTCAGCAAGCACATTTAGTAGGAACATTAGGCGGAAGACAGGTTGATACTACTTTGAACTTTGCGCAATCAAATGGATTTGTATATTACTTAAATAATGGTGCGAACTTCTTATTGTTCAACTTAGTAAAAAGATGGAATTGGGAAGAAAGTAAGACGGGTAATTTCAAACTCGACTTTCTGGCTAAAGCTGGTATCGGACCCGTTATCCCGCACGTTCAAAATACTTTATTTGGCAAAGAAAATGACATGGGCTTTCAATTAGGCGGATGGAATATGGGCGTAGAAGCAGGTGTTCGTTCTACTTTCCATAAACATGTGTATTTAGAATTTACCAACAAAGTTGACTATGCTCGTTACTCAAACCTCAAAGTATACAAAGGCACAGCAAAGCAAGCCTTCGGAACCTATGAATTGATCTTAAGCCTGGGTTATACTTTTCCGATGGGGAAAAAGATGGGAGAATAAATAAAATAGTGAAGAGATAAGAGTGAAGAGTGAAGAACGGACGGTATAAGGGCTTCGCCCCCTCTTAAAACGAAACCCAGCGCATGCGCTGGGTTTTATCATTTATAGAAATCTCCGTCCTTTCTTCACTCTTCACTCTTCACTCTTCACTCTTCACTCTTCACTCTTCACTCTTCACTCTTCACTCTTCACTCTTCACTCTTCACTCTTCACTCTTCACTCTTCAC
>CAIYAG010000432.1 GCA_903924075.1 uncultured Bacteroidota bacterium | reverse complement strand
TAACGCTTAGCTGAATGGTCTTAAGTAACAGTCACAGCCTTCTGTTACAGCATCCTCTTTTGTTTTAAGTCGGCGGCAGCAAGAGGTAACAGGCGAACCTTAGCCGCGGCCCGAATGGTTACTTAATCACTGATTAAGCAGCCATGGCATACTGAGTATTGCCATTTGAGTTTTGAATATTCAGATTAAAGTGCTAATTATCCAACGCACTGCATGCTTACACCAACCGTGACATATGCTGTCAAAACCAATACGACCCCAGTATTCTACAAAGTTACGCTTATTTAAATAATCGCCAGAAATCCAAGCCCAGCGCGTAAGCCATCAAACCTAATAACAAGATCATACCAACCATTTGTGCATGCTCCATGAACTTATCTCCAGGCTTGCGACCAGTGATCATTTCATACAAAGTAAACAATGCATGACCACCATCTAATGCTGGTATTGGTAAGATATTCATAAATGCAAGGATGATCGAAAAGATCCCAGTTAAAGTCCAGAATTTTTGCCAATCCCAAACACCTGGGAATGTATTTCCAATACTGATCACACTACCCAATGATTCACTCGCATTTACTTTTCCTGTGAAGATCTGTTTGATGCCGGTAATGTATCGATCCAATGTTTCAAAACATCTACTGAAACCCATTGGAATTGCTTGTGCCAAAGAATATTCTTTCACAACTGTGCCAAACATTTCGAAAGGTGTTTTGCGGAAGAACCCAACACTACCCTTATTATTCAACAATACTTTCACATCCACAGTATCTTTTGCTCTGATCACTTTGAATGTTACCACAGAATCTGCAAAACCTTTATTCATAGCTTCATACTCGTGAAAGTATTGGAAGTAATGATTGTTAAATGCGATCAGTGTATCTCCTTTTTGAAATCTGTCTTTTGTAAACACTGCAGTTTTTGCGACTGAATCTACAATTGCGGGATAACGCCAGGTTACAAAATCGGAAGCGAGTTCTCTACCTTTTTTTGTTTTGAATAAATTTTTGATCAATCCGTCTGGAAGATTGATATCCACTTTTGCTCCGGCCCTTTCTACTTGCATTGTTTTAGCATCGGTAGTAATGATCTCTGGCACAACGGTTCCAAAATCTTCCACCATTTTTCCATCGATGGAAACAATTTTATCACCATCCATGATCCCAATGCTCTTAGCTAAAGAATCTGCATGAACACCATATTGCAGGTTCTTTGCAGGCATATATTGTTCACCCCAAACCCAAGTGATACCAATGAAAATAACAATAGCAAGAATCACGTTAACCACAACCCCACCAATCATGATGATCAACCTTTGCCAAGCCGGCTTTGATCTGAATTCATAAGGTTCTGGAGGCAATTTCATTTGCTCTTTATCCATGCTCTCATCAATCATTCCAGAAATCTTCACATAACCACCAAAGGGAATCCAGCCTAAACCATATTCGGTGTCACCCTTTTTCTTTTTCCATAAACTAAAATAAGGGTCGAAGAATAAATAAAACTTTTCAACCCTACATTTAAAGATCCTTGCAGGAATAAAATGACCCAATTCGTGCAGCACTACCAAGATTGAGAACGACATGATGAACTGTCCTGTTTTTACTCCAATACTTATCCAATCGATTGCTAATAAATTCATAGTTCGGAATCCCTAGAGGGAATTTGTTTAGAAATACTTTTAATAATTAATCGCCTACATGTGAATTAATGAGGCGGCGAAGTTACGTGCCTCACCATCTGTTTCAAAATACTCTTCCAAAGTTGGCTTCTCTATAAAACTAATTTTTGCCATCGTTTGTTCAACCACTTCAGTCATATCCAAAAATCCAATTCGGTTTCTCAGAAATGCATACACTGCAATTTCATTGGCGGCATTCAGGATACAGGGCATATTACCAGCCTGTCTCAATGCTTCAATAGCCAATGCCAGATTGCGGAAGGTTTTAATATCGGGCTCTTCAAAGCTCAGCGTTTGAGGTTTCTTAAAATCGTATCGCGGAAAATCGTTTGCTATCCGATGCGGAAAAGCCATTGCATACTGGATCGGCAATTTCATATCTGGTAAACCCATCTGCGCTTTCAAACTTCCATCTTCAAATTGCACCATGCTATGGATGATACTTTGTGGATGTACTACTACTTGAATTTGCTCGGGCGTAAGATTAAATAACCACTTGGCTTCGATCATCTCTAAGCCTTTATTCATCAGGGTTGCAGAGTCGATGGTGATCTTTGCTCCCATTGTCCAGTTTGGATGTTGCAAAGCATGATCTCTTTTCACATTCACCAAAAAATTTGGTTTCTTTCCAAGGAATGGACCACCACTTGCAGTAAGTACTATTTTAGAAATCTTGTTATTTGATTCTCCAACTAGGCATTGAAATATGGCTGAGTGCTCACTATCAACTGGAAGGATCGCAGCGCCTTTTTCTAATGCACGTTGCATCACAATATCTCCAGCTACCACTAAAGTTTCCTTATTTGCAAGTGCCACCGCCTTGCCCATATTTACAGCTTGTAAAGTGGGACGCAATCCTGCATAGCCTACAATTCCTGCCAGCATCATATCATAACAATCCAATGCAGCAACTTCCTCCAAAGCTTTTTCGCCTGCAAAAACTTTGGTATCAGTTCCAGCCAAAGCTTCCTTTACAACCGTATATTTTTTTTCATCCCCGATCACCACAATATTTGGATTAAACTCCAAAGCTTGTTTAATAAGTAAGGTATCGTTGGTTTGTGCAGTGAGCACTTCTGCGCTAAATAAATCTCTATTTGCTGCAATCACATCGAGTGCCTGCGTGCCGATCGAACCGGTTGATCCAAATAGGGCTATGCGTTTTTGCTTCATTAATTTGATTTGTGCGATCTATTTAAGATTCGTGCAAAATACGCGAATCTCTGTTTAAACCATGAATTATACTTGAACGGCTGCTATCTCTCCAAAAACTGCGACAATTCGTTGGCAATATTTCGATCGTTACTCAGGCGGGGTACTTTATTTTGTCCGCCTAATTTGCCGATCGACTTCATATAATCTCTAAATCCATTCCGTTTAACAGGGCTGATCTTTAATTTTTCCAAGATATTACCCGTGATCAAATCATCATAATACACGTTTTTCTGGCGGAGGTTCTGATCAATTTTTTCAGCGAATGCAGTCATCGATTCTGGCGCTTTCTCAAATTCAATGAACCATTCGTGGTAGCTTTTCCCTTCTCCCTGTTGAATCATGGGGGCCACCGTAAATTCTGTAACGCTCACGCCAGATTCGCTTGCGGCTTTTAAAAGAGCAGATTCCACTTCTTCCCCAATCACGTGTTCGCCAAAGGCAGAAATGAAGTGTTTGATCCTTCCACTAACCACCAAGCGGTATGGATTCAGGCTAACAAATTTTACTGTATCACCCAAATTATAGCCCCATAATCCGGCATTGCTATTGATGATCAGGGCATAGTTTTCGCCAATTTTCACATCGCGCAATGTGAGGCGGGTTGGGTTTTCAGTGAAGATCTGATCGGCCGGAACAAATTCATAGAATATGCCACTATTGGTATTTAATAATAGTCCCTCTGCCGACTGACTATCCTGAAAAGCAAAGAAACCTTCACTAGCCGGGAATAACTCGATTGAATCGATCTTTTTACCAATACTTTCAAAAAGCTTGGCTTTATAGGGTTCAAAATTCACCCCACCCTGCACCATGATGCTAAAATTGGGGAATAGGTCGGCAATTTTCTTGTCGCCTTTCTCAATTAACCGATCAAAATACATTTGCATCCACGGTGGAATGCCACTGATCAGGGTCATATTCTGGTTAAAGGTTTCGGCAACGATCCTGTCGAGTTTGGTTTCCCAATCCTCAATACAGTTGGTTTCATAGCTTGGCAACTGGTTCGATCGCAAATAACTGGGAATATGGTGATTCACTATCCCGCTTAATCGACCAGTGGGGATACCTGCAACCCTTTCTAATTCAGGAGATCCACTTAAAAAGATCATTTTCCCGTTTGCAAAAGCGGTATTTCCGGTTTCCCCCATATAACATAAAAGGGCATTTCGGGCAGTATTGATGTGATTGGGGATCGAATCTTTGGTGATGGGTATGTATTTAACCCCGCTTGTAGTGCCACTGGTCTTGGCAAGGTAGATAGGCTTGCCCTTCCAGAGTACGTTGTGCTTCCCTTCTTTGATCTGCTCGATATAGGGCTTCATTTGCTCATAGTCGCGTATTGGCACAGCCCCCTGATACTCCAAATGGGTATTAACCGCATCCAATTTGTG